>JBMOGJ010000081.1:0-13868 GCA_049318425.1 Phycisphaerales bacterium | reverse complement strand
TCTCGCACGCGACATGCTTGCCGGCCTCGAGGCACGCGATCGACATCTCGGCGTGGAGATGGTTCGGCGTCGAGACATCGACGAGCTCGACCTCGGGGTTCGCGAGCAGGTCCTTCCAGTTCACGGTCGAGTCCTGCCAGCCCCACTTGGCGGCGAACGCGGAGGTTTCCGCGGGGTTGCGACCCGCGACCACGCGCATCGCGGGCGGGCGCTTGAGGTCGAAGAACTGCGCGCACTTGCCCCACGCGGTCGAGTGCGCGCGGCCCATGAACTTGGTGCCGATCAGCGCGACCCCGATCGGGCCAGTTGCCTGCGCGGGAGCGACCTTCGAACGCGTGTCCTTCGCCATGATGACTACCTCGGAACAGCTGGGGTGAGGCGCGGGGTCGCCGCGCGGAGGGGCGTATGCTAACGCCCGCCGCCACCGCGGGACTCGCGGCAAACAGGGCGATTCCGCGTGTTTCCCCTCGCATGCGCGCGACGCGCCTGTACGCTGCCCCGATGCTCGCCCTGAACTCCGCGCTTCGCACGATTCCTGCGGTCCTGCTCACGCTCGCGCCGATCGGCCCCGCCGCCGCCGCGACATCGTCCTCGATGCCGGTGGGCGCGACGCACGCCGCGGTCGCCGCTGACGAGTTCCCCGACGAGTGGTTCTGGCGCATCGGCGACGCCGGTCCGAAGCACCGCGCGATGACCGGCAAGGCGCCGCCGAAGCTCGACCTGCGCGGCTGGGTCGGCAAGGCCGACGAGATCGACCCGCTGAAGAAGGGCGACCTCTTCGAGACGCTCAAGGGCAAGGTGATCGTCGTCGACTTCTGGGCGACCTGGTGCGGCCCGTGCCGCAAGGCGCTTCCCGAGAACGTCGCGATGATCAAGGAGCTCGGCGACCAGGGCCTCGTCGTGATCGGCGTGCACGACGCCGCGCGCGGCAGCGAGACCATGGAGAAGGTCGCCGGCGCCGCCGGCGTGCAGTACCCGCTCGCGATCGACAACGGCGGCAAGAGCGCGAAGGCGTGGAACGTCGGCTTCTGGCCGACCTACGGCGTGATCGACCGCAAGGGCACGCTGCGCGCGATCGGCCTGCAGCCGCAGCATGTGCGCGCGGTCGCCGAGAAGCTGCTCGCCGAGAAGGTGCCCGTGGACGGCGGCGAGGCCAGCCCCGCGTCGAAGCCGGAGAAGAAGAAGTCACCCTCGCTCGCCAAGCCCGCGGTCGACGCGGAGAAGCCCCCCGCCGCCGCGCGCGTCGAGCCGCTCCCGCGCGCGATGCTCGAGGGCGACGGACGCCGCCGCGGCCAGGTCGCCAAGTTCGACCAGTGCCCCGAGGCGCCCGAACTCGCGTTCGTCACCCAGTGGACCAACACCGCGGCCACCATGGGCAGCGCCGCGACCCTGAAGGAACTGCGCGGCAAGGTCGTGGTGCTCGACTTCTGGGCCACCTGGTGCGGACCGTGCATCGCGAGCATCCCCAAGGCCAACGAGCTCGCGCGCAAGTACGCCGACCAGGGGCTCGTGATCATCGGCGTCTGCCGCCCCGACGGCGGCGAGAAGATGCTCGACCTCGTGCGCGGCAAGGGCATCGAGTACCCGGTGTGCATCGACTCGAAGGGCGAGGTCAACGCCGCCTATGCGGTCGACAGCTTCCCCGACTACTACCTGATCGACCGCAACGGCCGCCTGCGCGGCGCCGACGTGGCGAGCGCGTCGCTCGAGGATGCGATCAAGCTGCTGCTCGCCGAGGCGAGGACGGACGATGCCGCGGCGGCGACGGCCGACACCGGCGTCGATGAGACGGCGAAGTCGACGTCCACGTCGAAGTCCCCATCGAAGTCCACGTCGAAGTAAGTCGCGAATCTAGGCGCGAATTCACGCGCGAAACCGCCTCGACCTCAGGCAAGGCGCGATTCGCCTGTCCGCCAGGCCGTGCGCCGCGTTCAGGCCGCCTCCGCCGTGCCCGCGACGCCGTCGCGCGTCACGTAGAACAGCTCGCTCGTGATGGGGTACGGCAGCCGGCGGTAGTCCTCGTCGATGCGCTGCTTCAGCCGGCCGACGAAGTCGTTCGGGCCGACGCTCATCGCGATGAAGGTGTCCCGCGCGGGCGTCGCGACGTAGAAGTCGCCCTTGAGCTCGCGCGAGAGCCGGCCGTGGAGCGTCGAGAGCAGCAGGCGCGCGGCGTCGTAGCCGTCCTGCTGCGCGACGATCGCGGCGCGACCGCCGTCATGCGAGTCGATGAGCCGCACCTCGAGGTTGGGCGCGTACCGCGTGAGGTTCTCGCGCGCGATCGCGTCGAGGTCGTCGGGCTGGAGGCCCCAGCGGAGCATCTGCTCGGTGGTGATCGAGACGGTCAGCTGCGGCAGGTCGATGACGAACACCACCACCGTGCCGTTCACGAACGGGACATGCGCGACCGACTCGCGGTCGAGCTGCTCGAAGATCGACTCGGGCTGGATGCGCGGCATGATCCGCGCGCGCGCCACCGAGAACGGCAGCGGCGCACCGGAGATCTGGTCGCCCTCGAAGAGCCGCTCGAGGTAGTTCTCGACGATCTCCTGCGCGTTGCGCGGATCGCGCAGCACCATGCGGTAGAGATTCTCGAGCCCGAGGTGCCGGCCGTCGAGGACGAGGTGGAGCGGGCCGGTGACGACCGCGCTGCTGGTCGGATGCTGCCGGCGAAGCAGCTCCACGACGTGGGCGACGAAGGCATCGGGCTCGAGCGGAAGCGGTTCCATGGCGGTGCTCGCGAAGGCGCCGTCGGCGCGATGCCGGGGCGAATGGCTGTCTTCCGGGGGCGCATCCGGGCGTCCCCTCCACACCGCGACTTCGGCAGGCGGCAGGTCCGACTTTTTCGAACATGCGGAAGTTGTCGAGAATCGCGGTCGCGCCGCCGCGGCGCGGCCTGCCCCGCGTGGCGCGCGGCGCGGACCGCGCCGTTTCCGCGCGCCGGGTCGACCGCGGTCCGGCGGCGGGGCCTGCATCGGGGCCTCCATCGGGGCCCTCCTGCCTGTCCCGTACACTGCCCGCCCCATGACTCCAGACCCGTCCCACGCCGCCGCGAACCCAGCCGCCCGCTCCGCCCAGGAGGCGCTGCTGCACGGGTGGTTCGACGCGGCGCCCGGCCCGTCCCGACCGCTGCTCGTGATCGCCGGACCGTGCGTGCTCGAGGACGACGCCACCAACCGCCAGATCGGCGAGACGGTCGCCTCGATCTGCGCCGACCTGCGCCTGCCGTACGTCTTCAAGGCGAGCTTCGACAAGGCGAACCGCTCGAGCATCCGCAGCCCCCGCGGCCCCGGACTGCGGAAGGGCCTCGACCTGATCGCCGCCATGCGCGAGCGGCTGGGCGTGCCCGCGACCACCGACATCCACGAGCCCCATCACGCGGAGGCCGCGGGCAAGGTGGTCGACCTGCTGCAGATCCCCGCGTTCCTCTGCCGGCAGACCGACCTGCTCGCCGCCGCGGCGGCCACCGGCAAGGCGGTCAACGTCAAGAAGGGCCAGTTCATGTCGCCCGCCGAGATGCGCAACGCCCTCGAGAAGCTGCGCGAGGGCGGCGCGGTGCGCAGCATGCTCACCGAGCGCGGCACCTTCTTCGGCTACAACCGGCTGGTGACCGACTTCATCGGCGTGGGCGACATGATCGAGCTCGGGCGCGAGTTCGGCGCTCCCACCTGCTACGACGCGACGCACTCGATGCAGCTGCCGGGCGGCGACAAGACCTCGACCGGCGGTCGCCCCGACCGCTGCGCGCAGATGGCGCGGGCCGCGGTCGCGGTCGGCGTCGACGCGATCTTCCTCGAGTGCCATCCCGATCCCAAGCGGTCGTCGTCGGATGCGGCGACGATCCAGCCGCTCAGCGCGGTGCGCGGCATCCTCGAGAGCCTGGTGCGCGTGCGCGCCGCGCTCGCGTGACCGGACGCCGCGGTCCTCCAGCGGGCGCATCGATTCGTCCGAAGTACGCGCCTAGCATCACGCCTCTCCCGACCCCGCCATGGAACGAACCTGCGACTGCTGCCCCAATCCCGCCGTCGTGCACGAGACGCTCGTGCACAATGGATTGAAGAGCGAGATCCACCTGTGCGCCGAGCACGCGGCGGAGCGCGGCTACATCCTGCCGACGGTGGCCGGCCCCGCGCTGATCGCGGGCAAGCTGCTCGAGAAGACGGCGCAGTCGACCCCGCGCACGGTGAAGAGCTGCCCCAACTGCGCCATGACGATGGCGTCGCTCCGCGAGTCCGGGCTCCTCGGATGCCCGCACTGCTACCGCCACTTCGAGGAGGATCTCGCCGGCCTCATCGAGCGCACGCAGGAAGGCGCGACCGCGCACACCGGGCGTCATCCCGCGCAGTCGGCGCGGCTCATCGACCGCGCGGCCGCCCGCAACCGGCTCGCACGCGAGCTGCGCGAGGCGGTGTCCCGCGAGGAGTACGAGCGCGCCGCGCGGCTGCGCGACGAGATGCTCGCGCTCGGCACCGACGCCGAGGGCGCCGGATCCGGGAGCGGACAGCCGTGAGCGCCGCGCTTCCCCCGCTGGTGGGCGACGGCCCCGACGCACCGATGTCGGACTGCGTGCTCTCGAGCCGCGTGCGCCTCGCGCGCAACCTCATCGGATTCAACTTCGTCAACCGCTCGACGCACGACCAGCTCAGCGACATCGTGCACCACGTGCAGTCGGCGCGCCTCGGCGGTCCGTTCGAGGCGGGCACGCGCTGGGTCAACGTGCAGGCGACCGCCGCCGTCGACCGGCAGATGCTCTTCGAGCGCAACCTCATCTCGCGGCCCTTCGTCGAGGCGACCCATCCGCGCTGCGTCGCGATCAGCGGCGACGAATCGACGAGCGTGATGGTCAACGAGGAGGACCACCTGCGCCTCCAGATGCTCGCCCCGGGCATGCAGCTGCGCGCGCTGTGCGACCGGATGACCGCGCTCGACCTCTCGATCGAGCGCTCGATCGAGTACGCGTTCCACCCCCGCTTCGGCTACCTCACCGCCTGCACCACCAACCTCGGCACCGGCATCCGCGTGAGCGCGATGCTGCACCTCCCGGCGCTCGCGCTGGTGCAGGAGCTCGAGCGCGTGCAGCGGTCGGCGAAGGAACTGCACCTCGCGATCCGCGGCTTCCACGGCGAGGGCACCGAGGCGCTCGGCGACTTCTACCAGGTGTCGAACCAGACCACCCTCGGCCGCAGCGAGCGCGACATCGTCGAGGAGTTCGCAGGCTCGATCCTGCCGCAGTTCGTCGAGTACGAGCGCGCCGCGCGCCGCGTGCTGGTCGAGCGCGACCCCGCCGCGCTCGACGACCGCGTGCACCGCGCGCTCGGCATCCTGCGCTCGTGCCGCCTGCTCTCGCTCGAGGAGGCCATCAAGTTCCTGTCGCGGCTGCGCCTCGGTGTGGCGCTGCGCCGCGTCGAGGGCATCGAGCTCGCGCTGGTGAACCGGCTCCTGCTCGAGGTGCAGCCGGCGCACCTGTCGCGCGCGGCGGGCAGCCCGCTCGGCAATGGCCGCGATGACCGCGCCGCCCGCGCGGAGTTCGTGCGCGGCGCGCTGCGCTGAGCGCCGCGGCGCATTCGGCGGTCAGCGCATCCGCAGGAAGTTCGCCAGCAGCTTCGGTCCCTCGACGGTGAGGAAGCTCTCGGGGTGGAACTGCACGCCCTCGAGCGGCGACGCGCCCTCGGGCGCCTTCCACCGGAGCCCCATGATCTCGCCGCGCGCCGTCCAGGCCGTGACCTCGAAGTCGGGATGCACCGTCGCGCGGTCGACCACCAGCGAGTGGTACCGCGTGGCGACGAACGGATTGGACATCGCGGCGAACAGCCCGCGACCGTCGTGGTGGATCTCGCTCGTCTTGCCGTGCACCGGCTCGTCATTGCGGCGGACCAGCATGCCGTGGCAGTCGCCGATCGTCTGGTGCCCGAGGCAGACGCCGAGGATCGGCACCTCGCCGCGGAAGCGCCGGATCAGGTCGGCGCTGACCCCCGCCTCCTTCGGCGTGCACGGGCCCGGGGAGATGACGAGGTGGCTCGGCCGCAGCGCGACCGCCTCCTCCACCGAGATCGCGTCGTTGCGCACCACCCGCACCTCGAGGGCGCGGTCGATCTCACCGAACCTCTGCACCAGGTTGAAGGTGAACGAGTCGTAGTTGTCGATCAGCAGCAGCACGGGCGCGATGGTACGGCGGCGGCGGAAGCGTGTATCTTCCCGCGCATGAGCGACACGACGATTTCCGGCGATCCCGCCGTCTGCCATGCGCGCCTCGAGGAGGCCTCCCCCGAGGGCTTCGTCATCTCCGTGCCCCACACCGAGTACGTGCTGCGGCTCCACCAGAAGGGCCACACCGCGGTGGCGCCCGGCAAGCGCATCGAGGGCGTGATCACCGGCCAGGCGCAGAAGTTCCACCGCGCGAGCGCGGGCGGCGAGTTCATCGAGCCGGTCGAGGGTCACCCCCGCATCGTGCAGGGACGCATCCGCGCGGTCGACGCCGCGGCGAACCGCGTGCTCCTGCAGGCGGTGGTGCCGATGTGGGTCACGCCGGCGGCAGGCCAGTCGGCGCGCGAGTTCGCCGCGGGCGACTTCGTGAACTTCTACATGGAGAGCGGAGTCACCTTCGCGCCGAAGGCTTGAACCCCGGCGTGGCCGCGTCGCCGCGGGTGGTCGGCGTCGGCATCGCCGGCGTCGGGTTCATGGGCCGCACCCACCTCGCCGCGTACGCGGGTCACGCGCGTGCCGAGGTCCGCGCGCTGCTCGATCCCTCGACCCGGGCCGCGACCGCGGGCAACCTCATCACCGGCTCGGCCGCGGCCGACCAGCTGCTCGCCACCCTGCCCCGCGCGGCGTCGTTCGAGGCGCTGCTGGCGCGGAGCGACATCGAGCTGGTCTCGATCTGCACCCCGACCGACACCCACGTGGCGCTCGTCCGCCAGGCGATCGCCGCGGGCAAGCATGTGCTCGTCGAGAAGCCGACCTCGCTCGACGCCGCCGAGATCGACGCGCTCGCCGCCGAGGCCGACGCCGCCGGCGTGCTGGTCATGCCCGCGCACTGCATGCGGTTCTGGCCCGCGTGGGCGTGGATGGCGGAGGCGGTGCGCACGCGTCGCTTCGGCCGCCCGCGGCGCGCGTCGTTCCGGCGCATGGGCGCGCGGCCGGCGTGGAGCCAGGACTTCTACCTCGACGTCCGCCGCTCGGGCGGTGCGCTCGTCGACCTGCACATCCACGACGCCGACTTCGTGCGCTTCGTCTTCGGCGAGCCGGCCGAGGTCGAGGCCCGCGGCACGCGCATGCATGTCAACGCGCGATACCGGTTCGCGGACGGCGCGGTGGTCGAGGCCGAGGGCGGTTGGATGGAGGACCCCTCCTTCCAGTTCACCATGACGGCGACCATCGAGTGCGAGGAGGCGACCCTCGACTTCCGCCTCGGACGCGATCCAGAGCTGGTGGTGCTGCGCGGCGGCCGCGAGGAGGCTGTGCACGCGGGCACGGACTATCCGCTCGGCAGCGGCTACGACCACGAGGTCGGGGCGATGCTCGACGCGGTGCTGGCGGCGCGGAACGGGCGGGCGACCCCCCCGGTTGGTCTGCGCGACGCCGCGGCCACCCAGCGGCTCCTGGACCGCGAGGCGGCGCAAGTCTCGTCCATATAAGGACTTCACCTGCCGCCCGAGAACGCCTCTTTCATATTTCTCTTCCCCGTTCTCGTACGTTTCACAGGCGTCCTACTTGCTTCAGACCGCGCCCGCGGCACCTTTGCGCTGCGTCTTCGGGGTCGTTTCGTTGTGTCCGGATCGTGCGATCCATTCGACCCCTTGGCTCCGCAGAGGAGATTTGATCATGAAGTCCCACGCGAAGGCCTTCGCCTTCATCGCTTCAAGCGCCATCGCCATGTGCGCCTCGAGCACGTTCGCGCAGGTCCTGTCCGTGAGCGGTTCGGCGACGACGTCGACGACCGCGGCGGAGGCCTCGCGCGAGTTCACCGTCAGTGTCGACCTCGCCGGCATGACCGGGGCGGTCGGCGCCCAGGCCACCGTCGCCTATGACTCGGCCCTCGTCGAGTTCGTCGAGGTGACCGGCGGCGCGGACTTCACCACCCTGATCTTCAGCAGCCACGACAGCGCGAACAGCAAGGTCCTGTTCGCCACCGGTATCGATCCGGGCGCGTCGGGCGCGGGCATCGCGGCCGGCAACGTCGCCGTGCTCAAGTTCCGCACCATCGCCGGCGCCTGCGCCGATGCCGATGCGATCGCGCTCTCGACCAGCTTCCTGCCGACCCGCGTCACCGACGCGAACGGCACGTCGCTCACCTTCTCGCAGTCGAGCACCGTCTCGGTGACCTCGCTCGCGCCGTTCTCGCTCGTCGGCACCCCGTCGGCCGTCTCGGTCGCCGCGGACGCGGGCACCACGGCCGGCGCGCTGGTCTCGCTGACCGCGCCGACCGCCTCGGACAGCTGCGGCACCGGCCTCACCGTGAACGCCTCGCGCTCGGACTCGGCCGCGATGAGCGCCGCCTTCCCGGTCGGCGCGACCACGGTGACCTACTCGGCCACCGACGCCGCGGGCAACACCGCGAGCTCGACCGTGCTCGTCACCGTCGCGAACTACCAGCTCCTCGACGCCGCGGTCAGCCTGAACGGCTCGATCACCGGTTCGTCGTCGCGCTCGGTGCGTGTCGTCGCCGGCGCTTCGTCGCAGGTCGTCAGCGTCTCGATGACCAACGGCTCGGGCACCGCCTCGAACGTCCAGGTCCCGGTCGCGGCTTCCTACGGCTGCATCACCGCGAAGGACGCGGGCCACTCGCTCTCGGACACCGCCTCGGCGAGCGTCTCGGGCGTCAAGTACGCCGCGAGCTTCGCGCTCGACCAGGGTGACTCGAACGACGACAACTTCGTCGACATCCTCGACTTCGGCATCTACGTCGGCGACTTCGGCGCCGCCGCTGCCGGCGACATCTCGAACTTCAACGACGACGCCAGCGTGAACAACGGCGACTTCGGCTTCATCTCGCTGAACTTCGCCAAGTCGGGCACGACCTGCGGCGCGTTCACCGGCGGCGCCCCGCGCGTCGCGATGAAGGTGAAGGAGCTCCGTCGCCTCGGCATGGGCCACCTCGCGGCCGCCGACCTGAACCGCGACGGCATCCTCGATCCGAACGACATCGCGTTCTACATGCAGCACGGCCTGCCGGCCGTGAAGCAGGACCGCCCGGGCACCGGCTGGTGATTCCGGACCCGCGGGTCTGACCGCTTCGATCCATCGCAACGCCCCGGCCGTCGGTCGGGGCGTTGTGTTTTTCGTCCTCGCCCGTCGGGGGATCGAGCTCGACTATCGACCTCGCCCGCGCGACTCCGTCGATCCGCGCGACCGTCGACCGATGCCCCCGATGCGGAGCGCCATTCGTCGACGGGCGCCAAATCGCTCGACGTGGGTGTCGGGTTGGTTCATTCATGAGGGGGCGTGAGGTCCGTGAACCGAAAAGTGTTGCGTTGGTTCTCGGCATCCACCGCGCAGACGGACCGAGCCGCCGCAGATCGACAAATTTCCAAGTCCATGAGATACCTTGCTTTATGCCGCGAATCACATTGACTTCCCCCGCGCCCGCTCCACACTCTGACCGCGCATGGGCAGGCAGCCGCCCCCTTTCTGCCCATCGCACGGTAAGTCGCCCCGATTTTGTCCACTCAAGGAATAAGAAATGATCAGCCGTTATGCTCTGAGCTGTGCTTGCCCGTGTCTTGGCGCGCACTCCGCGAATGCGGAGTCGTTGCGTTCGGGCGCGGCAGGCGGACGCAGGGAGGCGTGCAGAGTTCTGCATGGCTCCGGCGCAGTGCACGGCGGCCAGTCATTCGTCAGGGCAAGAGACGCAAGCAATGCGGCATGAGGCCGCATCCCGCTCGATCGGTGTCGTTGCGCCCATCGCGGCCGTGGCGGGAGCGAGCCTGAGGGACAAGTTCGTGCAAGTGTCTGAGTGAGCGTGTGCGTGCCGTGAGCAAGAGCTGAGATCAATCGAGCGGTCCTGATGGCCATCAGCGGGCCGATCGAGAGGAGTCCAAGATGAACCTTCGTCCCACGCAGTCCAACACCAGCAGCCGGTCGCGTTCCCCCCGCGGCCGCTTCGCCATGTCCACCTCGCTGCAGGTCGCGGCGCTGCTCGCGGCCGGTGCCGCGGGTTCCGCGCACGCGCAGAGCAGCACGCTCACCTTCTGGGGCGGCAACGGCTCCGGCCAGTCGACGGTTCCGGCCGGACTCGGCGGCAGCACGGCGATCGCGGGCGGCGGACTGCACTCGGTCGCGCTGACCGCGAGCGGCTCGGTGGTCTGCTGGGGCAGCAACGCGTCCGGCCAGACGGCCGTTCCGCCCGGACTCGGCATCGTGCAGGCGATCGCCGCGGGCACCAACCACACCCTGGTCGTGCGTGCCGACGGCACGGTCGCGAGCTGGGGCCAGAACACCGGCATCGGCGGCGCGCTTGCGGTTCCCGCGGGCGTGACCGGCGCGGTCGCGGCGGCGGCGGGCAACGTCCACTCGATCATCCTCAAGTCGGCTGGCACGGTGCAGGCGTGGGGCACGAACTCGAACGGCCAGGTCACCATCCCGGCCGGCCTGAGCGGCGTCACCAAGATCGCCGCGGGTTCGCTCCACAACATCGCGCTCCGCAACACGGGCACCGTCACCTGCTGGGGCGCCGGCACGGCCAACACCGGGCTCAACTTCAACTACGGCCAGAGCGTTCCGCCGGCGGGTCTCGCGAACGTCGCCGCGATCGCGGGCGGACAGTTCCACTCGCTCGCCGCGCGCGCCGACGGCACCGTCGCGACCTGGGGACAGAACACGGGCACCGGCGGCCCCCTTGCGGTTCCCGCTGGCCTGAGCGGCGTCACCGCCGTCGCCGCCGGCAACGCGCACTCGGTCGCGCTCCGCTCGAACGGCACCGTCGTCGCCTGGGGCTCCAACGCGAGCGGCCAGACCACGATTCCTGCGAACCTCGGCTTCGCCTCGAGGATCGCGAGCGGCGGCACCCACGTCGGCACCATCATCGCCCCGCCGCCGACCGCGGTGCTGGTCTCGACGAGCGCCGCCAACTGCAACACCGCGACCGGCGCGATCGACGTGACGGTCACCAACACGACCTCGACCGCGTGGACCGGACCGAACGGCTTCACCGCCTCGACGGTCGACCTCAGCAATGTCGCCGCCGGCCTCTACACGCTCACCGCGAGCGGTGCGGGCGGCTCGGTGCAGCTCCAGGTGACGGTCGCGACCGCCGCCGACACGATCGACCCGGTGGTGTCGAGCTACACCGCGGCGCTCAGTGGCGCTGCGGGCCAGAACTGCTCGGCCGCGGTGCCGAACTTCGCCGCGACGGTCGTCGCCAGCGACAACTGCACCGCAAGCGGCTCGCTTTCGGTCACGCAGTCCCCGGTGGCGGGCACGGCCCGTCCGCTCGGCAACCACGCGGTGGTCATCACCGTGCGCGACGCGTCGGGCAACGAGACCCAGGTCAACGCCGTCTTCACGGTGACCGGGCACTCGACGCTCTGCTTCCATGACGCCGACGCCGACAGCTTCGGCAATCCGCTGGTCTCCGGGTTCTTCTGCATCGCGCCGGTCGGCTACGTGTCCAACGACGACGACTGCGACGACAACGACTTCACCGTCCACCCCGGCGCCGACGAGGAGTGCGACGAGGAGGACGACGACTGCGACAGCTTCGTCGACGAGGATCTGCCGACCTACTCGTACTACCCCGACGCCGACGCCGACGGCTACGGCGACGGCCGCACCATGATCACGACCTGTTCGCCGATCGCGCCGCCCGGCTACGTCGCGAACGACCTCGACTGCAACGATGCGTCGGCGGTGGTCTTCCCCGGCGCGCCCGAGACCTGCGCCAATGACGGCGTCGACAACGACTGCGACGGCATCGCGAACGAGGACTCCGAGTCGACCGACGCGATCGCGTACTTCCTCGACGGCGACGGCGACGGCTTCGGCGCGGGCCTGCCGACCCTCTCGTGCAGCCCGATCGCGGGCTCGGTCGCCAACAGCGACGACTGCAACGACGACCTCGTCACCTATGCCGACAACGACCTCGACGGATTCGGCGCGGGCGCGATGACCGCCTGCGGCGTCGCCAGCGACACCGACTGCAACGACGGCGACGCCTCGGTCAACCCGAACGCGGTCGAGGACTGCGCGAACCTCGCCGTCGACAACGACTGCGACGGCTCGACCGCCGACGCCGAGGCGATCGACGCGACCAGCTACTACGCCGACGTCGATCTCGACGGCTTCGGCGCGGGCGACGCGACCAAGTCGTGCGCCCCGATCCAGGGCTCGGTCACCAACAACACCGATTGCCAGCCCACCCAGGTCACCTACAACGACGGCGACCTCGACGGCTTCGGCGCCGGCGCCATGACCGCCTGCGGCAACGCCATCAACGCCACCGACTGCGACGACACCCGCGCCGACGTGAACCCGTCGGCGGTCGAGGACTGCGCCAACCTCGCGATCGACAACGACTGCGACGGCTCGACCTCCGACGACGAGGCGGTCGACGCGACCAGCTACTACGCCGACGTCGATCAGGACGGCTTCGGCGCGGGCGCCGCGACCAAGTCGTGCACCCCGATCCAGGGCTCGGTCACCAACAACGCCGACTGCCAGCCGACCCAGGTCACCTACAACGACGGCGACCTCGACGGCTTCGGCGCCGGCGCGATGACCGCCTGCGGCAACACCACCAACGACGCCGACTGCAACGACGGCGACGCCAGCGTCAACCCGAAGGCGATCGAGAACTGCGCCAACCTCGCGGTCGACAACGACTGCGACGGCACCACCTCCGACGCCGAGGCGGTCGACGCGACCGACTACTACGCCGACGCCGATGGCGACGGCTTCGGTGCCGGCGACGCGATCCCCTCGTGCTCGAAGGTCGCGGGCGCCGTGACCAACAACAGCGACTGCGCGCCCAACGCGATCACCTACGTCGACAACGACGGCGACGGCTTCGGCGCCGGTGCCGCCATCGCGTGCGGCGCCGTGACCACCGCTGGCGACTGCAACGACGGCGATGCCGCGGTCAACCCGTCGATCGCCGAGATCTGCAACACCATCGACGACGACTGCGACGGCCAGGTCGACGACGGACTCGTGTTCTCGCGCTACTACCTCGACCAGGACCAGGACACCTACGGCGATCCGAAGATCGGCGTCCTGAGCTGCCAGGGCAGCGCGCCCGAGGGCTACGTGGCCAACGCGACCGACTGCGACGACGCCGACGCGGGTGTGAACCCCGGCGCCGACGAGCGCTGCGCCGACCTCGCGATCGACAACGACTGCGACGGCTCGACCGACGAGTCCGAGGCGATCGACCGCGTGACCTTCTA
The DNA here is from genome assembly GCA_049318425.1 of Phycisphaerales bacterium. Lineage (GTDB taxonomy): Bacteria > Planctomycetota > Phycisphaerae > Phycisphaerales > SM1A02 > QWPT01. The sequence goes on along the minus strand of JBMOGJ010000081.1, from coordinate 492 downwards.
CGCCGACGACGACGCCGACACCTACGGCGATGCCGCCGCCACCACGATGGCGTGCTCGGCTCCCGCCGGATACGTGGCCGCCAAGGGTGACTGCAACGACAACGACGCCGCCGTCAACCCCGCCGCCCAGGAGATCTGCGACGCCGCCAACACCGACGAGGACTGCGACGGACAGGCCGACGACCTCGACGCCTCGGCGACCGGCAAGACCACCTTCTACCGCGACGCCGACGCCGACGGCTACACCGGCTCGACCTCGGCCGACTTCTGCGATATGCCCGCCGGCTACGAGCCGGCCAGCGAGGGCGACTGCAACGACAACGACGCCGCGATCAACCCCGGCGCCCAGGAGATCTGCGACGCCGCCAACACCGACGAGGACTGCGACGGACAGGCCGACGACCTCGACGCCTCGGCGACCGGCAAGACCACCTTCTACCGCGACGCCGACGCCGACGGCTACACCGGCTCGACCTCGGCCGACTTCTGCGA
>JBMOGJ010000080.1:0-13903 GCA_049318425.1 Phycisphaerales bacterium | reverse complement strand
CGATGTTCTCCTCGTGGAAGTCGCCGCCGCGGTTGTAGAAGCGGATGACGTCCTCGAGGGTCGCAGCGCCGCCGGTGTGGAAGTACGGTCCGTTGAGCTCGACGTTGCGAAGCGTCGGGGTCTTGAACGCGTTGTCCACGCGGATGGCCGCGCCCGTCATGTCCGGCATCTGGCCGAACTCGGGGAGGAAGCTGTTGATGAGCGCGCGGCGCGACGCCGACAGCGGGACGCCGTTCGGGTGCATGCCGTTGACGCCCGGATCCTCTCCGGGCGGACGGACCGCGATGTTGTAGAAGCCCTCGTCGTACACCACATCGGTCGCCGACACGAGCTGGCCACGGTCGACGCCGTCGATCTTCATCGGGTAGTTGCCGATCGGGAAGCCGATCGCGATCACCTCGATGGTCATCTTGCAGTCGATGACGGTCACGATCGTCTCGACGAACGAGGTCGGTCCGAGCGCGGTCACCGGGGTGATCGTCTCAGCGGCGAACGTGCAGGGGTAGCTCTCGCGGGTGCCGAGCGGGATGTTCGCCAGCAGGTTGCCCGCCGAGTCGTACAGGTCGATGCCCTTGCCGAGCAGCGTGAAGTTGAGCGGCTTGATGAACGGCTCGACGCCGAGCGGCGGCTCCTGGAAGACCTGCATGCCGAGGATCGCGCCCGGGAGGTCGGGCATGAATGCGAGCGGCATGGGGCCGAACTGGGTGCCCGGCGGCGGCGGCGGCGGCGGGACGTCGACGTCGAGCGGCAGCGGATCGATGATGTCCGGGATGCCGTCGTTGTCGTCATCGGGATCGGCGTTGTTGCCGATGCCGTCGCCGTCGGTGTCGAGCCATTCCGTCGGATCGTTCGGGAAGGCGTCGACGATGTCGGGGAACTTGTCGCCGTCCGTGTCGGGAGTGCCGGCGGGGTAGGCGCCGATGCCGGCGAGCACGCTGCCGCCGACCTTGCCCGCGTAGGTCGCGACCGTGAACAGCGAGCTGATGTGGCACTCGCGGCAGTTGGTCATCGGCAGCGCCGGATCGAGGTTGAAGAACAGGCGCAGGCCGCGGAGTTCCTCCTCGGTCATCAGGTGGCGTGCGTCGCCCAGCGGACCGTTCTGGTCGATCCACTGGTCGTAGCGCGAGTCGTCGGAGACGAGCGTGGCTTCGTACATCTGCACCGCGAGTCCGAAGAAGAGCGCCATGTTGGCCTCCATCTGCGAGACGCCGGTGTCGACCGAGCCGCCGTTCCACCACTCGGGCTTGAAGGCCTCGCGGACCATCTGGTCGTACGTCATGGTGAGGCCGCTGCCCGAGGGCGCGACGAACGCGCCGAGCACGCTGTCGGCCGCGCTGACCTTCTGCGCCGCGAGGGCGGGGTCATCGAGGAGGCGCGTGGCGACATCGACCCAGCCGCGACCGTGCGCGGCCATCTCGACATCGCTGTTGACCGGGCCGACCGCCTGCGAGGCGAGCGAGGCGTGGTCGAGCATGACCTGCACCTGCGTCGGCAGGCCGGTGGTCGGGTCGACCTTCCACACGCGTGCCGTCTCGTCGACGGGGCCGAACGGATTCGCGCCGTTGAACCACGCGTTGGCGCGGCCATCCCAGAACTGACGCACGTTGAACACCGCGTTGATGACCGACGGCGAGTTGCGGCCGGTGACCTGGCGGTGACGCACGCCGTTCGCGGTGAACACGGTCTCCTCGAGCGGCTTGCAGATCTCGTTGCCGTTGGCATCGAGTCCGACGAACGCGTCGCGGAAGACGCCCGGCGAACCGGCGACGTCATCGAGGCTCAGCGTGCGGAGGCTGAAGCGGTTGGCCGGATTCTCGAAGCGGGTGGTGGGGAACATCGCGCTCGGAATGGGCTGACCCGGCGTGCAACCCGGCACGAAGAGGCCGTCTGCACCCGGGTGGGCGATGTTGGACACGCGCGAGTCGGCGCCGGCCTGGTGGTGGCAGGTGGCGCAGGCGGTCTGACCGTCGGTTCCGAGGCGGATATCCCAGAACAGGGCCTTGCCCAGTCGGATCGCCGCATCGCGGTCGGCGATGTATTCGTTCAGCGTGGATGGTTCGGGACGGGCCGAGCTCTTGAGTGATGCCTCAAGGAACTGGGCCGACGCATCCGTCGCGCAGGCCGCCATGCAGGCGAGCGCGAGGAATCCATGTGACAACCCCATGGACAGTTTGGTCATCTGCCACCTCGAAAATTCCCCGGTTGTTGATCAGGCACGGACGAATGTGCTGACCGCGGCGCCGTCCGGACGAAGGACGGCGACCTGCACCCCGGCAGTGGGGGGCGGAGTGCAGCGACACCATGGGAGCGGATTGGCGTAAGGCAAGTACTCCCATGCACTTACAACATGCAAAATCCCCAAGTTCTTTGAATGGGTCGCATGTGACGCGACATTCTCGGCTACTTGAAAGTGTTCTTTGATGAAACGAACAGCCCCGCGGCGCTGGCCGCGGGGCTGTGATGCTGATTCCTGAATGATGGCGACCGCCTCGTCAGGTCGTCACGGGCACGGTCCCCAGCCGCCGAGCAGCGCCGCGAGGTCGCCACCGTCGACCAGACCCGACCCATCGACGTCGGCGCCGCTGGCCGCACCGAGGCTCCACGAGGCGAGCAGGACCGCGAGGTCGTCGCCCGACACCAGCCCGTCGTGGGTGATGTCGGCGGGACACGCGGGCGGTTCGCACGCATCGATCACGCCGTTGTGGTTGCGGTCGACCACGCCCGCATTCCGCTCGAGCTCGCACGCGTCGAGCAGGCCGTTGCGGTCGCAGTCGCCGGCCCAAAGGTCGGCCGCCAGCAGGTTCTCCTGGAACGGCCGCAGCGGCGGAGCGCACCCGGCCGCGCGCCCCTCGGCGCCCACGGCGGCCACCTGACCGCCCTCGGGGAACCCGAGCGACGGATGGTCGAACGGCGCCCGCTCGTCGCGCACGCGCTCGTCGGTGAGCGTCCGCAGGAACGCGGCGAGGTCCGCGATGTGCGATTCCTTCAGGTCCATCGACAGCATGGCGGGCGCGAGGTCGATCTTGTTCGCGGTGTGGAAGTCGCCGCCGCGGTTGTAGAAGCGGATGACATCCTCGAGCGTCGCCGCGCCGCCGTTGTGGAAGTACGGCCCCGTGAGCTCCACGTTCCGCAGGCTCGGGGTCTTGAACGCGCCGTTCACGCGCGGCACCAGGTTGCCGCCGTTCCACAGCTGGCCGAACTCGGGCAGGAAGCTCTGCGCGAGCAGCCGCCGCGCCGCCGAGAGGGGTGTCCCGCCGGCGTGCGTGCCGCCCACGCCAATGTCCTCGGTCGTCGGCCGCACGCCGATGTTGTAGAAGCCCTCGTCGTACATCACGAGCGGATCGCTGACCAGCGTGCCGCGGTCGACGCCGTCGATGGTCACGCGGTACGCGCCCAGCGGGAAGTTGAACAGCGCGATCGAGAGCGACATGCGGCAGTCGAGCGTGCGCGCGTCGATGAGCAGCGCCGCCGTCGAGCCGAGCGCGGGCACCGGCACCTCGGGCGCGAACACGAAGTTGCAGGGGAAGGCGCCGCGGGGCGGTACCGGCACATGCGCCACCAGCTTGCCGATCGGGTCGTACACGCGGATCCCGTCGCCGGTCAGGGTGAAGTCCATCGGCCGCACCAGGGGCTCGAAGCCGAGCGGCGGCTCCTCGAACATCATGGTGCGCTTATGCATGCCCGCGAGGTCCGGCATGTACGCGATCGGCTGCGGCGCAAACTCTGCGTTCGGATTCGGCGCCTGGCCCTCGGGCACGTTGAGCGGATCGAGCGGGAACGGATCCACCGCATCGAGCAGGCCGTCGTTGTCGTCGTCGGGATCGGCGTTGTTGCCGATGCCGTCGTGGTCGGTGTCGAGCCACTCGGTCGGATCGAGCGGGAAGTTGTCGATGATGTCGGGGTAGCCGTCGTGGTCGCTGTCGACCGCGCCCGGGAATGCGCCCGCGCCGTTCTGGCCGCCGCCGCCGCCGATCTTGCCGGCGTAGGTCGCGACCGAGAAGAGCGCGCTGATGTGGCACGCGCGGCAGTTGGTCGCAGGCAGCGTCGGGTCGAGGTTGAACCAGAGCCGCAGGCCGCGCAGCTCCTGGTCGTTGAGCAGCCCGGGCGCGCCGCCGTTGGGCCCGTCGTTCTCGATCCACTGGTCGTAGCGCGAGTGGTCCGACACCAGCGTCGCCTCGTACATCTGCACCGCGAGGCCGAAGAAGAGCGGCATGTTCGCCTCGAGCATGCTCACGCCCGGCGCGACCTCGACGGGTGCGCGCCACGGCGCGTGGAACGCCGCGGCGACCATCTCGTCGTAGCGCAGCGAGAGACCGAGCCCGGGCGCCGCGACGGCGCCGAGCACCGAGTCGGTCGGGCTGACCTTCTGCGCCGCGAGCGCGTGGGTCGGCAGCAGCTTGCGCGCGACATCGACCCAGCCGCGACCGTGCGCGGCCATCTCGACGCCGTTGTTCACCGGTCCGACCGCCTGCGACGCGAGCGACGCATGGTCGAGGTGGATCGCGACCTGCATCGGCTGTCCCGTCTTCGGGTTCACGCGCCAGACCTTGGCCTGCGTGTCGACGGGGCCCGACGTGTTCACGCCGTTGAACCACGCGTTGGCGCGGCCATCCCAGAACTGCCGCACGTTGAACACGGCGTTGATCACCGACGGCGCATTGCGGCCGGTCACCTGGCGGTGCGCCACGCCGTTCGCCGTGAACACCGGTTCGGCGGAGTGCTCGCAGAGCTCGCCGCCGGCGCCGTCGAGGCCGAGGAACTCCTCGCGCATCACGCCCTCGCTGCCCATGACATCGTCGATGTTCCGCAGGACCGTGCTGAAGCGGTTCGCGGGGTTCGCGAACTTCATGGTCGGGAAGATCGACGCGGGCACATGCTGCCCGGGGGTCACGCCCGCCGAGAAGGCGCCGTTCGCGCCCGGATGCATGGTGTTGTCGACGCGCGGATCGGCGCCTGCCTGATGATGGCAGGTCGCGCACGCGGTTGCGCCGTCGCTACCGAGGCGGACATCCCAGAACAGGGCTTTGCCCAGTCGGATCGCCGCATCGCGGTCGGCGATGTAGTCGTTGATCGTGGTCGGGGTCGGGACGGGAATGATCTTCAGCGAGGGCTCGAAGATGCTGAGCTCGTTGAACTGCGCCGGGGCATGGGAGCACACAACGAGACTCAACGCAGCCGAGACACCCGCGTGCAGGGACACGCGGCGAAACAGGGACATGCGCCACCTCTGGCGTCACAGATTGGGGAGAGTGGTGTTCGGTTCTTCGGGGACGACGTCGAACCGGACAGCGGCTGCACCCACTGCAGACGCCGTCGACACGGTACGCCGTGTTTCGGTTGAGTCAAATGTTTCGCCCGAGACTCGGCGAGATCGTCGCGGCGAGCCAGCCGTGCGGCGCGGCTGCGCGCCTCCCTGCACTCGGCGTCACGACCCGAACTGCGTCGACGGCGGGGCCGGCGTGTAGTTCGGGATCTTGCGCGCCGCGGGCGAGTCGGTCCGCTCGAGACCCGCGATCACCGGCCGCTGGTTGGGCGGGAACAGCGCGAGCACGCTGCGCGCGGTCAGCACCGGATTCGCGAGCGCCGGGCACGAGCTCCACTTGTCGAGCCGGTGGTTGCCGAAGCGCGCCATCCCTGTGTGGCCGTTGAGGTTGTTGTCGAGCTCCTCGTCGGGATCCCAGAAGCCGAAGCCCCAGCGGATGTCCTTGATGACCTCGCGCGGCGCGGTCAGGAACGACCAGCCCGGACGGCCGTAGATCCCGCGCGCCTGCATGTACTCCTTGAGATCGGCAGGGGAATCCTCGGCGAGCGAGAAGGTGTAGAACCGCACCGGGTTCCCCATCACCGGCTTCAGGAGGTCGTACGCCTGCGTCATCTTGCCCGTCATGTCGGAGCAGATGCCGGTGCAGTGCACATACATGAAGGTCGCCGCGAACAGCTGCCCGCGGATCAGGTCGTCCTGGTAGCGCACCACGCGGCCGTCCTGGTCGCGGAGTTCGTGGTTCCGGAAGGTGCGGGTGCCGTCGGCCTCCATGATGGTCGAGCCGGGGCGCTCGGGGAACTCGCGGTTGTCGCGAGCGTTCGTAGGCGCGCCGGAGGCGGACGGAACGCCCGCGGTCGAGGCGCAACCCGCGGCCGCGGCGATGCCGGGCAGGAGGAGCGACGCAAACGCGCCGCGACGGCTGATGGACTTCTCTTCGGACACTGCGGACTCCAGACGGACGACCCGATGGGCTTTGCGGTGACTCTGCGACGACTGCACGAGAACTGCACGGTGACTGCAAGACGACGCTTCGCGGACGCTGTACCGACTCAGGATCGCCACCGGCGACTCCGGCCGGACACCGTGCTCCGCGCGGCGAAACGCCTTTACGGCACGATGTCCCAGCGGACCATCATGGCGTGATCCTCGTGCACCGTATTGTGGCAGTGCATCGGATAGCGTCCAAGCCAATCGCGGAATTTGATGTACACCGACATGGTGTCACCCGGGTAGAGGGTGAACACGTCCTTGCGACCTCCGAGAACGGTCCCGTTGACGGGCTTCTCGTTGTAGCTCAGGACGATCGGCTCTTCGCAATGCAGGTGGACCGGATGCGCCCAGCCACCGGCGGTCGAGAAGTTCCAGATCTCCGCGGTGCCCTGCTTGCACTCCGCGTCGCAGCGGTTGTGGTCGAACAGCTTGCCGTTCACGGTCCACATGCCGTTGGTGCGGTCGAAGTGCCAGTCGCGGGTGCGCGCGACCGGGAGGTCCATCGCGGGCTTCGGCCGCAGCGACGAGGGCACGCGGCTGTTATCCGGGGCGCCGGTCGCGGGGCGGATCACCAGCTTGAGCAGCTTGGGCGCCTGCGACATGGGCAGGAGGTTGCCCGTCGGACCGCGGCCATCGACCTGCTCGGCCCGGTTCACGAGGTACAGCTCGGTGGTGCTCGCGGGCAGCTGGCTGAAGTCGATCACGATGTCGGCGCGCTCGGCGACGCCGAGCTGCACGCTCTGCGCCGTGATCGGCGCGGGCAGCATGTTGCCGTCGTTGGCGATGTGCTGGAAGGCCATCCCGTTCGACAGCCAGAGGTTGTAGAAGCGCGACGGACCGCCGTCGAGCAGGCGGAAGCGGTACTTGCGCCGCTCGACCTCGAAGTAGGGCTGCACCAGGCCGTTGACCAGCCACTTGTCGCCGAGGATGCCGTCCATGTTCATCGTGTCGAACACGAGCGTGCCCGTCTGGTCGAAGCGGCGGTCGGTGAAGATCAGCGGGATGTCGTAGCGGTGCTTCACCCGCTTGCCGTCGGGCACGCCGCTCGGCAGGCGGAACGCGTCGGGATTCGGGTCGTTCTCGTTGCCGCTGTCGAGGTCGTCGAACAGCAGGAAGAAGCCCGCGAGCCCGCGGTAGGTGTTCTGCGCCGTGAAGTCCATGCAGTGGTCGTGGTACCACATGGTGCCCTTCGCCTCGAGCGGATCGCCGCCGGCGAGGATGTTCGGCCAGTGATGGTCGCGGAAGGTGCCCGGCGAGAAGCGGTCCTCGGGGAAGCCGTCCGACTCCGACGCGTGGTGCCCGTTGTGGACATGCGTGATGACGTCGCAGCTGCCGAAGCCCTGCATCACCTCGGGGAGGCAGTTGTTGATGCGGCACAGCACCGGCGTGCCGTAACGGTGCATGAAGGTCACGCCCGGCGCCGAACTGCCGTAGGTCGACATCCGGCTGAACGCCAGCTGCGGATGCGGGCACACATGCGCCTCGCACACGTTCATGTCGTAGAAGTAGCGCGGCGCGAACTCGTCGTAGCGCTGGTGCGCCGCCGGATCGGGCAGCGGGTCGAGCGTCGCGAACGGCGGCAGCGGCGTGGCGTAGCGCGCGAACTGCAGCGGCTGCAGCCACGGCGTGGTGAACGGGCTCGCCGGTTCATCGGCCAGCATGCTCAGACTGAACTTCGAGTTGATGAAGAACGCACCCGTGGCGAGGGCAGAGCCCTGCACGAACTTCCTGCGTCCGATCGGCTGGGACGAAACCCGATCAAGCACCGCGCACCTCCGAGAGGGTCGACGCCGGACGCGCCGCAGCAGGCGCGCGTCGCGCCGACAACGGCCACGCGCGGTGCGTGGACCACTCCTTCATGTTGTTCCGGCCAGGCGATTGCTCGCACCTGCTCCTGAAGCGCTCGCGAGGGACGACCTCCCGAGAGCCGGGCGACAAAGCGCCCTTCAAGACGACGGCGGGAACGTGCCACGCTTCAGAGATCTTGCAACTCGGGCGTGATTGAATAACCCGAAAAGGCCGCACAAAAAACACTGCAACCGCGGTGCCACACTCCACTCGAATCGAGTGGGGCGCTGGCGCCCGCGGTGCAGCGGCGCTCTCACGCTGGTCTGTTCAGAAGTTCCCGGTCACCACCGCGCGGGCGGGGGTCCAGTTCTTCATGGGACGTCCGCGGCTGCCGACCTTGTAGGCGGCGCCCGCAAGCTCCGGACGCTCGGTCGAGGGAAGCAGGCGCACGAGCAGCCGTGCGGTCGCCTCGGGGTTGCCCTGCGCGGGGCAGGCGGCCCACTTGTCGAGCTTGTGGTTGCAGAAGCGCACCATGCCCGTGTGGCCCTCGAGGTTCTGGTCGAGCTCCTCGTTCGGATCGCCGAAGCCGAAGGCCCAGCGGATGTCGGTGATGGCTTCCTTCGAGCCCGAGAAGAAGCGCCAGCCCGGCAGGCCGTACACGCCGCGCGCCTGCATGAACTTCTTCATGTCGGCGGGCGTGTCCTCGGCGAGCGAGAACATGTAGTACTGCACCGGACTGCCCATGATCGGGCGCATCAGGTCGTACGACTTCTTCATCTGCTCGGTCATGTTCGAGCAGATGCCCTTGCAGTTCGCGTACTGGAAGGTCGCGCCGAAGACCCGGCCCTCGACGAGGTCCGACTGGAAGCGCACCTTCTTGCCGTCCTGGTCGACCAGCATGTGGTCGCGGAAGACGCGGGTGCCGTCGGCGCGCATCGCGTAGCCGCCGCGCCGCTCGGGGATCTCGGGCTGGCCGCCGGTCGCGGCGGCGGCCTTCTTCAGGCCGCTCGCGCAGCCGCCGAGCAGGAGGCCGGCGGCGGGCAGGAGGAGGCCGCCGAACGCGGCGCGCCTCGTGAAGTTCGTACGGTTCGAATCAGATGCCATCGTCTGTTCGCGGGACATTTCGTGGGTTCCTTCCGCGTGGGGTGCGGGTTCTTCGCAGTGATGCCTCACCTGCCCCCCGGTCGCGCGCACCAGGACGACGATGCGCGCGCGACGGGGGGTGGCTTGGAGTGGTGACGGTGTGGAGTTCAGCGGGTGGCCAGCCGGGTCACGGCACGATGTCCCAGCGGAACATCATGGCGTGGTCCTCATGGGTGAGGTTGTGGCAGTGCATCGGGTAGGTGCCGAGCCAGTCGCGGAACTTGATGTAGACGGAGATCTCGTCGCCCGGGTAGAGCGGGTGCGCATCCTTGCGACCCTGGAGGATCGTGCCGGCAACGGGCTTCCCGTTGTTGGTGAGGTTGCGCGGCTCCTCGACGTGGTTGTGCACCGGGTGAGCCCATCCGCCCGCCGTGCTGAAGTTCCAGATCTCGGCGGTGCCGATCTTGCACGCGGCGTCGCAGCGGTCGAGATCGAAGAGCTGGCCATTGACCGTCCACATGCCGTTGGTGCGGTCGAAGTGGAAGCTGCGGGTCTGCGCGACGGGCAGGTCCATCTCGGGCAGCGGGCGGAGCAGGCTCGGCACGCGGCTGTTGTCCTGCACCGCGCCGGGGCGGATGATGAACTTGAGCATCTTCGGCGACTGCGCCATCGGCAGCGTTCCGCCGGTGGGGCCGCGGCCGTTGGTCTGCTCGGCGCGGTTGACGAGGTAGATCTCCGTCGTCGACGCCGGCAGCTGGCTGAAGTCCACCACGATGTCGGCGCGCTCGGCCACGCCGAGCGGCACGTTCTGCAGCGTCATCGGCGCCGGGATCAGGTTGCCGTCGTTGGCGATGTACTGGAAGGTCATGCCGTTCGAGAGCCACACGTCGACGAAGCGGGAGATGCCGCTGTTGAGGATGCGGAAGCGGTACTTGCGGCGCTCGACCTCGAAGTACGGCTGCACGCGGCCGTTGATGAGCAGCTTGTCGCCCAGGATGCCGTCCATCTCCATCGTGTTGAAGCTGAGCATGCCGTTCTGGTCGTAGCGGCGATCCGCGATGACCAGCGGGATGTCGTAGCGGTTCTTCACGCGCTTGCCATCGGGCACGCCGCTCGGCAGGCGCAGCGCGTCGGGATTCGGGTCGTTTTCGTTGCCGCTGTCGAGGTTGTCGAACAGCAGGAAGAAGCCCGAGAGCCCGCGGTACACGTTCTGGCCGGTGAAGTCGTGGCAGTGGTCGTGGTAGAAGAGCGTGCCCTTGCCCTCGCGGTAGTCACCGCCGGCGTAGATGTTCGCCCAGTGGCAGTCGCGGTGGTGCCCGGGCGCGTCGTGGAGCCAGGGGCCGCCGTCCGACTCCGGAGCGTGGTGGCCGTTGTGGATGTGGGTGATCACATCGCAGCTGCCGTAGCTCGGCATCGCCGGCGGGAGGCAGTTCTCGAAGCGCGTGATGACCGGACGGCCGTAGCGCATCATGAAGGTCGGGCCAGGCGCCATGCCGTCGTAGGTCGAGTGCGGGCTGTACGCGAGCTGCGGGTGCGGGCAGTGCATCGCCTCGCAGATCTGCACCTTGTACTGGTAGATCGCGGGGAACTCGTCGTAGCGCTGGAAGCTCGTCAGGTCCGGCAGCGGATCGAGCTGCTCGAACGCCGGCAGGGGCACCTTGTACGGCGCGAACGCGAGCGGCATCACCCACGGCGTGGTGAACGGGCTCGAGGGCTCGTCGGCCAGGCGGAGGTGGTTGAACTTCGAGTTGATGAAGAACGCGCCCGACGCGAGGGCGCTGCCCTTCACGAAGTCGCGGCGCGCGATGGCGCCGGTCTCGATGGAGCGGTTAGACAAGGGTCACCTCCGCGCGGAGCGAGGCGTTCGACCAATCCGATGTAAAACCAAGACACTGAACACCTGAGGACAGGTGTGCGCCATGCGACGACAACATGGTGGGGCACTCCGAAATGGGTGCACAGCGCCATCCAACCGGGACGACCTGCGGAAAGCGAGCGGGTGTTGCCTCGCCAAGCGCTATGCAGGCATCAACATTGCCGCGAAACATCGCGGAGCAAGCGTCACGATTGGTGTTTCCGCGACAAAGCGGACTTCACAGACACTTTTGTCCGAATTCGGGCGGTCGCGAAGCGCGTAAGCGTCCGCAAAATCAGTCGCGGCAAGAACCTGCGACGACTGGAGGCGTGGTCACAGTCTCCTGGATCGTCGCAGGATCGTGACGCCTTCAAGTTGCTGTAGATCAGGGCTTTATGAACGGAGCGCCGAATCTGTCGCCAGATACACGCCGCGATGCGGAATTGTCGAGGGCCTCGCGCCGGTCGCCGCTCATCACCTCTCCGCGGCCGCTTCGCGATCTCTGGAGCTCATCCGTTTTCGGACGTGCGGTGAAACTTTTTTTCTTCATCTGCAGCGAAGGCGTGCATGAAGCCAGATGTTTGGTGGCGGTTCAGCCGCGCGCGACTATGTTCCGCCGATGCATCACACCGCCTTCCGTTGCACTCGGCGCGCCATGATCCAGGTCGCGGCGCTGGCCACCGCGGCCTCTCTCGCGCTGCCCGCACCGCGCGCGGAGGCGGCCGATATCTACGCCACCTCGTTCGACGCCTACGGGACAGGCACGCTCTCGGGCCAGCTCGCGTGGCTCGGCGTCGGCGGCTCGTGGGCGGTCAGCGGCGCCACCAACGCTCCGCAGATCCCCGCGAACGTGATCGGCGCCGGAGTCGACCCCGGCATCACGCCCGTGGGAGGGGTTGGTCGCATGGTGCGCCTGTGCAGCGAGCGCTTCAACGCCGGCCGCACCAAGGCGTGGCTCGACCTCGCCAACAGCGGGCGTTGGGCGGCGGCCAGCAAGGGCGGCAACGGCGTCCTCGAGACCCGCATCAAGATCTACATCCCCAGCGGGCAGGCGCTGCCGTCGACCTTCGGCGTGATGATCTCGCGCGACGCGGTGCAGACGGCGGGGGGCTTCGTGGTCAGCGCGCAGACCGGCGCGGTCTCCCTGCTGAACAACGGGTATGCGCTCGCGAACCGGACGCCGACCGGCGCCACGGTGCCGCTCAACGCGTGGAACGAGTTCGTCTACCGCTGGACCGTCGCCACCGGCGAGGGCGAGCTCGTGGTCAACGGCGTTCCGGCGGGCACGCATGTGACGACGCTCTCGGGCGCGGTGTACGCCTCGAACCTCCTCGCGACCACCGACGCGACCCCGGGCACGCTCAACGCCTTCGGCTACTTCGATGATCTCGCGCTCGCGGCGGTGCCCGCGACGCCCGCGCCGTGCACCGCCGACCTCAACGGCGACGGCGCCCGCGACGCGTCGGACATCGCGATCATGCTCGGCGCCTGGGGCGCGGCCGGCGGCGACGTCACCGGCGACGGCACGACCGACGCGCAGGACCTGGCCGTGCTGCTCTCGTCGTGGGGACCGTGCTGACGGCGACGGCGCGCGGCGGATCCAGGCGACGGGCGGACGCCAACCCGCAACCGACAAAGAGCGCCGACACGGAGCAGCGACACGGAGCACCGACAAAAAGCAACCGAGCGGAAGGCGCTGGCCTTCCGCTCGGTTTGCTTGAAGCGGGTGAAGGGATTCGAACCCTCGACATTCACCTTGGCAAGGTGACACTCTACCACTGAGCTACACCCGCATTTGCCTGTCCGCGGTTGCCCGCGGGTCGGGAAAGATAGCAGGATTTCGGCGGTCGGCAAGGGGGTCGGCCATCGAGCGCGCGGAACTCCCGCAGACTCGGACCGCGTGCGCCGCCCCAACCGTCCCAGACCGCACAAATTGCCGTTCCGGGCGGCCCGCCCTCCGCGCCTACCAGCATCGGATGACGGCGGCGCCGGCGATCGCCCCGCCGAGAATCTTGGCGCCGGTCATGAGTTCGCCGAGCGGCAGCGGGTAGATCGGGTTCAGGATCACGGCCATCGCCGCACAGAGCCCGCACCAGACCGCGCTGCCTGCCGCGCCGAAGGCGAGCGCACCGAAGCCGAACAGCCCCAGGGCCGCCCAGCGGGTCACGTCGTTGGTGACCGACGGCGGCAGCATGCCGAGCGCCTGCAGGAACAGGAACACGCTCAGCAGCGCCATCGCGACCAGGGTCGCCTTGCCGGGTCCGCCGCCGCCACCACCGCCACTCGATCGACCTTTGGAAGCCATGCAGGGGATATCGGTCGCCAACGCGCCCGAGGGAAAGTCGACGGTGAAATTCTCGTGCCCGCGGAGCCGTGGTGCGGGCACACCCCGTGAGGGGCAGACCCCTTGGCGGGCACGTTCCGTGACGGGCACGTCCCCCACGCGCTGAGCATGGTGGCGATGTCCTGGGCGTCGGTCGTGCCGTCGCCGGTGATGTCGCCGGTGATGTCGCTCTCGGCCGCGCCCCACGCGATGTCGCAGCAGAGCGGGTTGATGGCGCACACGAGGGTGCAGCAGCCGGCGTCGACGCCGGCGTCGGTGCACGCGTTCGGCGCGTGACTCGTTCCGCGCGATGGGATGGCGCGCGATACGAAACGAGGGCGCGACCGGATGGTCGCGCCCTCGCGTGGAATCAGGATGTGCTTCAGGCCTCGGTCGCGGGAACCGCACCCGCAAGCCGCGCACCTGCAATCACTTGTCGGAGGTCGGCAGTCCCATGCCGCTGCGGTTCGGACCCTTCGGCGCAGGCACCGGCGTGTAGCCGTTGGTGCGGATCTGCTCGAGGAGCACCTCGACGGCCTTCTCGAGCTGCGGGTCGCCGCCGTCCTTCATCTTCGACGGGTCGTCGAGCACCTCGATGGTC
>JBMOGJ010000079.1:0-14019 GCA_049318425.1 Phycisphaerales bacterium | reverse complement strand
GCAAGGTGCAGATGATCTACATCGATCCGCCGTATGGGATCAAGTTTGCGAGCAATTTTCAGCCGGAGTTGGGTCGACCCATCGTGAAGGAACGCGCTGAGGACCTAACGCGCGAGCCTGAGATGGTGCGCGCGTTTCGCGACACTTGGCATCTAGGCGTGAGTTCCTATCTTTCCTATCTCCACTCGCGCCTTCGAATTGCCTGGACGCTTCTTCATGACACTGGCAGCGTTTTCGTGCAGATCAGTGATGAGAATCTCCACACCGTCCAAATGCTGCTCGACGAGATTTTCGGCAGGGAAAATGCCATTGCGACGATTCCATTTCGGAAGAAGACGATGCCGTTAGGCACGACCTTTGCGGAACAAATGGCCGACTTCATCCTCTGGTACGGCAAGCGCAAGGAAACCGCATCCGGAAAGGCGAACACTAAGTTCCGCCGCATCTTCCGACTGAAGAGCATCGAGCCGGATAGCAATTACAAGTTCGTGCAAACGCCCGATTACAAGCGGATCCCCGCAGCTCTGAATACGGGAACAATGGAAGGTCTCTTTCGCCTGAAGTCGCTCGAGCCATCCGGCCCAATGGACGCAGGCCGCTTCGAGCCCATCTTCGCAGGTCGTAGGTACGGGCATCCAGCGAATGGGTATGCGGTGGCATCAGACGGGTTTCGTCGCCTGGCGGAGGCACATCGCCTCGAGCCCCAAGGAAGCCTGCTGAACTACGTTCTCTTTGTGCGCGACAATCCAGCCTCGGCAATCACCATTCCATGGCATGACACAGCGGGTGCTGACGACAAGCAGTACACGGTCCAGACGAACAGTGAGGTCGTCCGTCGGTGCATGCTGATGACGACCGACCCTGGAGACCTTGTACTAGACCCCACCTGCGGATCCGGGACCACTGCGATCGTCGCAGAGCAATTCGGCCGCCGATGGATCACGATCGACACCTCGCGCGTTGCGATGGCTACAGCACGCCAGCGCTTGCTCGTATCGCGCTTCGAGCACTTTCGAACCCGACGTGGTCCAACAGGGGCGTTAGGTGCCGAGGATCCGAGCGCGGGATTCGTGTACCAGGTAGTACCGCACGTCACGGTGCGTTCAATCGCTCAGAACACCAACCTCGACCCCATCTTCGCCAAGCACGAGCCGATCCTCGCCGCGAAGCTGAAGGCCGCGAACGACGCCCTCGCCGCGGTGCCAGCCTCTCTCCGCGCCACGCTGAAGGCAAAGCTCGACGAGAAGCAGAAGTCCGAAGGCAAGAAGTCGATCACCGACGCCGACCGCCGTCGCTGGGTCCTTCCACCCGAAAACCGCGACCCGAAGGAGAAATGGACGGTCGATGCGAATTTCGCAGGCTGGTACGACTGGGAAGTCCCCTTCGACACCGACCCCGCCTGGCCAAAGCCACTGCAGGACGCCGTGACCGCCTACCGCGCCGCATGCCGCGCGAAGATGGACGAGGTCAACGCCTGCATCGACGCCAACGCGGAGCAGGAGGAACTGGTCGACCAGCCCGAGGTCGTGAAGGGTGTGGTGCGCGTGTCGGGGCCGTTCACGGTCGAGGGTGTGATCCCAGAGGAACTCACGCTCGGCGAAGACGGCACCGTGACCGATCACACGCCGAACGAGTTCGAGGCCGACACCGCGCACGATGATGAGGCGAAGCGCGACGCCGACCGCACGCGGCAGCAGAACGCGATCGCCTACATCCAGCGCATGATCGAGAAGCTGCGCGCCGACGGCGTGACCTTCCCGAACAACCGCCGCATGCAGTTTGCGAAGGTCGAGAGCCTGGTCGATGGCGGCGAGATGTCGGGCGTGCATGCGCGCGCTGTCGAGGCGGGCAAGGAGGATGCCACCGTGGGCATCATCTTTGGCCCTGAGTTCGGCCCCGTGACGGCGCAGCAGATCGAGGCCGCGGTGCGGCGCGCGAAGTACTACGACGACATCATCATCGCGGGCTTTGCCTTTGCGCCCGAGGCGACGGCCGAGGTCGAGAACATCGGCTCGTCGAAGAGCACGAAGGCGCGCCTGCACTTGGCGCACATGCGGCCCGAGCTCAACTCGACGATGGATGCGCTGCTCAAGCAGGACACGAAGGGGTCGAACCAGCAGTTGTTCACGGTGTTCGGCCTGCCGGCGGTCACGGTCGACGCCGTGGGTGAGGACGGGGGCGACGGCGAGTTCACCGCCACGCTCGAGGGCGTCGACATCTTCAATCCCGTCGAAGGCACGGTCACCTCGACCAAGGGCGAGAAGGTGAGCGCGTGGTTCCTCGACAGCGACTACGACGGGCGATGCTTCTGCGCGTGCCAAGCGTTCTTCCCGAACCAGGATGCGTGGGAGAAGATCGCGAAGGCACTCGGGACTTCGGCGGACCCCGAGGCGTTCGAGGCGTTCAAGGGGCGCACGAGCCTGCCGTTCCGCGCGGACACGCACGGGCGCATCGCGGTCAAGGCGATCGACGCGCGCGGCAACGAGGTGATGACTGTCAAGGCGCTTCCGGCGGCGCGCGGGAAGGGTGGCTGACCGATGGCACGGCGACGCGCGAACGCGGATGCGGCGGTTGAGGCGGCCGACATGCTCGACAAGGTGCCTGTGCAGGCGGTGCCCGATCCGATCCTATCGAGCCCGTACCTCGAGCCGTCGGAGCATTGGCTCTATGAAGGCGGTGTGCCGCGGCGCACCGCTGGGCGGCGCAAGGCGGGCTACTACTACAAGACCGAGCGGACGGGGTCGTCGCAGACCGATCTCTTTGCCGAGGAGAACCGCGACGACCTGCCGCTGGTGAACGCGCTGCGGGCCGATGTGCGGCGCTGGCGCGAGAGCGGGTATCGCGGCGCGAGCGAGGTGACGAAGGACCTGCTGCGCCATTGGCGCGACGAGAAGCGCAGCAGGCGGCTCTTCTTCTGCCAGCTCGAGGCGGTGGAGACGCTGATCTACCTGCTCGAATTGCGCATTCCCGGGCGGTCGTCACGCACGGGGTTCAAGGAATTCGAGCTGACCGACGCCGACCTGCGCAGGCTGCTTTCGGGCGAGCTGCCGCAGGAGCTGGGCGTGCGCGCGACGAGCGCGTACCCGACCCTGTGCGACCGCCCTGCCGACCCCGACTGGATGCCGCTACGGCGCCTCGGGTGCAAGATGGCGACGGGCAGCGGCAAGACGGTGGTGATGGCGATGACCATCGCATGGGCGTTCTGCAACCGCGGGCGCAACCCGATGTCGCAGGAGTTCCCGAGCGCGGTGCTGGTGTGCGCGCCGAACCTGACGGTGCGCAACCGACTGGCCGTGCTGCGGCCCGAGGACGCTGGGAACTACTACGAGGCGTTCGACATCGTGCCGCTCAAGTACCGGGAGTACCTGCAGCAAGGCAAGGTGCTGGTGACCAACTGGCATGTGTTCGGGCTCAAGAGCGAGAACAGCGAGGGCGGCGTCTCGTACAAGGTGGTCGACAAGGGCGCCGAGGACGAGCGTGCATTCACGCTGGGGCGGCTGGGCGAGCTCGCGCAGCGGCTGCCGATCCTGGTGCTGAACGACGAGGGCCACCACTGCTGGCGGCCGAAGGCAATCGACGGTGACGAAGAGGCCGTGGCGGGCGATACGCGCGAGGAGCGCAAGCGGTTTGAGGACGAGCTCGAGGAGGCTCGGGTGTGGCTTGCGGGCCTCGACCGCATCAACAACTCGGGGCTGGTTGGCAAGGATGACCGCGGCGAGCGGCGTGCTGGCGTGCTGGCGACGATCGATCTCTCGGCGACGCCGTTCTACCTCGGCGGGTCGGGCTTTCCCGAGGGTGCGCCCTTCCCGTGGCTGGTGACCGACTTCGGGCTGGTCGACGCGATCGAGAGCGGCATCGTCAAGATCCCGCGCATCCCGATCAAGCAGGTGACTCCTGGCGGCGGCAGCGGACCGACCGACGACGCGGGGCGCCCCGACCCCGAGTACTTCCGGCTGTGGGACCACATGGTCGCGCGCATGGGGACGGCCGACCGGCTGACGAAGTCGAGCTGGAAGCCCGAGGCGCTGTACCGCGAGGCGCAGGGCGCGCTGGCCACGCTGTACTCGCAATGGAAGCAGCGATTCGAGCAGTACCAGCAGGCGGTGCTCAACCGGACGAGCGAGGTCATTCCGCCCGCGATGATCGTGGTGTGCCCCGAGACCGATACGGCCGAGTACTTCTACGAGATGATCTCGGGCGAGCGCGTCGTGGGCGAGGGCAAGGACGCGCAGAGGGTGTTCGACAACAGCCAGTTCCCTGAGCTAAAGAACGAGGAGGGCGTGACGCGCACCTTCCGGATCGACAGCAAGCTGCTCGCGGCGCTGCAGAGCGAGGACGGCGCGACCAAGGACGAGCAGGTCGCGCGGATGCGCGAGATCATCGACACCATCGGCAAGCCCGGTAAGGCGGGCGAGCATGTGCGCTGCGTGGTGAGCGTGTCGATGCTGACTGAGGGCTGGGACGCGAACAATGTCACGCAGATCCTGGGCGTGCGGCCATTCCGCTCGCAGCTCCTGTGCGAGCAGGTCGTGGGCCGTGGCCTGCGGCGGCGGAGCTACGCGACGCGGCAGGTCGATGTCGGCGGAAAGCTCGAGGACCGGCTCGAGCCCGAGTATGTGGATGTGTACGGCATTCCGTTCTCGCTGATCCCGTTCAAGGGTCGCGAGACCGACGACGCCGAGGAGCCCGAGGACAAGCCCACGAACCACATCCGGGCCGTCGAGGAGAAGCTCGCGTTCGCGATCGAGGCGCCGCGCGTCGAGAACTTCGTGTACGAGCTCGTCGAGTCGGGCGTGTCGTGCGATGTCGACAAGCTGCCCGAGCTCATCCTGCATGACGAGCCCGTCGCGGTCGAGGTCGAGGCGGTGCGTGGATACAAGGACGAGGCGGCGTTTACGCACGGCGTTGCGGCTGACATCGAGCGGCAGACGCGCGATGCGTACTACGCGAACATCCACCCGCAGCGAATCGCGTTCACGATCGCGCAGCGGGTGACGCAGCGGTTAGTCGACGGGCAGAAGGTGAAGCCCGAGGTCGAGCAGGTCGCGATGACGGCGCGGCTGTTCGCCGACATCTTCGCGGTCACCAACCGCTACATCGAGCGGCGGCTTCGCCTGAAGGCGGGCCAGGACCTGCGCGACCTCGGTTTCGAGAAGAACCTGCGGCGAGCGGTCGAGGCGCTGTCGCAGGGAATCCAGATGGGGTTCGCCGGCGGTGGAAACGCGAAGGTGCTGCCCGTCGTGAACCGCATGAAGCGGATGCTGCGCAGCCACGATGTGAATGAGCACACGAAGCGGCCCGTCCAGTTGATCGAGAAGTCGCATCTCAATGCGTTCGCGCCGCGGAGTTCGGTCGAGACGCAGGTCGCGCGCGCGCTCGACTGGTCGGAGCATGTGCGCGCGTGGCTGCCGAACGCGCGCGGGTTCGACATGCGGCTGGAGTACGAGCATGACGGCGCCGAGCGCGCGTACGAGCCTGACTTCATCGCCGAACTGGCGATGGCGGATGGATCGCGGAAGTTCCTGATCATCGAGGTCAAGGGCGGCGGCGGCGAGATCTGGGACGAACAGGCCGTGCAGTCGAAGGCCGCTGCGGCCATGCGCTGGTGCACCGCGGTGACGAACGCGGGCGCGTACGGCGTGTGGGACTATGAGATCGTGCGCGAGGTGGCCGACCTCGACGAGGCGCTCGCGCGGCATGCGGGGTACGCCCCCGCCCCGCTTCCGTTCCGGATCGTCGATGCGAAGCCGAGCGAGCGGTGGAAGACCTGCGTACCGCGGGTGCCGCTTGCGGTCGCGGCGGGCGGATTCTCGTCGGAACAGGAGTCGCTGTTCGGCGAGGAGGCGACCGACTGGATCGAGTGGGACGGCATGCCCACGCCGCAGGCGGGGATGTTCGTCGCCAAGATCTCGGGTCGGTCGATGGAGCCGCTGGTGGCTGATGGGGCGTGGTGCCTGTTCAAGCCCTACACGGGTGGTTCGCGCGAGGGCAGGAACCTGCTGGTGTCCCACCAGTCGGTCAGCGAGGCGGGGTTCCCGCTCGGGCTCACACTCAAGCGGTATCACAGCGAGAAGGTCGTCGACACGTCGACGGGCGAATGGCGCCACACGCGGATTGAGTTGCGGCCGTTGAACCCGGAGTACCCGGCGATCGAGCTTGCGGTCGAGGAGGGTGATGAGGGTACGAGTGGCCTGAGAATAGTCGCAGAATTCGTGGAGGTCGTTTCGTGAGCAACTACACCGAGTTTGAGAAGGAGTTCCCTTCTCGTTGCCTCGCATTGCTCAGGCAACACTACGCAAGCGCACAGGAAGCCGATCTTGAATGCACGCTATTACTTGCCCTGACCGCGAGTTCCATTTGCGCTGTCGCAGATCGTATCGGGCTGGCAGCCGAGAAGACTGGGTATCCAAGTAGTACGCCAACGGCGCCAGGGAGGGTGGTAAGGGACCGATGGCACCGCCACCAGGAGTACTTCCGCGAACCGGTATCAAAGCTGTTCGGCACCGCGTCGCCACCGTTCTGGTGCGAAGGGGTGTACACATCGAAACGTCGCGATCCCGCCGAGTGGGAGTGGCGTGCGGTCCCTGATGGCTACCGAGTCGCACGGCTCGTGAGTTTGCTGCGCAACGCGTTTGCTCATGGAAACATCTGGACCCTCAAGATCCAAGGCAGCGACAGCATCGCAGAATTCGTGTTTGCGCAGCGGATTGGCGAGCCCAAGGAGAACGGTGAGTTGCCTCTCGAGGCGATCCGGCTGACGCCGTCGTGCCTGCGCAATGTCATGGTCGACTGGGCTACGGCCATGGGAGGCCGTGACAAATCGCGCCGAAGCGGCGTGACTGGCGACGAGGCGGCGTGATACTGGTATGAATCGAGTCCTGTTCCACCCCTGCTGCGGCGGAGACGTCGCGCGGATGGCGAAGCTGCTGTCCGACGAGTTCGACCATATCGAGGCCTCCGACGTCTCGCCGTACTCCGCTCAGGTCCTGCGAGAAGAACTCGGCTTCGTCGCGACGCGCGAACGCACGCACCAGTTTGCTCTGGAACTCGCGAGTGGCCGAACCGATGTGCACTCGGTCCGAAACCCCGGCACGCTTGAGCCTGTCGGGAGCGGACTGATCTTGGATGGCACGTGTTCGGTTCGTCCCGGCGTTCCGAAGTCGGCGACTCTGCGGGCGTTCGACTCGGTGGAGGCGCTACGGATGGTCGATCGAATCGCTGTGTTCGTGTTCCGTCGCGACGGTCCGACCGAGGGCGAGGGATCGAGCGGCATTCCCTTCCTCGGAAACACGCTCTTCCAGCGCGTCGTGGCGAAGCTCGAGGCTGGTGGACTGGTCGTCACAGACGGCGCCGGAATGAACTGCGACGCCGACCAATCCGAACTCTGGCGCGCGCCTCGCATGGACCAATCCGTCGGCCGCCAGTTCACCGTATTCGGCCGCGAGTTCAGGTGCGAGCGCGTGCTCGCCACAGGCTCGCCACAGACACTCGTCTGGCGGGCGGATCCAACCCGGTAGGTCACGTCATGGCACTCCTCACCTTCGACATCGAAATCTCCAATGTGTTCGAGCTTCGCCCGGGCGAGGACCTCGATCGCTACGCACCCTTCGACATCTCGGTCGCAGCGACCAAGGTCGTCGGCGGAGAGGAGCGCCTCTGGCTGTCGAAGTCCGCAAGCGGAGTGCCGACGACCAACCTCGAGCGCTCGCATGCGCGCGAACTCCTCAGCTACCTCGAGGCGATGCAGCGCGAGGGCCACATGCTGGTCGCCTGGAATGGGCTCTCGTTCGACCTTCGCTGGATCGGCCACGCCGCGGGCGACATGGCTGCCGCGCGCCGGGTGGCGCTGAAGCTCTACGACCCGATGTACCAGTTCTTCAAGCTCAAGGGCTTCCCCGTCGGGCTCGCGAAGGTCGGCGAGGGCATGGGAATCCGCGCGACGAAGCTGATGGACGGCGCCGACGCACCGAAGCAATGGCGCGCGGGCAATCACAAGGCGGTGTGCGACTACGTCATGGGCGATGTGCGGCTGACTGCGGATGTCGCGAATGCGATCGCGCAGGCGCGGCGCATCTCGTGGATCACGATGAGGGGCACGGCGTCATCGGTTTCCGTCCAGCGGCTGCGGACGGTCGAGGAGTGCATGCGCGACCCCATGCCGGACCAGTCGTGGATGAGCGAGCCGCTGCGCGAGGAGAAGTTCACGGGGTGGCTGTAGGCGATGGCCCGCCCGGAGCGAACCGCGCTGGCAGTCGATCGTCGCCAGCAGTCTGCTCGATGGGCGTGCACTCGGCTCCGTGCCGCTCGTACAGGTGCCACCGTTGTGCTGGCGAGGCTCCCGAGATCCGAAGCCAGATCTTTTCTCGCGACTGGCGCACCCTCGCGACGAGAACGCGCTTGCCCCGTACGGTTTCAACCTTGATCGACAGGCGGTCGGGATGCGTGACGCTTCGCGATCCGTGGGGATAGGTCCGCGCCCGAACGAACCGAAGCAGCTCCAGCTCCAGCTCGCGAAGGGCGATCTGCTTTTCAGGATTCTTCTGTCGCTTCCGCTCGTAGTGCCTGAGAAGTTCTTCCTCCTCGCGCTCGATGCCGACGACCGTTCCATGTCGATCGACGCCGATGATGAGCGTTCCGCCCCCCATGTTTGCGAAGCTCGCCACGACCTTCGCGGATGCCTCGGGGATCGCCTCCAGCTCCGTCCAGTTCTCGGTCGCGTACCTGAATGTCTGCTTGAACTCGAGGTGCGGCCCCTCGCGGAACCCGGCGGCGTTGAGGATGTCTTCCGCGCTGGCCTGGAGCTGGACCGAAGGCTTCTCGTAGCGGAGGCTCTTGCCTTCCCGGAGAGATGCCATCATCTCGTTCACTTGCCTGCAGATCTCCCGCTCGCGCGCCTCAACAAAGCGGGCCGCGTCGTCGAACAGCGCAGGATCGGATGTCGGCACGGATTGGGCTCGGAGTGCGCTCTCACCGTGCTCCGTGCGCAGAAGCAGCGGCAGATACTCGGAGGGATGCTTCTTGCGGATCAGGTTTCGATTGGTGTCGCGCGTGAGCCACGCGAGGTTTCCCATGCGCCATTCGAGTTTCTTTCGTTCGGAATCGTTGAGCACGGCCTTCGGGAAGATGTGATGGCGATCCCACCGCAGGCTGGAATCGACGCCCGCGTGCGCAGGCAATGGTGCGCCGGAGTCCCAGTCGACTGCGCCATTGTGGTGCGCCGCGAGCCACACGCAGTGGTGCACGATCGAGCGCTTCGACAGCTTTCGATCTTTCTTTCCGGCCAGATGGGCGACGGTGATCTCGGTGGTTCCGTGATGCACGGTGGCGTTCGTCGCGATGTTCGCTCGAAGCTTGGCCCACATGTCGGCCGCACGGCCGCTCACGGCGATCAGGTCCGCATCGAGCTTCGATTTCGTCGCTCCGCCCGTGTACGGAAGCCATACCAGCGCACGCAGCAGCCATTCCGCCAGACGGCTCTGCGATTCCGCATCAAGCGGACGAGCGAGCACCTCCGCAGCAGTCACGAGATAGAGGGTCTCCAGCGAGTCGGAATTGCGAAATCGCATGAAACCCTCGAGGAACTCACGAAGGCGCGTGTACTGACGCCGCACCTCGTCCCACTTCCGCTCCACCTGCTCCTTCGCCGGGGTTGCGGGAGCAGTCTCCCGCCGCGCACCCGCAGGGTTCGCCGTACCGTACACCTTGAACAGCATGCTCATGAGCAACGCTTCGCGGGTGATCGCGCCAAACGCGGGTCGACGCTGCGCATCCTGCGAGACCTTGCGGTGGAAGTCGACGATCTCCTCGCTCAGATCCGGATACGCCTCGAACAGCCTCGCGGCCGCCACATCGATCACGCCCAGGCGGCTCCCTGCGGTGTTGATGCGCTCGAAGGCCTGGACCGCCATGCTGACCTCGCACCGTGGCGGCAGGAACTCAGCGAGTATGCGCGCGTCGAGCAGTTGCCTTCTGATCTCTTCGCCGCGGCGCCCCCATCGGCGGGCCGACTTGCCCGCGAGATTCTGTAGTACCTTCGACTGGTACTTGTCGGAAATCAGCTCGGCAAGCAGCACTTTCGACTTGTCGAAGATCCCAACGTCGAGTCGAGCAACGGACTCGGGCGACTTCCAGGAGAACATCTTTGCACCGTCAAGTTCGTTGAGATCGACAACGAGTGCCGATACGACTCGGCCGTCGAATCCCACCCAGTCCGACCGG
This sequence comes from Phycisphaerales bacterium, assembly GCA_049318425.1. Taxonomy (GTDB): domain Bacteria; phylum Planctomycetota; class Phycisphaerae; order Phycisphaerales; family SM1A02; genus QWPT01. Next base: position 3,801 of record JBMOGJ010000079.1, on the reverse strand, counting down.
TCCTTCTGCGCGAGAAAGAACTGCTGAGCCAGCGATGTCAGTCGCTGCTGTCCATCGACGACGAGAAACCTCGACGCCCTGGTGCGCGTGTCATCCCGACCCAGATTCAGCGGATTGGTGAATCCGCGCCTTCCTGCGGTCTGCCAGAGCAGGATCGCCCCCATGGGGAAGCCCTCCAGGATGCTCCGAAACAGGCCGGCACGGCGCTGCTTTGGCCAGACATAGGGCCGCTGAAAGTGGGGTAGCTGGATTTCGCCGCTGATCACGGCGTCCGCAAGCGTCGGGAGCGATATGACGGGTTCGGAGGGATCGATCGTTCTCGCCATGCCGAGCAGCTTACAAATCGTCGGCGCTGCCAGCTAGTCGCGTGCCCACGATGAAACAGATCGCGGCCATCTCAAACTCACTCCCCCAGCCATAGCGCGGATGTGATCGGCACACTCGCGGACCGCAGAGCCTCGTGGACGCGTGCTCGGTATGCCGTACCGCTGCCATAGTTCGCATAGTGGGGGATGCCGACCACTCGGTAGTCGACTCCGATGTGTCGGCGAAGGACACCCTCAGCCTCGCGTCCAAACGCCAGCAGGGTGGCGGATCCCGCTCCGACCACCAGGAGTTCCTCGCGCAGCCTCGCGACCTGCTCGACTTCAAAGCCACGGTTGTGCCGCAGGTAGGCTGCCATCTTTCCCGAGCACTTCTCGGGGAACTCCTTGATGACATCGGACATGTACGCTCCCCAGCATGCCGTTTCACGGAAGGCCGCGCGGATTCGGAAGTCGGTGGCTCGCGGCCTCGGGTCGTGAAAGTTTCCGAACGGGAGCCCGATCGGCTCCCGGGAGATGTTCAGTCCGAGCAGGACGTTACGGGTGTGCAGCGTGTCGAGTAGCCGTGGACTCCGCTCCGGATCGAGCACGGACAGGTCCCCGATACCGCTCTTCGGAGTGTCACCCTCGGGCGCCCAGACCGCCCAGCTCGCGCAGTGACCGTAGTCTCGCCGCACTCGAGCGAACACCTGCGAGTCAACCATTTGCTCATCGTAGCGCCGAGCTGTGGCGCCTTCCCCTTGGAGCACCCCTGCTCCCTTCTCCATGACCCCTGCGCCCCCGACCCCCATGGCAACCTGCCCCACCTGCCGCAAGCGCCTCCTCCTCACCGGCTTCAAGGCCGCGGGCACACACTACTGCAGCGAGGCCTGCACCGCCGGAGCGCGGGACGCGCAGGACGCGCGGGTCGATCGACGCCGCGCGCCATCCGTTCCGCGGATTGCGGCTTCGCCTCATCTGCGGGCACTCACTTCGGGTGAGATCCGTTTGGGTGGGATCCGTCCGGGTGAGTACCGGCCGATTGAGGTCCGGCCGGCTGGGCTCCGACGGGCGACAGCGCGCCCGTCATCGTCACGCGGTTTCCCTCCGACGATTCGCGCCAGAGGCCCTCGATGGCGATGGCGGAGCCCGCGCGGCGCCACGAGAGCGTGAAGCGGGCGTTGGGCTGGTCGCCGAGCGCGAACTCCGCGAGCGTGAGCACGCCGCCGGGACCGAGCGTGCCCTCGAGGGGGATCGGACCACTGCCGCCTTCGGAGCGGTAGGTGCCGGTCACGAAGCCGTCCGACACGACGAGCGAGGCGGAGATCGCGAGGGTGCGGTCGCCGATCTCCATGAAGCCGGCGAGCCCGATCGGCGAGTCCTCGGGCAGCCCGAAGCTCGACTCGAGCGCGAGGCGGTGGCGGGCGAGCTCGGCGCGGCTGGGCATGCCGTCGAGCAGGCGGATGGTGGTGTCGATCACGCGGCCGCTCGCGCGGCGGGTGTGGAGTTCCGCGCGGTAGTGGCGCAGCGAGCCCTCCTTGGAGAACCCGCCGGCGGAGACGACGAGGTCCTCCCAGCCGTCGCCGTCGTAGTCGCCGCGCGCGAGGACGCGCGCCCAGGCGCCCTCGGCGGCGTCCTCGAACGAGACCTTGGCGGGCTCGATGGTCCATGAAGTGGCCTCGGCGCTGCCCGGCGCCGAAGCCGCGTCGCCGCGCGCAGCGTCGGCCGCGGCGTCCGCCTTCACTGCGCCGTGGTCGTCTCCCGCCGCGCTGCGGCGCGCGAGGCGCACGCCCCCCTCGCAGGCGTCGTCGAGCGCGATCAGGTGGCGCGCCTGCTCATGCCATCGCGCGGGATCGAATCCGCTGCGCTGCGCCGGGTCGAGGCACGGAATCGCGCCGAACGCGAGGGCGCGCTCGATGAAGTGCGACTCCATCGACATGTCGAGCGTGGAGTGCGCGTAGCCGCCCTCGCGGCGCGCGGTGTGCCATTCCTCGACGGTGCGGCACTCCAGCCGGGTCCCGTTGGGCAAGGTCATCGAGACGGTGCAGGGGCTGCTCCCGGCGGCGGCGCGCGGACGCCATGTGCTCCACGCCGAGACGCAGTCGTCGGGCGAGGTGATCTCGGGCAGGAGGTCGCGGTTCCACCAGACGGCGATCTCGGAAACCGAGTCGCCCACGGCGACACCCGCCCGATCGACCGACCCGTCGCCACAACGCACGCCACAACGCTCGCCGCACCGGTCGGATGGAACGGACGCGTTGAGCATCGCGGCGATGGAAACGGCGACCGCGCTGATGGGGTGGCTCATGGGGAGCCATGATCGCATAGATTTCCTGCGTGCGCGGGACGCGGCGCGCTTCGCTCCGCCCGCGGTCCATCCCGCCCCCCGACTGATCCGTCCGATTCCAGCCTGTCCCATCAGGAGATCCACCATGGCGAAGTGCGTCGGCTGTCAGAAGACCATCCTGTTCGGCGCGACCAAGGTCGGCGATGGCGCGTACTGCGGCGAGAAGTGCGCCGACGCGGCGGTGATGCCGGCGTTCGACGCCGCGTACGACGCGACGGTGGTGCAGAGCACCCCCACCCCGCTGCCGAGCTCGGCGCGCACCGGGCCCGACGACGCGCTCCTCGTCGACCGCGAGGGCGTGAAGCCCGGGCTCGTGATCGGCATCGGACTGCTCGTCGCGCTGCTGCTCTCGTTCGGCATCCATCTCGCGGAGACGGGCATCGACCGGCAGTTGCGCAGCATCAACCTGTGGATCGTCCTCCCGATCGGCGCGCTGCTGAACGGCGCGCTGATCTCGCTCGGGTTCTTCGGGGCGATCCGGCTGCTCGATTCGCCGCCTCGCCTGGCGACCTACGCCGCGGCCGCCGTGGGCGCAGGACTGCTCTGCTGGCTCACCTTCGTGGCGAGCTACCTGACCATGACCGACGACGACGGCACGGCGATCCGTGAGGTGATGGGCTTCGGCGAGTACATGCAGGTCGTGATCGAGGAGAGCCAGGTCATGCTCGGGCGCAGCTCGCGGTCGGCGACCACGGTGGGCTCGTGGGGCTACGCCCTGTACGCGGTGGACTGCCTCGGCTTCATGGTCGGCGCGTGGTTCGTGATTCGCACGGCGGGAAAGAAGCCTTTCTGCGCCAAGTGCGGACGCTTCATGACCCGGCTCGGCGCACTGATGCGCTCCAGCAACGACCCCACCGCCGCGGGCGCCACGCTCAAGGCGGTGCACGCGCACCTCGCGGCGAACAACCCGCAGCGCGCGGTCGATGCGCTCTCGGAGTTCGGCGCCAAGGACCACAGGTCGTACGTCGGCCTCTCGCTCGAGTGCCACGGCTGCCCGATGTGCAAGGACTACACCGCCGTGACCAGCGTCAACCTCGCCGGGTCGAGGGGGCGGCGCGAGGTGGAGGACGCCGGTGGCCGGTTCGAGGGGAACGGCAACATCGGGCTTTCGTGACGGCGGCCTGTATGCACGGGAACCCTCGGCACAAGCCC
>JBMOGJ010000078.1:0-14138 GCA_049318425.1 Phycisphaerales bacterium | reverse complement strand
GAGCGACGCGCCGCGAGCTGAGAGCGACGCGCCGCGAGCTGAGAGCGACGCGCCGATGAGATCCGAGACCCCGATGATGCTCGATGCCCCGAGCTTCGCCGTCACGAGATCGCGCCACTCCGCGTGCCCACCACCGCCGCTCCCGCTCCCCGCCGAGGATGCCGGACCGAATCCTGCGTGCATCGCCTCCGAGCGCAGCAGCGCCACCTGGCGGAATCGCAGCAGCACCGTCTGCTCGGCATGACACTCGATCCGCTCGATGCCATGATCGAGGTGCAGTTTCTCGAGCTTCGGGCGGAACACCGACCAGAGGTGCGCCCGCCGCGCGCTCGGCCGCGCGCATTCGAGCGTGATGCGCGACTCCGGTCCCGGGCCGATCCCTTCGGTGGGGAGGCTCGCATGTCGGAACACCCAGACGGCAGAGCGCAATCCCTCGCGACGCCGTCCGAGCGCCACCACGAGTCCGTCGATCAGCTCGCCGCAGGCGATCACCATGGCATCGAGCCGGCTGCATGGACCGTCGAAATCCCGGCACAGCACCAGTGGCTCCGAGGTTCGCAGCGGCCGCAGCCGCTCAGCGGCCGCCGTCGCCTCGGTGAGCCGATCTCGGCCGAGTGCCTGATCAAGCCTCAGCAGCGCGTCATCCGCCGAGCGGAGTGCACGATGCCCGCGCGCGCGTGCGGAGGGCGCGGACGACGCGGCCGCAGAACATCCACCCGCCACCGCCGCATGGCCGTCGACGGAGGCTGTCTTGGCCGATGGATCACCGAACAACAGCGGTTGCTCATGCCAGGATCCGGTGCCCGCGACATGGCGCGATCGTGCGGGGCCACGCGCCGAGCGGCCGCGTTTCGAAGATGCGCCTGTGCTGCCGGATGATGATGCTCCGGGCCTTGCTCCCGACGCAGACTCCTCATCGACCCCACCCGAGAGCCGCGCCGCGATCCCATCGCGCCGGAGCCGTGCCAGCTGCCCGATCGAATCGACCTCGACCGACCGCAGCGCCGTCGCCGCGTGTCCGGAGATTCGCAAGGACTCGATGGGCATCGCATCGAGGAACTCGAGTTCCCTCCCGAAGGGCACGGCGATGCACGGCGCGCGTGACCCCGTCCCGTGGACGCCGGACTGCGGCATCCGCTGCATGCAGCGCGCGACCGCCGAGACCGTCCCCACCGTCGATGCCGTCGCCACCTGACAGCGAAATCCCCTCCGCAGGAACGACGATGACACCCGCTTCATCAGCGCCTGCTCGGTGCGATAGCGCCCGCGGAAGAGGGCGGAGCATCCCGTGAAGTCGCCGAGCACGGTGTCGGACGCGACGGCGGTGACCAGCCTGCCGTCGTGCCATGCGCACTCCCCGGGAGGCTCGACGGACACCACGGGGATGATCCGCTCGAGACATCGGGCGAGCCGCATGATGGCGCGGGTCGCCAGGACGGGATCCCATCGGATCACCAGGAGCCGGTCGCTGGATGACACGATCCGGTCGGGCCAGGATCGCCCGCCGAGCGCGCGAACACCCGCGACGCGCGCTCCGGACCCGGGGTCACGGAGCGCATCGATCAGTGCGCGGCCGTGTGATGATCCGAGTTGTGTTCCACGCACCGCTCCGCGTATGGATTCGGGCGGGGTTCCACGCGATGCCCCCTCCTCGTCAGACAGGGCTGGGCACATCGCCTCCGCCTGCCCAGCCGTCATGCCGAGGCGCACCCCGTGGGCGGATGCACGGTCGCAGCATGCCAGTATGTGCATGGCGCCGACATGAACCGCGCTCCGCGAAGCATGTGCTGCCGATCCCGCTCCGTGCATGTCCCCCACGACCACCGTCGGCCAGGGAATCCGACCGCCCATCGAGGATGCATCGAGTTGCGCGAGCGCGCGATGCAGAAGACCCAGCTCGAGATCGATGAGCCAGTGGGAGAAATGGACTGCGATGAATCGCGGCGCAGGCGATTCGGAAGCGACGGCGAGATCCGCAGCCGGTGGGGATGATGGCGATGACCCGTGCACGATGATCGGTGGCGGTCGTCAGGCAGAACGCGCATGCCAATGACGCCACGCCCCTCCTTCCCGTCGTTCGTCGATCGGAAACCGGGATGAGCTGGCGGGATCGAACTCATGCGTGCGCTGGGAGTCCACCGCATGATCCAGTTCGGCCACGGCATGACGGAGAATGGTGTCACGGCGTGCACCGAGGCCCACGGCCGGATCCATCGCGCCGACACCCGCCAAACCGACATCAATCGAACCGACACCCGCCACGGACGATCGTGCATGCACACGCGCCTGCGCCCAACGCTCGACCATGCTCCACGCCACAGCGCCATGCAGGGCACGCGGCATGACGATGTCGACGAAGACGCGCCCCGACTCCATGTCGCCGCGGGAGAAGCCGTTCGCGCTCATCGCGCCCATCGCGCCGATCGCACCTTTGCGTGGACTCGCCCCCCCCGCATCCACGCGCTTCACGGCATCGAGCTGCATGCGCCAGCCGAAGTGGCCGTCCTCGGAGTCGCGACCCTCGCCGTCACTCTCACGATATCCGTGAAGGCGCCCCTGCTCGCATGCACTGATGCTGGGAACCATGCCGTCTTCACGGGCACGCCTGATGCGGCTCGGATACACCGACCAGCGCGTGCTGGCACCACCGCCGCCCCGCGAAGCGCGCCCGCGACCACCGCGACCCGCGTGGCCGCCGCATGTTCCTTCCGGCGGCGTGATCACGAGCACCAGTGGACGCATCGCGTCGTCGGTCGGCATCGAGGCACGGGTGCGGCCGAGATCCGTGCCTCTCGAGAAGAAATCGGCTCCCATCGAGGAATCGGCTCCTGCGGAGCAAGCCCCCGCCTGCTCCGCCGACATCGACGGCGACGACGATGATCCACCCGAGGCGGCCAGCTGCAGCCGACGCCATGCGAGCGTGTCGAAGCCCGTGCCATCGACGATGACGACACCGGCCGCACCCATGCGGATCGCCTGTTCGGCGCACCAGACGCGGTGTGGGACCGGATCCCGCGGGTGCGCGCCCGTACCGCCCGCGGCATCACGCACGAAGGTGAAGCGTTCCAAGGCGCTCTCCCACGCACCGCGGGTGGACTGCATCGCGGAGGCTGCATGCATCGCCGAGGCAGCATGCATCGGGCTCCCACGCATCACGCCCCCGTCATCGCCGGCGAACGTCGGTGTCTCGCACTGCAAGGCGCATGCGAGCCCCTCGAGGGATGGATGAACCCTGTCGCCGATCCAGACGACGCCTGCGTCGAGAAGTGCGCGGCATCCGGCGTTCGATGGATGACCAGACGCCATGCAGCGAAGGATGTGCACGATGCAGCCGAAGGGAACGAGCCAGGAATGATCCGGGCCCGCTGGAGGCGCGCCGGCATGCGCATCGGTGTCCAGACAGAGGCCGCGAATCTCGTGCACGGCGCCGCAGGCGAGGCTCGCTCCGCGGGGATGCGCGCGCGACTCGCTGTCAAGACCGGCCTCGCCACGCATGGCGTGCGGATCGAGCATCACGCAGACACGGGATTCAATATGAGCAACAGGAGCAGCATGCGCATCACGCGCTTCCGCTCCATCACGCGACTCACGCGACTCGCGCGACCGCAGCACCATCGATCGGACTGCGGCGTCGGAACGCGCACGCCCGCTTATTCCGATGTCGTGATCTGCGTGGAACGCCTGCATGCAGTCATGGGCAAACGCGGATGCCGTGTCGACATGGACCGATGCGAGATGCGACGTCCCATGCAATTCCTCCAAGGCCGTCTCACCCGGCTCGACAGGATCGACAGGATCGACAGGATCGAAAACCACGCGATATGTCGATCCGGCGATCGAACCTGCCATCGTGCCCGATGCCGAACCACGCAGCGCACGAAGATCCGCGGCCGCCAGATGGGCACGGACCGCGCGATCGGCATCGAACACCCGAGCAGCCTTGCTGCGTCGCTTGCCACGATTCGGTGAGGAACGCGGTGACGAACGCGGCGCGGCATGATGCGCCGGACGATCTCCTGACCTCGCACCACCATCATCACCACCACCATCAACACCACCACCATCAACCTCATCCAGCGCAGGCACCTCGCAGACCAGCTCCGGATCCGCCTCCTGCATCGAAGACCACATCGGAGACCGCGCCTCAAGCGCCTCACTCTCAAGCGCCTCACCCCCGATCTCCTCACCCCCGATCTCCTCGCCGGCGAATGAACGCGTGAAGTCGCGCATGGTGTTGGATATGGACATGGGCATCGACCTGGACAAAGAGGAAGAGGAGTCGAGACGGACACGACACACGGCACGACACGGCACGGAACGGAGCCGCGGCGCAGGACAACGACGCAGGACCACCCCGGGCACCCACGCCGTGCGCAACACGCACACGCCGCGGACTCGCCTCGAGCCTGCTCTTTTCGAAACCATCCATTCGCATTGGGGGCACCGACTCTTGTTCGGTGTTTGTTAGTATACATCCAAGCCGTCGTCCGCCTAGTGGCTTGGAGCGAAAAAGTCGGAAATGAGGCGCACCACCGCGGGCGCGACCCCGGTTCCACCTGCGGCAATCCGTGCTCCGTCAGCGACTTGCGCGATCGGCCCCGCGTGCCGTGACGCCGCGCGCCATGACCTCGCGCGCCGCGACCACCCGCTCGATCGCGTCGGTGAGTTCACCGATCTCGAACGGCTTCTGCAGCACCACCATGTCGGGACGCCGCGCACCCGGAAGCTCGAGCCCCGGGTCGGCGGACATCAACACGACCGGCACCGCACTCCCGAGGATCGACTCGATCCGCGCGTGCAGTTCGACGCCCGCGGCCGCGCCCTGCCCAGATTCGAGCACCAGCACCGACACCCGCTCGTGGCCCGACGCGCCCGCACGCTCCTGCGCGATGCGGAGCGCGTGCGCCCCGCTCGCCGCCTCGACGACCGCGTGCCCGGTGGCGCGCAGCGCCTCGCCGAGCATCGGACGCAGTACCTCATGCGCCTCGACGAGCAGCACCCGTTCGGCCACCACCTGGCCGCGACGCTCCGACGAGGCCCCCGCCGCCGCCTGCGCCGGCAGCGTGATCACGAAGCGCGTGCCGCGGCCGACGTCGCTCTCGATCGACACCGTGCCGCGCGCACTGGCGACCACCTGCTGCACCACCGCGAGACCGATGCCGGTGCCCACGCCGGCGGGCTTGGTGGTGAAGAACGGCTCGAACACGCGCGCGAGCAGCTCGCGCGGGATGCCCGCGCCGGTGTCCTCGACGACGACGCGCGCGGCGAGGCCGCCGTCGGCGGAACGCATCGACGAAGCCTCGATGCGGAGCCGGCCGCCGCCGGGCATCGCGTCGCGCGCGTTGATGAGGAGATTGAGGATCGCCTGCTGGAACGCGCTCGGGTCGAGCTCGAGATCGAGGCCGTCGGCGCCCGCGAGATCGGCGGAGATGCTGACCGTCCGCGGGAATCCCGGGCGCGCGAGCTCGAGCGTCTCCTCGATGGCGTGCCGGATGGGGAAGCGCACGATCGCCTCGGCCGACGGCTTGCCCAGCGAGAGCATGTTGGTCGTGAGCAGCTTCGCCTTGGTGGTCGCGAGCTGGACCGAGGCGAGCGACTCGAGCGCCGCGGGCGAGATGCCGGGCTCGGTCGCCGCGAGCGCCGCGTGCCCGCGGATCGCGACCAGGAAGTTGTTGAGGTCGTGCGCGAAGCCGCTCGCGAGCAGGCCGAGCATCTCGAGCTTCTGCGCGTTGCGGAGCCGCTCCTCGGCGGCCTGCTGCTCGGTCACGTCGGCGATCGTGCCGACGAGCCGCGTCGGCCGCCCCGCGTCGAACTCGACCGCACGGCCGCGCTGGCGGATCCATCGCACCGCGCCGCCCGCGCCGAGCAGGCGATGCGTGCACTCGAAGCGGCCGACGGCGCCCTCGAGATGCGCACGCCAGGCCTCGGCGACGCGCTGCCGGTCGTCGGGGTGGATCGACGGCAGGTCCGCGGGACTGCAGGAAGGCAGCTCCGACGCCGCGCATCCGAGCAGCGCGGCGGCCGACTCGCTGAAGCGGGTCGCGCCACCGACCACGCCATCCCACCACGCATCGGCGGTCGCATCGAGGATCTGCCGCAGCCGCTCGCGCTCGGCGGTGAAGACCGCGTCGCGCGCGACCCGGTCGGTGGTCTCGCGGATGGTCGCGTGGAAGATCTCGCCGGGACGCGCCGCGTCGAGGAACACGCTGAGCTCCACGGGAAAGCGCCGCCCCGCGCGGTCGTTCGCCGTGATGTCGATGCGGCGCCCGATCACGGGTCCGTGGCCGGACTGCGCGAAGCGCTCCATGCCGCGCATGTGCTGCGCGGCGAGATCGCGCGGGATGATGGTCTGCGCGAGCGTGCGTCCCACGAACTCCGCGCGCGGGAACCCGAAGAGCCGCACCGCGGCGTCGTTCACGTGCACGATGGTGCTGGTGCGGTCGATCGACAGCACCGCGTCGGGAAGCGATGCCACCAGCGACGCGAGCAGCGACGGTGGGACCGACGGCTGGAGGCCGTCCGCGGATCCGTGGCCGAATCCGTGGCCGGATCCAGGGCCGGATCCGTCACCCGGTCGGCCGTGCGGCCTCGCGGCCGTTGTCTCGTCGCTTCCTTCGCGCATGGTCGCGGATGCTACCCATGCCGGCAAAAGAAATCGCGGCCCGCGGGTGAGGACCCGCGGGCCGCTGAGGAGAGGAGCCTCGGCACGCCGCTTGCGCGGCGTTCGTCCCGCCGTTCAGCTCCAGTTCGCGAGCAGGATCGCGAGATCCTGTCCATCGGTCTGGCCGTCGCCGTTGAAGTCGGTCGATCCGGCGGCGCCCCAGTTGGAGAGGAGCATCGCCAGGTCGGCGCCGTTCACGATGCCGTCGGCATTGGCATCGCCGGGAGTCGCGCTGCCGGCCTGCGCGGGCACGGTCAGGGTGATCTCGCGGAAGCAGCACGGGTGGTAGGTCTGCGAGTGGATGCCCACGATGATGACGATCGTCGAGCCCGCGGGCAGCGCGGTGGTGACCGTGATGGGTCCGATGTTCGTCGAGGCGTAGGTCGGCAGCGTGGGGATGTTGATGAGCGTCGGGTTGACCGTCGCCGGGTAGCCGGGGGCGACCGCCAGCGTGACCCACTCGCCGGGGAACGCGGGCGCGTTCGCCAGGTTCATCAGGTTCATGCTGAAGGTGAATCCGCCGTTGCCGGGCAGGTCGGTGACCACCACGTCGGTGTCCATGCAGGTGCAGTCGGGGAGCTCGATGCAGATCTCCTCGCTGCAGCAGTCGTCCTTCGCGCTCGCCGCGAGCGTCGCCTGGAAGCAGAAGGTCGAGCCGGGGACTCCGATCGAGATCGGGATGTCGAGCACGATCGACGCGCCCGGCGCGAGCGGCGGATTGAGCACGATCACGTTGTTCGGCGCGAAGGCGACATCGCCGAGGATGAGCAGGTTGGCCGCCGCGTTCGAGTTGTTGGTGATCTCGACGCTCCAGAGGTAGCCCATGGTGCCGTCGGCGTTGGGCACGCAGTCGATGTCGAGGGTGGCGAACTCGCAGGGCGACGCGGCGCCGAGGCAGTTCACGTCGATCGAGCCGAGCGCGGTCTTCTGGTTGTCGGTCTGCACGCCGTCGAGGTCGACCCAGTAGGACGACGCCACGGTCTGGCCCACCGCGTCCTGTCCCTGCAGGCCGTAGACCATCGGGCTCGGGAAGCTGATGGCGTCCGACATCGCCCACACCTGGTCCGCGCCGCCGGTCTCATAGGCGACGCCGCCGGTGGCGTTCTCGCCGGAGAAGATGCCGATGGCGAAGGTCAGGTCCTCGGTCCACGCGTTGTCGGCGCCCTGGCAGAAGCGCATCACACGGGCGTCGTGCGCGTTGGTCGCGGTGTCGGAGTACATCGAGCGCTCTGCGACCAGCATGCAGCAGTTCGCGTCGAAGGTGATGTCCGCGACGGGATTCGAGTAGCTGAAGCCCGGACGCGACGGAAGCGTGAACTCGAGCGCGTGCGAGTTGGCGACGAAGTTGCCGCTGCCGTCGATGGCGACGGACCAGATCTGGTTCGGACCAGCGCCGGCGCGGCCCGAGTCACGCGACCAGGTCGAGTAGTAGACGCGGCTTCCCGCGGCCTTCACGGCCCAGATGCGCTTGCCGAGCGAGGCGAATCCCGCGGCGTCGGACGGATCGGCGAGGTTCGCGTCGGGCAGCGCACCGGTCACGGTGCCGCCGTGCGCGTAGGTCGACTGCACCTTGAATCCCGCGCCGTTGGTCGGGTCGATCGAGTAGATGCGGCCGTCCTCGAAGTTCGAGACGAAGAGGCGGTTCGTCGGGCAGCTCCACGAGAGCTGGCCCAGGCCAGGGAACTGCTGTCCGGCCGGCTGCGACGCGTCAACCTGCTGCGGGAGCTTGATCACGAGCGTCGGGGTGCCGGTCGCGCCGTCGATGCGGTAGACCGCACCCGCGCCGCCGAAGCCGACCTGGTCGCCGGTGCCGGTCCAGTCGTTGTAGACGGCGCTGTGGCCGACGAACACGTTGCCGGTGCCGTCGAGGGTGACGCCGAAGATGCCGCCGAGATTCGCCATCGTCCACGCGGGGTGGGTGTAGCGGTCGGTGTTCCAGTTGGTGCCGACGGGCGCGGCGCCCTGGTTGCCGAGATCGACGAGCCAGAGGGCGGGATCGGTCGGCACCGCGTCGTAGTTGGTCGCGGCGGCCACGAGACCCGGATCGAACGGCACCGTGAGGTTGTCGACGAGCGGCGGACGGCCGCCGCAGCACTCACAGCTGACCGGACCGTTGGGATTGCCCTTGCCGTTGCCTCCGCCGTCGCACGGCGTGCCCTCGGTCTGGATGCGCACCTGTCCGGTCGGGAGCGCGCCGGTCGGACGCGCGGCCACCTGGATCATGTAGCGCTCGCCGCAGCGGACCTCGCAGGTCACCGCGGACTGCTTGCCGCAGTTGCCGCCGGCGTCGTCGTTGCAGCAGAGCGGCTGCAGGTCGCCCGGACAGGCGCAACCGAGCGACGCGGGGTAGATCGCCACGCCGGTGTCGAGCGCGGTGAGACCGCAGGTGCTGATGGTGACCATGCCGTCGACGTCGCTGGTCCAGCAGAACCAGTAGTCGCGGGCGAATCCGCCCACGGGGCTGCACGAGTTGATGCCGAAGCCCTCGAGCTGGCCCTGGGTCAGGTCGAAGGGCGCGACCACCGAGCCGGCGATCGGCGTGGGTGATGCGCAGTCGTCGGTCGCGAGCGCGGGAACCGCGAGCGCGAGCGCCGCCGTGATGGATGCGAGGATTCGGGTCTTCATGATGTTTCTCCGATGGGGGTGCAAGACGTGGCTGAGCCTGAAACCGACGGCGGAACAGCGGCCGGACGCAACCGCGCCCAAGGCACGGCGAGTCCCCATCCTCCGCGCGAATGGACGCGATCTCTCAGCAACGGCGGGAGATTCGACGAGGTGCGAGAACACTCCCCCCGCTACACTCCCTGCCCGCGCCGGTGTGGCGGAACTGGCAGACGCAGCGGATTCAAAATCCGCCGCCCCCCAAAGGCTTGCAGGTTCGATTCCTGTCACCGGCACTGACGACGCGCCCGCCCCCGCGGGCGCGTTGCCTTTGATGCGGCGAACTCACGCCATTCACGACCTCGGGGCATCGGGCGCACGCCCCGCTCCGCTAGATTGCGGGCATGTGGGCTGCCCTCGCCATCCACGTCGCCGCGCACCTTGCCACGGGGTTCAACGCTGGTCCCAACGCGGGGCTCACCGCGCCGGCGACCAACCCGCCGGTCGACTTCGAGCGCGAGATCGCGCCCCTGTTCGCCGCGAAGTGCCTGCCCTGCCACGGACCCGAGAAGCAGCGGAGCGGCTACCGGCTCGACGTGCGCTCGACCGCGCTCGAGGGCGGCGAGACCTCCGCGCCGAACATCCGCGCGGGTGATGCCGAGGGAAGCCCGCTCGTCCGCTACATCCGCGGCGTCGACGCCGACATGACGATGCCGCCGAAGGGCGAGCCGCTGAGCGAGGCGGAGATCGCGCTCGTGCGACGCTGGATCGACGAGGGCGCCGTGTGGCCCGAGCACGCGAGTGCGACCGTGGGCGACCCGCGCGACTGGTGGAGCCTGAAGCCGATCGTGCGGACCGAGGTTCCCGGCGGCGAAGCCAATCCGATCGACGGATTCGTACGAGCGCGCCTGCAGCGCGATGGACTCGCCCCGTCGCCCGAGGCCGACGCACGCACCCTGTGCCGCCGCGTGTACTTCGATCTCACGGGCCTTCCGCCCACGGCCGACGAACTCGACGCGTACGTCGCCGATCCCGATCCGCGCAAGTACGAGGCGCTCGTCGACCGCCTGCTCGCGTCGCCGCGCCACGGCGAGCGCTGGGCGCGCCACTGGCTCGACGTCGTGCACTACGCCGACACGCACGGCTTCGACAAGGACAAGCCGCGCGAGCACGCGTGGCCGTACCGCGACTACGTGATCCGCGCGCTCAACGAGGACAAGCCGTTCACGCGCTTCCTCGAGGAGCAGATCGCGGGCGACGTGCTCTTCGCGGGCACGCGCGACGGCGTCGAGGCGCTCGGCTTCCTCGCCGCGGGACCGTGGGACTTCATCGGGCACGAGGAGGTCGGCGAGGACAAGATCGACGGCAAGTTCGCGCGGCACTTCGACCGCGACGACATGGTGGGCAACGCGATCGGCACGTTCGCGAGCGTGACGGTGCAGTGCGCGCAGTGCCACGACCACAAGTTCGATCCCGTGTCGCAGGACGACTACTACGCGCTGCAGGCGGTGTTCGCGGCGGTCGACCGCGCCGACAAGCGGTTCGACGCTGCGCCCGAGGTCGCGGCGCAGCGCGCATCGCTCGCGGCCGAGCGCACGCGGCTCGTGGCCGAGCGGAGCGCGATCGACGCGGCCTTCGCGCAGGCGGGCGGCACGGAGCTCGCCTTGATCGAGCGCGAGCTCGCCGCCGCCGCGCGTGATCCCGCAGCCGAGGCACCCGAGTTCGGCTACCACAGCGAGATCGCGCTCGACCCCGCGCAGGCGAAGTGGGCGCAGGTCGACCTCGGCGCGTCGCGCGCGTTCAACGCGGTGGCGCTGCTCCCCTGCAGCGACGATTTCAACGGGATCGGCGCAGGGTTCGGCTTTCCCGAGGAGTTCCGCATCGAGGCGTCGGACGACCCGGACTTCGCCAGCGGCGTGACCGAACTCGCGCGCGGCACCGCGGCGATGCTCGGGACGCCGCGCACGCGCGCGGTCGTGCTCGACACGCAGGGCGCGATGGCGCGCTTCGTGCGCGTGACCGCGACGCGACTCGCCCCGCGCCGCGGGGACTTCATCTTCGCGCTGGCCGAGCTGCAGGTGACCGACGCGACCGGCCGCAACATCGCGGCGGGCGCGCCGGTGACGAGCCTCGACAGCATCGAGATGGCGGAGCGTTGGCGGCGCACGAATCTCACCGACGGCATCGCGCCCGCGCTGCGCGCCGCGCCCGGACGCGCGGACGAGCTGCGCGCCCAGCGCGAGTCGCTGCGCCGCAGGCTCGAGTCGGACGAGGTCACGCGGCGGCGCGCCGAGATCGACGGCGGCATCGCGGCCACCGACGCCGCGGTCGCGGCGCTGCCGCCCGAGCAGGTCGTCTACGCGGCGACGGTCCACACGGGGTCCGGCGCCTTCGTCGGCACCGGGTCGAAGGGCGGAACGCCGCGCGAGATCCGCGTGCTCGCGCGCGGCCAGGTCACGCAGCCGGGCGCCCTGGCCGAGCCGGGCGCGCTCTCGATGCTGGCGCCGCTGCTGCCCGCGCGCTTCGAGCTCGCGCCCGATGCGCCCGAGTCGGCGCGCCGCGCGGCGCTCGCGCGCTGGCTCTCCGACGAGCGCAACCCGCTCGTGTGGCGCTCGATCGTCAACCGCCTGTGGCACTTCCACTTCGGCCGCGGCATCGTCGACACGCCCAACGACTTCGGCCGCATGGGCGGCGCGCCGTCGCACCCCGAGCTGCTCGACTGGCTCGCGGCGGCGTTCCGCGACGACATGGATGGCTCGCTCAAGGCGCTGCACCGCCTGATCGTCACCAGCGCGGCGTACCGCCAGCGCTCCGACACCCGCGATGCGAAGGCGGAGTCGATCGACCGCGGCAACGCCCTGCTCTGGCGCGCCAACGCGCGCAAGCTTGAGGCCGAGGCGCTGCGCGACGCGGTGCTCGCGACGAGCGGCTCGCTCGACCTCACCTCGGGCGGCCCCGGCTACCGCGACTTCAAGGTCGAGCGGCCCGAGCACTCGCCGCACTACCGCTACGACCTCGCCGATCCCGACGACCCGTCGACCTTCCGGCGCTCGGTGTACCGCTTCATCGTCCGCTCGCAGATGCAGCCGTTCATGACCGCGCTCGACTGCGCCGATCCATCGATGCGCGTCGACCGCCGCAACCAGAGCGTGAGTCCGAACCAGGCGCTCGCGTACCTCAACAACGGCTTCATGCTCGCGCAGGCCGCGCGCTTCGCCGCGCGCGTGCGCGCCGAGGCGGGCGACGCGCCGGCGGCGCAGGTCGAGCACGCGGTCCGGCGCGCGCTCGGGCGTGCGCCGACCGACGAGGAGCGCGCGCGGCTCACCGAGTTCACCGAGGCGCACGGCCTCGAGAACACCTGCCGCGTGATCCTCAACCTGAACGAGTTCTCCTTCGTCGACTGAGCGCATCGATGCGAAACGACTCGCCCTTCCACCGCATGCCCGCCCACCGCGCACCGACGCGGCGGGAGTTCCTCTGGCACGCCGGCGGCGGACTCGGCGGCGTCGCGCTGGCGTCGATGCTGGCACGCGACGCGTTCGGCTTCCTCGGCGCGGGCGATCCTGCCGGAGGCCCGCCGCCGCTCGCCTTCGCGCCCAAGGCGAAGCGCGTCGTGCAGCTCTTCATGGCCGGCGCCGCCAGCCACATCGACCTCTTCGACTACAAGCCCGAGCTCATCCGGCACGACGGAAAACCGAGCGATTTCGGCGAGAAGGTCGAGACCTTCCAGGACGGGCTCGGTCCGTGGCTCCGGCCGGTGTGGGACTTCAAGCCGTACGGCCAGTGCGGCAAGATGCTCGGCGAGACCGTCGCAGAGCTCGGTGCGCACGTCGACGACATCGCGTTCATCCACAACGTGACCAGCCGCTCGGGCGTGCACTCGACCGCCACGATGCTGCAGTCGACCGGCTTCCAGCTGCCGGGTTTCCCGGGCGCGGGCTGCTGGGTCAGCTATGGCCTCGGCTCGATGAACGAGAACCTGCCTACCTTCGTGGTGCTGCCCGACCACCGCGGCCTGCCGTCGAACGGCGTCAAGAACTGGGACAGCGCGTTCCTTCCCGGCGAGCACAGCGGCACGGTCATCTACCCCGGCACTGCGAATCCGATCGCCGACCTGCGCCCGCACGAGGTCGGCCGCTTCGTGAACGACGCGAGCGAGCGCGACGCACAGCGTCTGCTCGCCGGCCTCAACCGCGCGCACGAGGCCTCGCGCGACGGCGATCCGCGACTCGACGCGCGCATCAAGAGCTACGAGCTCGCGGCGCGCATGCAGCTCGCGGCGCCCGAGGCGCTCGACGCGAAGGCCGAGCCCGAGCATGTGCTCAGGCTCTACGGGCTCGACCGCAACCCGCAGACCTGGGACACCGACATCAACGAGGCGGAGGAGTCGTACGTGTTCGCGCAGAAGTGCCTCACCGCGCGGCGCCTGCTCGAGCGCGGCGTGCGCTTCGTGCAGGTGTGGAGCGGCAACGACAACTCGTTCCCGCGCCGCAACTGGGACTCGCACGAGGACATCCGCCGCGACCACGGCCCGCTCTCGCGCGGCATGGCGCGCGGCGCGGCGGCGCTGATCGCCGACCTCAAGCAGCGCGGCATGCTCGACGACACGCTCGTCATCTGGACCACCGAGTTCGGCCGCATGCCGAGCTCGCAGGGCGGCAAGGGGCGCGACCACAACCCGTTCGTCTTCACCAACTGGATGTGCGGCGGCGGCATCAAGGGCGGCGTGACCCACGGCGAGAGCGACCAGTGGGGCTTCAAGCCGCTCGACCGCCGCAACCCGACGACGGTCTACGACATCCACGCCACCATGCTGCGGCTCCTCGGCATCGACCACACCAAGCTCACCTGGCGGCAGAACGGCGCGGACCGGCGC
>JBMOGJ010000077.1:0-14380 GCA_049318425.1 Phycisphaerales bacterium | reverse complement strand
TCAGCTACGGCGAGACCGACGACTACGGCTACTACGCCGCGGTCGACAAGGTCGACGTGCACGACCTGCATGCGACCATCCTCGCGCTCATGGGCATCGACCACGAGCGGCTCACCTTCCGCCACGGCGGCCGCGACCATCGGCTGACCGATGTGCACGGCAAGGTCGTGCAGGCGCTATTCGCCTGAGCGGCGCGGCGACGTGAGCGGCGGGGCTACACGTGCCGCGGCGACGGCAGCACGGCGTTCGCGATCAGGAGGCCCGACGCGATCGAGGCGGCGACGATGAGCGCGCTGATCGCGGTGTTGAGTCCCGCGAGGGTGTCGCTGGCGATGATGCCCTGCATTCCGCGGAAGCCGATGCTGCCGGGAAGGAGCAGCGCGAGCCCGGGCAGCACGATGGCGAGCGTCGGGCGGCGGCGGAAGCGCGCGTAGAGGTTGCCCATGATGCCGATCGCGGCGGCCGCGGCGACGGGCGCGAGCTCGCTGCCGCCGAACTCGCGGGCGGTGCGCACGGCGATCCAGCCGACCACGCACGAGGCGAGCACGAGCCCCGCGCGGCGCGGGCGCGCCTGGAACACGATCGCGAGGCCGCTCGAGATCGCGAGCAGCGAGACCACGAGCTTGAGCGAGACCGCCGCGGTCTGGGTCACCGGCACCACGAAGGCGGTGTGCTGCGGCAGGCCGAGGAGCAGCGCGATCCGGTCGCCGATGCCCGCGCCCATGCCGACCACGACCAGCGTGGTGATGGCGCCGATCAGGCGCGCGCTGCCCGAGGCGAGGTTGCGGGTCGAGAGCTCGCTCATCGCGGTCGCGAGGGAGAGGCCGGGGAGCAGCGTCACCAGCCCGGCGAGCGACACGATGGCCGCCGACGACTCGTGCCCGAGGCGATGCAGCAGCATCACCACGAGCGAGGCGACCACGGTGCCGATGCACGCGGCGGCGAACTCGGCGAGCAGCTCGCGCTCGCGGCGGCCGACCGCGACCGCGATCGCGGCGCCGACGGTGAAGCCGACCGGGAGCGAGGCGACCATCTCCGTCCACGAGCCGCCGAGGAAGAACGCGGCGCCCGCCGAGAAGAGCGCGTAGCCGAGGCAGCTCATCGCGATCCCGGGGCGGTCGAGGCGGCTGCGCACGCGCGCGAGGGCGGTGAGCCCCTGCTCGGCGTCGAGCTCGCCGCGCGCGACGCGGTCGGCGACCAGGTAGGTTTCCTCGAGCATCGCGAGCTTGGGCGAGCCGGGGTCGACGCGGAAGTTGATCGCGCGCTGCTCGCCCTCGTCGCCGACCGAGATGTTGATCCACGTCGGCAGCGAGAACACCGAGACCCGCAGGCCAAGCCGCTCGGCGCAGGTGGTCACCAGGCCCTCGAGGCGGTGCGCGGGCGTGCCCGCCTCGTGCAGCATGCGCGCGAGCCGCGCGAGGAAGCGGTCGCCGGCGGGCATGAGGTGGTGCTGGTTCGGCGCGTCGGTCGGCATCGGATCGCCCACTGTAGCGGTTGCCCGCGGCGACCGAGCGGTGCGCGCGCCTGCGCGGCGGGCGTGCTGTAGACTCACGCCATGCTGCTCCGCCGCATCTTCGACACGCACCTCGCGCAGGCCTCCTACCTCGTCGGCTGCAAGACCACGGGCGAGGCGATCGTGATCGATCCGACCTGCGACATCGACCGCTACCTCGCGATCGCGGCGGAGGACGGCGTGCGCATCGTGGCGGTCGCCGAGACGCACGTGCACGCCGACTTCGTGAGCGGCGTGTGCGGGTTCGTGACCCACCATCCGGTGCGGGCGTATGTGAGCGCCGAGGGACCGGAGTCGCCGTGGATGGCGGGCACCGCGCTCGCCGCGGGTGCGGAGGTCGTGCGCCTGCGCGCCGGCGACGGGTTCCGGGTCGGCATGCTGTCGTTCACCGCGCGCCACACGCCCGGGCACACGCGCGAGAGCCTGACCTTCGAGCTCGCGGCGGCGCGGGCGGGCGGCGCGGGCGGCGCGGGCGAGACGACGCTGCTCTTCTCGGGCGACTTCCTGTTCGCGGGCGACGTGGGGCGGCCGGACCTCGGCGCCTTCGCGACCGAGGGCATGACGCTGCGCGAGGCGGTCGACCGGCTGCGCGACTCGCTGGCGTCGCTCGAGGAGCTGCCGGGCGACACGCAGGTCCTGCCCGGCCACGGCGCGGGCAGCGAGTGCGGCAAGTCGATCTGCGACATGCCCGCGACGACCCTCGGCATCGAGCGCGTCATCAACCGCGCGCTGCGGAGCCACGCCGACGCGGGCGGCTTCGAGACCGCGGTGCTCGCCGGCAACAACGAGCCGCCACCGTACTTCGCGCGCGTGAAGCGCCTGAACGAGGCCGGTGCGCGCGCGCTCGCGAGCCTGCCCGAGATCCGCGAGCTCGGCTGCGACGAGTTCGCGGCGCTGTGCGAGCGTCCCGAGCACACGGTGATCGACACCCGGCCGTGGAACGACTACCTCGACACGCGCCTGCCCTACGCGATCAGCGCGCCGTTCGAGCGCTCCTTCGGGCCGACGGTGGCGAACTACCTCGAGGAGGACGACCGCGTCGTGCTCATCGCCGAGCGGGCGAAGGTGCCCGACATCGTGCGGGTGATGCTGCGCGTGGGCGTCGCCCCCGGGTCGATCGACGGGTTCATCGAGCCGCGCGCGGTGTCGGCCCTCGCGACCGGCTCGTTCGCGACCTGCGGCGTCGACGACATCACGCCGGTGCGCGCCCACGAGCTCGTCGAGCGCGGGGCGGTGACGGTGGTCGACGTGCGCACCTGCGCCGAGTTCGGTGCCGGGCACCTGCCTGGCGCGCGCCACATCCCGTACACCCACCTGCGCGCGCGCGCGGGCGACCTGCCGCGGGACAAGCCCGTCCTCTGCTACTGCCGCAGCGGCAACCGCAGCGCCCGCGCGTCGGCGTTCCTCGCCCGCGCGGGGTTCGAGGCGCTCAACATGCGCGGCGGATACTGGCCGTACGCGGGACGCGGGTTCAGCGTCGCGAAGTGACGGCGTCGGGCTGGGCGGTGGCGGCGTGGGCGGCGTGGGCGGTGGCGGCGTGGGCGTCGCCTGCGGTGCCGGTGGCGTCGGCCGCAGCCGCGGCGTCGCCCGCGAGGCGGGTCGCGAGCGGCACCGAGTCGAGCAGCCGGACCTGGCCGAGGTTGCCGAAGCTCACGATGCCGGATCCGTCGGGAAGCCAGAGCAGCATGGTGCCCTGCTCGGTCGGATGGGTCGCGAAGGTCGTGAGCGGCGCGCCGTCGGCGAGCGACCAGAGCCGTACCGTGCCGTCGGCGCCGCCGGTGGCGAGCACCGTGCCGTCGGGCGAGACCTCGGCGCACAGCGCGTAGTCCCGATGCCGGTTCAGGATGAACTCGAAGTCGGCCTGCGTGGGCCCGAGGGCGTTGATGCCACCGACCTTCGACACCCCAATCGAACCGTTGAGCCCCGGCAGGATCCACCGCCCGCCGGAGCGGATCGGCGCGACCGTGGAGACGGTGAACTTCTGCGCCACGCGGATCCCGTAGCCGTCGAGGATGCAGTCGTGGATGTCCGCGACGCCGGAGAGGACCACGAAGCGATCGAGGCCGTACCAGGAGAGCTTCGCGTACTCGCGCGCCTGGAAGGGCATCGCCGCGACCAGCTCGCCGCTCCGCGTGTAGACGCGCACGACATCGGCGCCGACCATCCCGAGCAGCGAGGCGTCGTCGTTCCACGCGAGGCGGAAGGTCCGGCCCGCCTGGGCCTCGGTGGCGCCGACCTCGACGCGCGCGCCGGTCTCGAGGTCGGTCATGGCGAGCACCGCGCTGTGCAGGCTCGCGACCATACGCCCATCGCGGCTGAAGCCGGCGCTCGCGAGCGAGCCGAGGCGACCGCCGGGGAGTCCAGCGCGATCGAGCGGCACCCAGCGACCATGACCGAGGTCGAGTTCGCGCACCACGCCGTCGGCGCCCACGGCGCGCACGGTGCGTGCGTCGACCGCGACGACCGCCTTCGGCATCGCGGGAAGCGACTCGGGCTCGAGGCTCCACGCGGTGTCCGAGCGGAAGGTGCAGACGGAGGGGCCGATGTTCGCCACGAGCCGGCCGTCGGCCGTCTGTCCGAGCGCCCAGACCGGCTCGGGAATCATCGCCGAACGGATCGGCCCGGCGCTGCCGTCGTCGGTCCGGAACTCGTGGATGCGGCCGGCGCGCTCGCCCACGAAGAGCCGACCGCCGTCGCGCGCGAAGGCGAGGCTCCACACGGCGTGGCGCACCTCGAGCCGGCGGATGAGCGCACCCGCCGCGGCATCGCACACGAGCACCGCCCCCGAGTTGGTGCCGACCGCGATGGTGCGCGCGTCGGGCGCGAGCGCCACGCAGCGCGCGTCGACGGTGTCGACCGCGAACGCCTGGTCGCGCACCGGCGGACCGTCGGCCGGGATCTCGAACCTCGCCACCGTGCGGTCGCCGAGCGCGGCGTAGGCGGGACCGGTGCCGTGCCACGCGCCGCCGCCGAGCGCGACGCCGGTGGCCGCGGGAGTCGCGCGGAACTCGCCCGTCGACAGCCGGTAGGTCGCGACATGCGACGCGGCGACCAGCAGGAGTTGGTCGTTGTCGGCCGCAGGCAGGATGGCGCGGTTCCCCATGCCGGTCGCGAGCAGGACCTTGCTGCCGCCCTCGGGCAGGAGCTCGATGAGTTGTCCCGGGCCGTCGGAGGCGAAGGCGCGGCGACCGTCGAAGGTCGTGCCCACCGCGTACAGCATGCCGTGGCCGCTGGTGACGTGCACCCGCGACGAGATGCGTCCCGACTCAAGGTCGAACAGCCCGAAGGCGTCGCCGTCGCTGCCGGCGATCCAGCGCGTGCCGTCGGGCGAGATCGCGCCGCCCATCAGGTTGCCGTGGAGGATCTCCACCGGCGGCGCGGCGCTGCCGTCGATGATGCGGCGGATCATGCCGCCGACCACGGCGGGACGAACGCGACCGAGGTCGACCGGCGCGTAGCCCTCGACCGGAATGAGCCCGCGCTCGGCGTCGATGGTCGCGAGCTCGGTGCGCGCGCGGTCGCGGTCGGCGCGCGCGCGGGTGAGCGCGGTGAACGAGACCACCGCCGCGGTGCTGAGCGCTGCGAACGAGACCACGATGGCCGTCGTCCACGCCGGATTGCGGCGCATCGCGCGAAGCAGGCGCTCGGGACCGCTCTCGACGCGGGCGCGGACGCTCTGGCCGTCGGCGAAGGCGCGTAGGTCGTCGGCGAGCTCGGCCATGCTGAGGTAGCGGCGCTCGCGGTCCTTCGCCATCGCCTTCATCACGACGGCGGAGAGGTCGCGCGGCACCGTCGAGTCGGCGAGGTGCGGCGCCGCCGGCTCGGTGGCGCGCATGATCGACGCGGCGTCGAAGTAGAGGTGGCGCGGGATCTCGTACGGCCGCCGACCGACGATCGACTCGTACAGGATCACGCCCATCGCGTGCACATCGACGCGGCTGTCGATCTCGCCGGGCGCCAGCTCGAACTGCTCGGGCGCCATGTAGGCGGGCGTGCCGATGAGCGCGCCCGCGACCGTGTCGGACGCGTCGGCGGGATCGGCGCCGACGAGGCGCGCGATGCCGAAGTCGATGATGTGCGGGCGCCCGTCGGAGCCGACGAGCACGTTGGACGGCTTGAGGTCGCGGTGGATGACGCCGCGGTTGTGGCCGTGCTGCATGCCGTCGCAGGCCTCGGCGAGGCAGAGGGCGATCTCGCGCCGGGTGCGGCGCGGCGCGCGCGACCATTCGACCACGCTCTGGGCGCCCTCGATCCGCTCCATCACGATGTAGGGCAGCTCGGCGCCGTCGCGCAGCGTCGTGCCCGACGCGTAGATGCGCGCGAGCGTCGGGTGCACGAGCCGGCCGAGCGCGAGCGCCTCGGTGCGGAAGCGCCGCAGGTGGCTCGAGCGTGCGTTGGCCATGCGCAGCACCTTGACCGCGACCGGTCGCGCGGGGTGCTCCTGCGTCGCGGCGAACACCGTGCCGATGCCGCCGCGGCCGAGGATCGACTCGAGGGTGCAGCCGCCGATCCGTTCGCCCACGACGGGCTCGCCTGCGAACGGATCCGACTCGCCGCGCTCGACGCGCTCGGCGACCTCGCGCGGCTCGGCGTCGGGCAGCACGGCGATCAGCTCGCGCAGTTCCTTCGCGCGCGCGGGGTCGCGGGCCTCGAGCCCGCGCAGGAAGATCTCGCGGGCCTGGGTGTCGAGCGCGATCGCCTCGTCGAGCAGGTCGGCGAGGATGGTGATCGGGTTCTCGGGGCCGTCGGCGTCGTCGCCGCCGCGGGCGGGGTCGCTGGCGCTGCTCGCGTGGTCGCCCTCGCTGCGGGCAGGATCCGCGCCGCCACGGGTGTCATCGAAGTCGGAGTTGGAACCAGCGTCAGGCATCGCGCTCGGGGGAGATGTTGCGATGGACGCACGTCCGGACGGTGCGTGTCAGCTGCTGCGGTCCGCGGCACGACGGGTGCCGCCGAGGACGCCATGCCCGTGCGCGGTCGCCGCGGCGCCATCGCCGCCGCGCGTCAGTTCGCGGCGCAGGAGGGCGCGACCGAGGTTCCAGCGCTTGGAGACGGTGCGCGGGCGGATGCTGAGCACGATCGCCGTGTCCTCGAGGGAGAGACCCGCCATCGCACGGAGCCATACGACATCCGCCACCAGGGGCGCACGCCTTTGCAGCCGCCCGAGCGCCTCGACCAGCGCGGGGGTCCATTCACGCAGCTCGAACCGGGCGCGGTCGTCCGACGCGGCCGCGGGTTCGAGGCCACCGAGATTGCCGAGCGAGGCGGGACGCTGGCCGCCGCCCCGCTTCTGGCGCGTCGAGCCGCGGCGCCAGTCGATCAGGAACTGGCCCATCGCGCGGGCCACCGACCCGAAGAAGTGGGCGCGGCTGTCCCAGGACGGCTCCCGGGAGGCGTCCGCGGAAGCGCCCGAGGCCTCACCCGAGGCCACACCCGACGCCCCCCCACCGCGGAAGGTCTTGAAGAAGGACTCGTGGATGATCGTGGTCGGGCTCGGCGCGTCGACGCTGTCGCGACGGCGCCCGGGCGCGCCGCCTTGGCGGATGCCGGTGGCCATCGCGCGCAGCTCTTCGTAGGAACGGCTCCACACCCAGTTTGCGGCACCGCCGTCGCCCTCGGTGGCGCGGTTGAGCAGCATCGTGAAGTCATCGTCCTGTCCGGCGTGCACGGATCGCAAGATAGCGCGAGGCGGTTGGATTTCCTCATCAATTCGGAACGAAGCATGCGAGGATATAGAGATTTATCGCATGGAACGGCGGCGGCGGTGGAACGGCCGCGCTGGGTGGAGTTTCCCCACCGAAGCGTGGCCGCAAGCCTCCGCGTCCTCACCGCAACATCGTCTATGAGGCGGGATTGCGTCGCGTGCCGCCCTGTTCGGGGTCGTCGTGCGTTGAGGATTGGAAGTCCATCGGAGGCCCCACGTGCGCGCAATGGTCGGACTGCGGTCACGCGCGCGCCGACACGGGGAACTTCCGAGGCCCTTCTGGGGCCCTTCCGGGGATGGTCCCGCGAAAACGGATCGCGGGACCGACCGCGAGCGTCGCACACGCGGCGCTCGCGGCGTTTTTGAGCGGGTCACCCGCGCGGCGGATCGGTGGGCGTCCCGGCCGGCGCGGGCGCTTCAGGCTTCGACGGCGCCGACGGCGATGACGGCATCGTCGGCAGCTCGACCGGCCGACCGTTCGCACGGTCGAGAGACATCTGCGCCCCGCTCTCCGCGCACGCGGTGCGCAGCAGCGCGAGCATGGCGGCGAGGCGCGCGGGTTCGTCGCCCGAGCGCTCGCGCGTCTCGCCCGGATCGTGCGCGACATCGAACAGCTGGACGCGCGCGCGCTCGGCCGGCGCGTCGTCGTGGAAGAAGATCAGCTTCCAGTCGCCGCGGCGGATCGCGGTGAAGGGCTCGATGCCCGGCCCCTCCGGCCCCCAGCGGTGCGGCTGGTGGAACAGGATCGCGCGCTCGGCGAGCGCCGCGACCGGCGCGTCGACCGACCCGTCGGGCACGCCACGCAGGACGGGCGCGAGGTCGACGCCGTCGCACGCGCGGCCATCCGGAACCGACGCGCCCGCCAACGCGAGGATCGTCGGGTAGAGATCCGTCCCCACCACCGGCCACGCGAGCGGCGCCTCGCGGTGCGCGATGCCGGGACCCGCCACCACGAGCGGCACGCGCACGCCGCCTTCGTAGGCCGAGCCCTTGCCCGAGCGCAGCGGCGCGTTGTGGGTGTGCGCCTTCGCGCCGTCAGGCGCTGCGCCGCGGGCGTGGGCCGAGAGGCCGCCGTTGTCGGAGGTGAACACGATGACCGTCGAGTCGAGCACGCCCGAGCGCTCGCACTGCGCGACCAGCTGCCCGAGCGCCTCGTCGATGGCCGCGACCATGGTGGCGTAGGCGCGCTCGGTCGGGTCGAGCCCGGGGTACGCGTCGGCAAAGCGCGCGTCGGTCATGATCGGCGCATGCACGCCGTAGGGGCAGAACGAGAGGTAGAAGGGCCGCGCTTCGATGGCCGCGCGCGCGATCGCGGCGCTGGCCTCGCGGGCGAGGGCGTCGTCGAGCCAGATGTCCTGTCCGTGCCAGCGCGCGAGCCCGGGCACATCCCAGACGCTCGGCGCGGCGTCGGCGGGCGCGACCTTCCCCTGCTGCTTGCGCGCGGCGTCCTTGAAGTGGTGCGTGCCGAGGAACGAGCCCGGCGCGCCGGCGGCATGCCCGGCGATGTTCACATCGAAGCCCATGCGGAGCGGATCGGCGCCCTCGGTGTCGCACGCGCCGAAATGCGCCTTGCCCGCGTGAATGGTGCGGTATCCGCGCGCGCGCAGCAGCTCGGGCAGGTTCGCGGCGGACGGCTGCGCGCCGTTCACCGCCCAGCGCGGCGGATCGAGGCGCGGATGGCGCGAGGTCTGGTCGGTGTCCTTCTGCAGCGTCCAGTAGGTGATGTGGGTGCGTGCGGGCGACTGCCCGGTCAGGATCGCCGTGCGCGACGGCGTGCACACCGGCGCCGCGGCGTAGGCGTTCGAGAAGCGCACGCCGCGCGCGGCGAGCCGCTCGAGGTTGGGCGTGCGGTAGCGGCGGTTGAGCGCGCTCGGCTCTGCGAGCATGGGCACCGAGACATCCTGCTGCCCGAGGTCGTCGACGAGGAACAGGATGATGTTGGGGCGGAGGTCGTGGGCGGCGGGTTGCACCTCGCGCGCGGCGGGTTGCACTTCGCGCGCGGCGGGTTGCAGCTCGCGCGCGGCGGCGGCGGCCGAGCACGGTGCGCACCACCACGCCGCAACGAACCACGCGAGCAGCGGCAGCAGCCGCGGCGCACGGGTCGGCACGGCGAGGAAGACGCGAAGCTGGAGGAGGACATGCCGCATGGCGCGATTGTCGTTGCAGGGCGTGGAACGCACAAGCTCCGTCCCGACGCGCGGCGGCGACGGCTCGCCGATCGCGCTCGTGGTCGCGGCGGCGCTGACGGCGCTCTTCGACTGGTACGACCGCGAGACTCCGTGACGCGGGACTGCGCGACGCGGAAAGCCACGCAGCAGCGGTCCACGCCGTGCGGTCGGCGCGCGGACGGACCATCGACCCGGTGGGAGTTTCGAGCACCGGCGTTATCGTGCGCGGGATGTTCGGCAGCCCCATCTACGCCCTGCTGTCGATCGCCGCCGTCGTGGTGTCGGCGATGGTGTGGGACCGGCTCTTCCGGCGCAGCGCGGTGCCGCGCGACGGGCGGTTGGCGCTCGTCTTCCTGGCGGCGCTGGTCGGCGCGTTTCTCGGCGCGAAGATCGCGTTCCTGGTGGCCGAGGGCTGGCACCAGCGCGGCGACTGGATCGCGCTCGCCTCGGGGCGGTCGGTCACCGGCGCGCTGATCGGCGGCACGCTCGCCGCGGAGTTCGTGAAGTGGCGTCTGGGCGTGCGCACCGCGACCGGCGACGCGTTCGCGATCACGGTGCCGCTCGCGGTCGCGATCGGGCGGGTCGGCTGCGTGTCGGCGGGCTGCTGCCAGGGCGTGGCGTGCGAGCCGTCGTGGTGGACGGTCGTCGACGCGCACGGCCACGCGCGCGTGCCGAGCGCGCAGATCGAGCTCGGCTTCAACCTCGCGTTCCTCGCGTGGTCGCTCGCGGCGGCGCGGTTCGGCTGGATGCCGACGCAGCGCTTCAACGTGTATCTCATCGGATACGGCGCCTTCCGCTTCGTGCACGAGTTCTGGCGCGACGATCACCGCTGGTTCGAGGGGTTCGGTGGCTACCACCTCGCCGCGATCGCGGTCGCCGCGGTGGGCGTCGCGATGATGGTGCGGAGGCGGCGCCTCAACGCGCAGCCTGCGTTCGCGCCGGCGACGACCGGCCTCGCGCGCGGCGCCGGCGGGCGCTGAGCGACGTGCGCGTCAACCGCGCGCGTCAGCCGCGCGCGACCATCGCGATCGCGACCAGCACCAGCACCGCCGCGAACACGCGGCGCAGCACCAGCGCGGGCAGGCGCGACGCGAGCCGTGCGCCCGCGAGGCTGCCGACGACGCCGCAGCCGGCGACGATCGCCACCGCACTCGCGTCGACCTGCCCGCCGAGTTCCCGGTCGAAGTACAGGTTCGACATCACGCCGACCATCGAGTTCGCCGCGATGACGAGCAGGCTGGTGCCGACCGCGCGCTTCATCGGCAGCCGCGTGATGAGCACGAGCGCCGGCACGAGCAGGAATCCGCC
The DNA here is from genome assembly GCA_049318425.1 of Phycisphaerales bacterium. Classification (GTDB taxonomy): domain Bacteria; phylum Planctomycetota; class Phycisphaerae; order Phycisphaerales; family SM1A02; genus QWPT01. Next base: position 3,690 of record JBMOGJ010000077.1, on the reverse strand, counting down.
GCCCACGCCGATCACCGAGGTGATCACGCCGATCGCGAGTCCCGCCCCCGCCGCGAGCGCGATGGCGCGGCGGTCGAGCGCGGGCACCGACTCGTCGGCGGCGTCCTTCTGCCGCGAGACCATGCGCCAGGCGGCGACCAGCGCGAGCGCCGCGAAGAGCAGCGCCTGCGTGAACGGCGTGAGCATCTTCCCGATCGGACCGCCGAGCCACGCGCCGACGAAGCCGGGGGCCGCGAGCGCTGCGAAGCGCGGCACATCGACCGTGCGCGCGAGCGCCGCGCGCACGCCGGAGAAGAGCGCGATGATGCCGGTGACGGCGAGCGCCTCGACCTTCGCGACCTTCATGGGATTGCCGAGCACGAGCGTGAAGATCGGGATCGCCACGATGGCGCCGCCCGCGCCGATCAGCCCGAGGCTGAATCCGACGAGCACGCCTCCGAGAACCTCGATGAGCACGCTGGCGATGTCCATTCGGCGCAATCTAGGTGCAATCGGAGGCGGGTGCCTGCGGCGGATTGCCTGATGGCGGCTTTCGCCGGTCCGATTCTGGACTACCTTGGAAGGATGCCGATCCTCCCGCTCACGCTCGTCGTCGCCGCCTCGCTCTCGCTCGCAGGCAAGCCGCCCGTCGGCCCCGCGGCGGCGCCCTCTGCCGAGACGCGGCACGCGCTCTGGATCAGCCTCGCCGACAAGCCGCTGCCGCGCGGAGGCGTGCGGCCCGAGCACACCGAGCTCACCCCGCGCGCGCTCGCGCGCCGCGCGCAGCACCGCACGATGCCGGGGCTCGTCGACGCGCGCGACCTCCCGGTCGATCCCGCGCGGCTCGGCGCGGTGCTGGCGACCGGCGCGCGCTTCCGCGCGAAGAGCCGCTGGCTGAACGGCATCTCGGTCGACGCGACCGACGCCGAGGCGCGCGCGATCGCGGCGCTGCCCTTCGTGGCGTCGATGTGGTCGCTGCATCGCTCGCACGCGGTGCAGCCACCGGTCGGCGTGCCGGCGGGCGAAGGTGGCGCGGGCGAGGGCGGCGTCGCGGGCGGCCACACCGCCGCCGACTACGGACTGATGTACGCACAGGTCCAGACCGCGGGCATCCCCCCGCTGCACACCCGCGGCTTCCACGGCGAGGGGCTCGTGATCGGCGTGCTCGACACCGGCTTCCACCGCGTGCACGAGGCGTTCCATTCCGCCGAGCATCCGCTGCAGGTGATCGCCGAGTGGGACTTCATCGGCAACGACGGCAACACCGGCATCGAGGCCTCGGACCCGGCGGGCCAGCACCAGCACGGCACCTGGATCCTCGGCACGCTCGCCGCCTACCGCCCGGGCGAGGCGATCGGCTGCGCCTACGCCGCGCGCTTCGTGCTCGCGAAGACCGAGGTCGTGCCGACCGAGACCGTGGTCGAGGAGGACTACTACGTCGCCGGTCTCGAGTTCATCGAGGCGCAGGGCGCCGACCTCGCGACCAGCTCGCTCGGATACATCGACTGGTACACCCCCGCGCAGCTCGACGGCCTCACCGCCATCACCACGCGCGCCGTGAACCTCGCGACCGCGAACGGCCTCGTCTGCCTGACCGCCGCGGGCAACGCGGGACACGACGCGGATCCCGCGACGAACCGCCTGCTCGCGCCCGCCGACGCGTTCGACGTGATCAGCTGCGGCGCGGTCGACGCGAACGGCGTCATCGCCGGCTTCTCCTCCGACGGCCCCTCGGCCGACGGCCGCGTGAAGCCCGAGCTGCTCGCGCGCGGCGTGGCCACGGTCTCGATCCACTCGAACAACCCGACCGGCTACCAGGCGCTCAACGGCACCAGCCTCTCGACGCCGATCGTCGCCGGCGCGGTCGCGCTGGTGAAGCAGGCCCGCCCCGAGCTCGGCGTGGCCGCGCTGCGGAACCTGCTCTTCACCAACGCCGGCGACTGGCTCGCCAATGGCGCCGCCGACCCGCTCCATGTGCGCGGCTACGGACAGGTGTCTGCGTTCGGCACGGCGACGTCGGGTCGCCTGCCCGAGGACATCAACCTCGACGGCACCGTCGGCGCCGTCGACCTCGCGCGCGTGCTCAGCGCCTGGGGCGCGTGCGTGCAGCCGGACCCGGTGCTGGGCGTCTGCCCCGAGGATCTCGATGGCGACGGACAGATCGGCGCCCCCGACCTCGCGCGGATCCTGTCGGCGTGGGGCGGCTGACGCGCGCTGATCACACCGCCTCGGCCGTCAACGCACGCCGTACTCGAGCGTGACCACGACGCGTGCCGTCTTGAGGATCGAGTCGGTGTCGAACTCGCCGTAGTCGCTCGAGCCGGTCGCGCCGCGGGCGACGATCTGGTAGACGCCCTGCGACGCGCTCACGAGGCTGCCCACGCCGGAGCCCGAGCCGCGGGCGAGCGTCTGCGCGCGCTCGTAGGCGTTCGCGGTCGCCTTCTCGAGGAGGTCGAGCTTGGTCTGCTCGATCGTGCTCACGGTGAAGCTCGGCGTGCCGCTGTTGACCTCGAAGCCCTGCTTGACCAGCGCCCCGGTGACCTCGATCGAGGTCGCGCGGAGCAGCTCGAGGTCGCCCGAGCGCACGCTGAGGCTCTGCGCGAGCACATAGGCCTCGAGCTCGTTGGTCTGGTTTCCCCTCTCGTCGCGGCGGAAGATCTTCGAGATGGTCACGCTTCCGGGCGCGATCTCGTCTTCCTTGAAGCCCTTGGCGAGCAGGAACGCGCGCAGCGCCGCGGCGGCGCGCTCACGCTCGGCGTCGGCCGCAGCGAGCGTGTCGGACTTGCCGCTCACGGTGCCCCACCACACGCCGCGGTCGCTCGTGACGTCGAGCTCCGCCACGCCCTTCACGCGGATCACGTTCTCCTGCTTCATCGTCTTGAGCGCGCGGCCGAGCGTGTCGCTCGCACCGAGCACGCCGAACGCGAGGGTCGCGCCGAGCAGGAAGATGCCCGCTCCAGGCGTCGCGACCCAGCCACCGATCCTCGAGAACACGCCGCGCTTCCCGCTGCCATTCGCCATTTCCGACATGGTTGCCTCCTTGCAGTTCGACCCGCTACTTCGACCCATTTCGACCGACGCGCCCCGGAGCCGCACGACAGGGAACACGCGCGACCTTGCGCGTGCCTTCCCACCGATCGCGTGCGGATCACCAGAGTCCGCGCGAGGGTAGGTCCGCCGGCGCGCGCGTCAAGGGCGCGGTTCACGGATTCGCCGGCGCGCCGTACTGGGCCCGCGCCGCCTCGAGCCGGGCGAGCATGCGGGCGAGCAGCTCGGCGTGCTCGGGCTTCGCCGCGAGGCTGGTGCGCTCGTCGGGATCGGCGGCCAGGTCGTAGAGCTCGAGGAGCGCGGCGCCCCGGTCGTCCTTCAGGTCGAGGAAGCGGATCAGCTTGTGCTGCTCGGTCGCGACGCCCTCGTGGCGGGGCACCGTGTGCGGGCCGCGCGATTCCTCGAAGCGGTAGTAGACGGCCTCGCGGAAGGGCTTGGGGGCGGCCTTGTCGCGCGCGCCGCCGGCGCGGAGGAGCGGGAGCATCGACTTCCCCTGCAGGTCGGCAGGAACGGCGACGCCCGCGGCCTCGAGGAAGGTCGGCGCGAAGTCGAGGTTCTGGACGAGGTCGTCCGAGGTACAGCCGGCGGGGATCACGCCCGGCCAGCGGACCACGAGCGGCATGCGGAAGCTCTCCTCGTACATCCAGCGCTTGTCGTACCAGC
>JBMOGJ010000076.1:0-14430 GCA_049318425.1 Phycisphaerales bacterium | reverse complement strand
CACGGCCGCCAGCCTCGCCACGACGAAGTCGCGGCGGGCTGAGATGGGCGTTGTGGGTAGGCGGATCCGCGCTGCGGCGCGGATCCGACAGCCAGCCGCTTGAAATCAGGGCTGCGGGGACGCCGCGGGCGGTGCAGGATCCTTCTTCTTGCGGAAGAGGTCGGCGATGCCGCCGGCGGCGTCGAGGATCGCGCCGGGGTTGTCGCGCAGGATGTCGCCGACGTTGGGCAGCTTGAGGCGGCGCGAGGGCGCGACCGGCTTGCCGGCGGGATCGAAGAGCGGACCGTAGAGCTCGATGCCGACGGTGAGCGACTTCACGAGCTCGGGGCTCGCGGCGGCGAGCGCGTCGACGACGCCGCGCGCGTCCTTCGACCAATTGGCGGCGTCGGACAGCGGGATGGCGGTGACGATCGAGTTGGCGCGGATCGGCTTGGCCGCGAGGTCGATGTCGCCGGTGAAGACGAGCGAGTTGCGCCAGGTGCCCTGCGCCGTCTTGCCGGCGCGGAGCGCGAAGTCCTTGTAGGTGAGACGCCCCTTGGCGACGGTGCCGCGCAGCGGGTCGAGGTACGCCTCGAAGCCATCGGTGCGGCCCGCCGAGGCGAGCACGAGCATGCTGGTCACGGCGCCGGAATTCACGAGCTTCACCTCGCCGGTCTCGAGGGTGAATGTCGCGTCGAACTTCGACTTGTCTCCGTCGAGCGGCCAGGAGAGCGCGGTGAGCGCGAACTTCGCGGGAGCGCCGGTCGAGACGTCGCTGAAGACCGGGTTGATCGACGCGAGCAGCTGCTCGCGCACGGCGGGCGAGAGCGTGAAGGTCGCGGCGACCGGCTTCGCGGGCGCGACGGTGAGGGCGCCGTCGGCGATGGTGAGCTCGGGCGCGTCGAGGCTGGCGAAATCGGAGCCGAGCTTGACCGAGAGCGTGCCACTGGTCGCGGAGAGGTTACGCGCGTCGACCTGGGTGTCGATCGCGTCACCGAGGTAGCGGCCGACGGCGCCGCCGGTCGCGGCGAGCGCGTCGATGGTGGCCGCGGGGAAGCGGGTCGCGCGCACGGTGGCGTCGATCACCGGATTGGCCTTCGGGGCGGGCGTCCCGGGTGCGGCGCCCGCGGCGAGCGCCGGGGCGACGGCGCCGCGCACGCGCGCGTCGACATCGAGCGTGCCGGTGGCCGCGCCCGGCTCGGTGCCGGCGATGCGGACGACGACCTCGTCGGCGAGCCGCGCGCTGCGCACGGTGAGCGCGAGCGCGCCGGTCGAGAGCGTGACCTTCTTGCCGGCGGCGTCGACCGACTCGAGGCTGATCGCGGAGAGGGCGCCCTTCGCGTCGATCGCGGCGGCGTCGAGCCGCGGCCGCATGTTCGCGTCGAGCGGGACGGACGCGGAGGCGATGTCGAGCGACAGCGAGACCGGCTGCGTGACGCGGCGGGTCGGGTCCTTGCCGAGTCCGGCGAGCTTGCCGAAGGTCTCGGCCGAGAGGTCGGAGGCGAGCGTGCCGCTCACGCGCGCGGCGCGGCCGGAGGCGGCGTCTTCGGGGGCGCTGAGCGCGAGGTTGCCGCGGGTGCGCGGGAACTCGAGCGCGAGCGTCGCGCTCGGGGTGCCGCGCTCGGCGAAGGTCAGGCGCAGCGCGCCGGGGCCGCCGAGGATCCCCGAGTACTGCCCAGCCTCGAGGCCGAAGCTCGGCTCGAAGCGCGTGAGGTCGAACTTGGTGAGCGCGAGCGAGCCTTCGGCGCCGGCGAAGAGCTTGGCCTCGGCGGGCTTGCGCCAGGTGAGGTTGAACTCGAGGTTGCCCGCGGTGCCGCCGCCGCCGAGGGTGGCCATGCCGCTCGCGGTGGCGCGCTCGTCGGCGAAGGCGTAGCTCGCGGTGGCGTCGAGGGTGTGGACGCCGAGCGGCGCGACGATGCCGGGCGCGCGGCGGACGCGGAGTCCGTTCGCGGTGAGCCGGAGCGCGACATCGCCGGAGGGCGCCCAGGCGCCGGGGGTTCCGTCGGCCGCGGTCGCGCGGGCGAGCGCGAGCGTGGGCGCGCGCAGCGTGATGCGCGCGCCGGGCTCGATCTCGGTCTTGTCGCCGAGTTCGAGCGAGGCGAGCGCCTCGGCGGTCAGCGTCGACTCGACGACGAGGTTCGACGCCGCGATCGCGTCGGGGCGGTAGGACACCGAGCCCGACGCATCGACCGCGGTCGCGTCGAGCGAGAAGTCGGCGAGCACCGCGCCGCGCTCGGTGCGGTTGCGGAGCTCGAGCTTGAGCGGGCCGCTGCCGAGCAGGCCGACCTGCTTGCCCGCGGCGGGCGCGATGCGCGCGATGAACGAGGGATCGAGGCCGTCGACCGACACCGATCCCTCGGCCGCGAGCGCGGCGAGGTCGAGCGTGCCGGCGGGCAGCGGACCGAAGCGCTGCTCGACGCGCAGGGCGGCGCCGTCGACCTTGGCGCCGAGCGCGACGGTGCCGGGCTTGCCGCCGCGCGGCATGGCGAGATCGAGCCCGAGGTCGTTGACGGCGGCGGTCGTGCCGGCGCCCTCGACCGCGAGCGCGCCCGAGAGCTCGACGCGCGCGCGCGCGATGAGCGCGCGGAGGCCGCTGAACTCCTCGCTCGGGATGTAGGCGAGCTCGGGCACCATGATCTTGAGCGACGCGTCCTTGCCGCGCGCCGACACTGCGCCGTTGGTGACGCGCTCGAGGTACTCGGGATCGAGTCGGGCGGTGGCGTCGAGCGCGCCCTTGGTGAGCGCGCGCGACGCGAGGTCGAGCTCGCCCGAGGCGGAGAGCGTGGTGTCGCCACCCGCGCCGTAGCGGCCCGCGAGGGTGACCGCCGCCGAGGCGACGGCGGTCGCGGGCGCCTTCTCGAGCGTGAGCTTGAGCGTGTCGGCGCGCAGCGCGAGCGGATCGGCGGCGAGCTGGAACGCGAACGGCCGCGCGAGCTCGAGCTCGAACGCGCCGCTCACGGCGCGCAGCGCGTCGTCGCCCGTGCGCCCCGCGTCTTCGCCCTTGCGCCCCGCGGCATCGCCCTTGCGCCACGCGATGCGCTCGCCGCGCACGGCGGTCTCGAGGGCCGTCGACTCGACGAGTCCGAACGCGGCGAGCAGCTCGGGCCGCGCGGTGAGGCGCGCGCGCACGGTGCCGTTCTCGATGCTCGATCCATCGGGCGCGACGGCGCCCTCGAACGCGAACTGGAGCTGCCGCGACTCGAGCGCGACGCGCGCGCCGTCGCCCTTGCGCTTGACGATGGTGAGGTCGGCGGTCTCGCCAATGTCCTTGGCGAGGTCGAGGCGCGTCTCGGTCGAGGCGGCGCCCGCAGCGGTGGCCGGGCGCGTCGCGATCACCGGCGCGAAGGGCTGGAACGCCGCCATCGGCACGCCGCGCGCCTCGACGGTGGCGCTGATGTCGGCGGGATCGAGCTTGAACGCCCCGCCGGCGTCGAAGGGAGCGCCGAGCGCGACGTCGGCGCGCACGGTCGCCTCGCTGCTGCCCGCGACGCGCGCCACGATGTCGGCCTTGAGCGCGACATCGCCCTGCGCGGACTTCGAGAGGTCGAGCCGCAGCGTGCTGCAGTCGAGCTCGCCCGCGGCGGTCGGCCAGGTGATCTTGCTCGCCGAGACCAGCGCCTTGCCCGAGGTGCGCGCGAGATCCGCAGCGCCGTCGGGGTTGAAGGCGAGCGCGGCGTCGGCGTCGATCGAGAGCTCGCCCTCGCGGCCCGAGGCGCGGGTGACCGCGTCGAGCGCGAGCGTGAGGTCGGTGCCCGCGAGGGTGACGGTGCCGTCGAGGTTCTCGAGCGCGTAGGCGGCGCCGTCCGGCCCGGTGGCGGCAAGGTCGATGCCCGCGAGCTCGATGCGGAGCGCGCGGGTGCCGAGCGGCGTGCCCGCGGACTTGCCGGAGTCGGCGCCGGGACCGGCCGGCGGCGCGGCGGCGCCCGCGTCGTCCTGCGACGGCGGCGCGGGCTTGGCGAGCCGCGCGAGTCCGATGCGGCCCTGCGCGTCGAACGAGGTCGATGCACCGCCCGCGACCCGGAGCGTGATGTCGCTGCCGCGCACGAGCGCGAGGAGACCCTCGGAGACCTCGAGCCCGAGGTCGATGCGGCCGATCTCGGCACCGCCGTCGATCACGAGTCCCGCGATCTTCTGCGACGAGAACCAGCCGAGCTCGATCGCCTTGATCGCGACGGTTCCGTTCACGCGCGCGGCGATCTCGCGCTCGGCGACGCCGCGTACGTATCCCGACAGCAGCGTGGGCGCGAGCACCGCGAGCAGCACGAGCAGGGCGAGCAGCGAGGAGAGCGCGATCAGGATCTTCTTGCGACGCATGGAGGACCGTGCTTTGGTGACCGTGGTTCCGAGCCGCGCGCGCGGCGGGACGAGCATGCCGCCTTCGCGGCGGGATTCCCGACAGGATCGGGAGCGGGACAGTATCGGCGGCGGCGAGCGTCGTTGGGGCGCGGCGGCCAATTCCCGCGCGATCGGGGATGCAGGCGGGGTTTGGCGCGGGTGCGTCGAGGGGTGCAGCGCCGTCGAAGCGCGCGCGCGGCGCGGATCCGTCACATGGCGGGGAGCGTCACACGGCGCTCAGTCGACGCCGACCGCCACGCCGCGGGTGGGCGCGAGGCGCAGCATCCGGTCGAGCGCGAGCCGCGCGAGCCGCTTGGCCTCGGGGTGCACGGAGATGCGGTTGACCACCTTGCCGGCGGCGAGCTGGTCGAGGCACCAGGCCATGTGCGCCTGGTCGATGCGGTACATCGTGGTGCAGAGGCACTGGCACTCGCTCAGGATGCGCACATGCACCCCGCGCGCGGCGGCGCGGCGGGCGACGCGGTCGACGAGGTGGACCTCGGTGCCGACCGCCCAGCTCGTGCCGGGCGCGGCGCCCTCGATGGTGTCGATGATGAACTCGGTCGAGCCCGCGAGGTCGGCGATGTCGACGACCTCCTGCGCGCACTCGGGGTGCACGAGCACGGTGCGGCCCTCGGCGCGCGCCGCGGCGACGTGTTCGGGTCGGAACAGCTTGTGCACGCTGCAGTGCCCGGCCCAGAGGAGCACCTTCGCGTCGCGGATCTGCGCGGGCTTCAGGCCGCCGTTCTCGAGCTTCGGGTTCCACAGCGCGCACTCGGCCGCGCCGCCGCCGTTCGCGGCGTCGACCTCGGTCACCAGGCCGTGCGACTTCGCGGTGTTGCGCCCGAGATGCTGGTCGGGCAGGAAGAGGATCTTCACGCTCTCGCCGCGCGCGAGCGGCGTGTCGCCGCCCTTGAGGGCCCACTCGAACACGCGGTGCGCGTTCGAGCTCGTGCAGCACGCACCCCCGTGCTCGCCCACGAACGCCTTGATCGCGGCGGTCGAGTTCACGTAGGTGATCGGGATGACGCGCTGGCCGGTTCCCGCGATCGCGGACTGGATCGCGTCCCACGCGTCGACGGTGTCCTCGTAGGCGGCCATGTCGGCCATCGAGCAGCCCGCGGAGAGGTCGGGCAGGATCACCTCGACGTCGTCGGGCGTCAGGATGTCGGCGGTCTCCGCCATGAAGTGCACGCCGCAGAACACGATGAACCGCGCGCCGCGCTTCGGCGCCTCCGCCGCGGCCATCTGCGAGAGCTTGAGGCTGTCGCCGATCAGGTCGGCGTGGCGGATGACCTCGTCCTGCTGGTAGTGGTGCCCGAGGATCAGCAGCTTCGAGCCGAGCTCCTGCCTGCGTGCGGCGATCGCGCGCGAGAGTTCGTCTTCGCTCGCCTTCAGGTAGCGTTCGGGAAGGGACGGCTGCCAGAGCATGGGCGGTCAGTCTACGCGCCCGGGGAGCCGCCGGACGGCGCGGGCGCAACAGGGCGCGCAGGAAGCCGCGCGCCGCGGGGCTCAGTCATCGTCGCCGTAGACGGGCTCCTCGATGCGCGGCTCGCCGTCGACCTCCTCGACGGGCGGCCGGGCGGTCACGGTCGACACCGCGGGAACGCCGAGCTTCGCGCCGATCGAGTCGGCGAGCACATCGGCGTGCACCGCGCTGTCGCAGACGAGGAAGAGCGTCGAGCCCGAGCCGCTCACATGCACGGGCTGCCGCGCGTGGGACTCGACCTCCGCGCGGATCTCGGCGAGGCGGGGCGCGATGCGGCAGGCCGCGTCGGCGAGGTCGTTGAACGGCGTGTCGACCGCGGCGCCGGCGGCGGCGAGCGCGCGCACGCGGGCGGGCTCGAGGCGCGCGCCGTCGCCGCGCAGCTCGTCGAAGGCGCGGTAGACGGCGCCGGTCGGGCACTGCACGTCGGGGAACACGAGCACGAGGTGGGTGCGGTGCTCCTCCGCCGCGGAGAGGACCTCCCCCACTCCCTCGACGACCGCGCTGCCGCCCTGCACGAGGAACGGCACGTCGCTGCCGAGCGGCTGCGCGAGGTGCTCGAGGAACTGCGGGCGCAGGCGCAGGTCGAAGAGCGCGTCGAGGGCGCGCAGCATCGCGGCCGCGTTCGACGAGCCGCCGCCGAGTCCGCCGCCGACGGGAATGCGCTTCTGCAGCCGGAGCTGCACGGGAAGCTCGCGCTGCAGCCGCTCCTCGAGCGCGAGGTGGGCGCGCACGGCGAGGTCCTTCGCGAGCCTCCAGTCGATCTCGGTGCGGCGGAGCGCGTCGTCGTGCCACTCGATCGCGTAGCGCGAGGGCGTGCCGGGCGGCAGGCGCCTCACCGTGAGGTCGTCGCCGAAGCGGGTGGTGACCATCCACGACGAGATCGGGTGCATCCCGCCCGCGTCGGGCGCGCCGACCGAGAGCGCAAGGTTGACTTTCGAAGGCGCGAAGGCGCGGACGACCGAGGGCATCGGCGCAGGATATCGCGGATTCGCGCCGAAAACGGGTATCCTCCGCGTCCCATGGCCTCCCCCCGCCCCTACGCGCCCTCGAACCTCGACGCCACCGACTTCGCCCACCTGGAGCCGCACTACCGCGAGCTCCTCACGCGCGAGGTGCGCAGCGCCGACGAGCTCGAGCAGCTCATCCTCGACCGCAGCGACCTCGACGCGCTGGTCGCGGAGTGCACGGCGAACCTCTACATCGCCACCACCCGCAACACGCAGGACAAGGCCGCCGAGAACGCGTACCTCTCGTTCGTGCGCGACGTGGACCCGAAGCTGAAGCCCGTCTCGAGCGCGCTCGACCGGCGCATCGCGACCAGCCCGCACGCCGACGCGCTGCCCAAGGCGCGCTACGAGGTGCTGCTGCGGGCGCTGCGCGTCGACATCGAGCTCTTCCGCGAGGAGAACATCCCGCTCGAGACCGAGCTCGCCGAGCTCGACCAGAAGTACAACCAGACCGCCGGCCGCATGACCGTCGAGTTCGACGGCCAGACGCGCACCATGCCGCAGATGGCCCGGTTCCTCGAGGAGAACGACCGCGCGCTGCGCGAGCGCGCGTGGCGCGCGATCAACGACCGCCGCCTGCAGGACCGCGACGCGATCGACGGGATCTTCGACCGCATGGTCGAGCTGCGCCACCGGATCGCGGTCAACGCGGGCTACCCGAACTTCCGCGACTTCCAGCACCGCCGCTTCAAGCGCTTCGACTACACGCCGCAGGACTGCATGGCGATGCACGATGCGATCGAGCGGCACCTGGTGCCGATCCAGCGCCGCCTCGACGCCGAGCGCGCGCGGCAGCTGGGCGTCTCGCCGCTGCGGCCGTGGGACCTCGCCGTCGACACCAAGGGCCGGCGCCCGCTGCGCCCGTTCGAGCACGCGCAGCAGCTGGTGGACGGCTGCTCGCGCATGTTCCACGCGATGGGCGGCGGCCTCGGCGAGATGTTCGACACCATGCGCGCGGGCGACTGCCTCGACCTCGAGTCGCGCGAGGGCAAGGCGCCGGGCGGCTACCAGTACCAGCGGCAGTACTCGCGCACGCCGTTCATCTTCATGAACGCGGCGGGCATGCACCGCGACCTGATCACGATGGTGCACGAGGCGGGCCACGCGTTCCACTCGATCCTGTCGAAGGACGACCCGCTGGTCGACTACCGCAACCCGCCGACCGAGTTCGCCGAGGTGGCGTCGATGTCGATGGAGCTGCTCACGCTGCCCTACCACGGCGAGTTCTACTCCGAGGAGGACTGCCGCCGCGCGCTGCGCGAGCGCCTCGAGAAGTTCCCCACCGTGATGACCTGGATCGCGACCATCGACGCGTTCCAGCACTGGATCTACACCAACCCGGGCCACACCCGCGCGCAGCGCACCGAGGCGTGGCGCGCGCTGGTGCGGCGCTTCGGCAACGACCTCTCGTGGGAAGGCTGCGACGCCGCGCGCGACGCGGCCTGGCAGCGCCAGCTGCACCTCTTCGGGATGCCGTTCTACTACATCGAGTACGGCATCGCCGAGACCGGCGCGATCCAGATGTGGATCCAGTCCCGCCGCGACCAGCGGCGCGCGCTCGAGAACTACCGGCGCGGCCTCGCCCTCGGCGGCTCGCGGCCCCTGCCCGAGCTGTTCGCGACCGCGGGACTGCGGCTCGACCTCTCGGCGAACCTCATGGGCGAGCTCGCCCGCGAGGTCGATGCGGAACTGGTGGGCTGACGCGCGCGGCGACGGATCGCGGAGGCCAGCAAGCCTCGCACAACGGGCGCCGATCCCGCCTCGGGGAATGCGGACGGCGGTGAATTCCCGCACGCGCGACCTGCGCCGCGGGCTACGCTGCGGATCATGACCACGGCACCGCACCCGAACCAGAGCGCGATGGAGTCCGAACGGGCCGAGGCCCACGCGGGACGCCCGGCGGCGACGCGCACCGGCGAGGGTGTCCTCGCGGGTGTCCACGAGGGCGTCGCCGACGTCACCGGCGAGGGCGGCGGTCCCCTCGATGCCGCCGCGTTCCGCCGCGCGGGGCACGCGCTCATCGACTGGATCGCCGACTACCGCGAGAACCTCGCATCGCGGCCCGTGGCGCACCTGCCTCCGCCGGGCGCGATCCGCGCGATGCTGCCCGATCGCGCGCCGGAGACGGGCGAGCCGATCGCGCGGATCCTCGCCGACCTCGACCGCGTGGTGATGCCCGGCATCGTGCACTGGCAGCACCCGGGCTGGTTCGCCTACTTCCCCGCGAACTCGAGTTACGAGTCGATCCTCGGCGAGCTCGCGAGCGCCGGCCTCGGCGTGCAGGGCATGCTGTGGTCGACGAGCCCCGCGTGCACCGAGGTCGAGACCCATGTGCTCGACTGGCTGGTGCACGCGCTCGGGCTGCCCGAGCGGTTCCTCTCGGGCGACCACGCGGGGTTCTCACGCGGCGAAGGCCGCGATGGAACGTCCCGCGGCGAAGGCCGCGATCGGACCTCCCGCGGCGGCGGCGTGCTGCAGGACACCGCGAGCTCCGCAGCGCTGGTCGCGATGGTCGCCGCGCGCGAGCGTGCGACCGGGTTCGCGAGCGACGCGCACGGCCTCGCGGCGGGCGGGCGCGCGGTGGTGTGCTACACGAGCGACCAGGCGCATTCGTCGATCGAGAAGGCCGCGCGCCTCGCGGGCATCGGCAAGGAGTTCGTGCGGCTGATCCCCGTCGACGGGACGGGCGCGATGCGCGTCGACCTGCTCGAGCAGGAGATCGCGCGCGACCGCGCGCTCGGCCACCTGCCGGCGTTCGTCTCGGCGACGGTCGGCACCACCGGCGTGAACGGCATCGATCCGGTCGAGGACATCGCGAAGGTCTGCCGCGCGCACGGGATCTGGCTCCATGTCGACGCGGCGATGAGCGGCACGGCGGCGTTCTGCGAGGAGTACCGCTTCGTGAACGCGGGCGCCGAGCACGCCGACAGCTGGTGCTTCAACCCGCACAAGTGGATGCCCGTCAACTTCGACTGCGATGTGCTCTGGATCGCGGACCGCGCCGAGCTCGTGCGCGCGCTGAGCGTGCTGCCCGAGTACCTGCGCAACGCCGCCACCGAGTCGGGGCGCGTGACCGACTACCGCGACTGGCAGGTGCCGCTCGGCCGGCGCTTCCGCGCGCTCAAGCTGTGGTTCGTGCTGCGCTCGTTCGGCGTCGGCGGGCTGCGGGCGCTGGTGCGCGAGCATGTCGAGATGGCGCAGGACCTCGCCGAGCGCGTGCGCGCGAGCGCGCGGCTCGAGCTGGTGGCCGATCCGCCGCTCAACCTCGTCTGCCTCGCGCACCGCGACGGCGACGACGCCACCCAGCGGCTCATCGACGCCGTGAACCGCGACGGCCGCTTCTTCGTGTCGCACTGCCGCTTCCACGGACGGCTGGTGCTGCGCGTGTCGATCGGCGCGCTCGCGACCACGCGGGCGCACCTCGCGGCGTTCACCGAGCACCTGCTCGCGGAGTCGGAGCGCGCATGACCGGACCGAAGCGGCGCCGCACGATCGGCTACCACACCGCCACGGTGCGGAACGCCTTCCTGACGAAGCTTCCCGACGCGATCATGGGCGGCCTCCTCAAGGCGCGCCACGTGAAGCAGCCGATCGAGCTGCAGGAGCACTGCTTCGCGAGCGCGCACTGGCCGCGCGACTTCGACGGACTGCGCATCGCGCACATCTCCGACATCCACTACGGCCACCTGCTCGGCGACGAGCGCCTGCTGCAGGCCGTCGACGCGGTGCGCGCGGTGCGCGCCGACCTCATCGCGGTCACCGGCGACCTCGTCGACCTCTCGGCGCACGAATCCCCGCGGCTCTTCGAGCGGCTCGCGCTGCTCGAGGCGCGGCTCGGCGTGTTCGTGGTGCTGGGGAACCACGACCACCTCGACCACCCGCGCGCGATCGTGCGCGGCGCGCGCGACGCGGGGCTGATCCCGCTCGTCGACGAGTCGGTGCGCGCGGGCGGGCGCGACGGCCTGCTCGTCGCGGGCATCGACTGGGCGACCTCGATCCCCGCGTGCGCGGCGCGCCTCCGCCGCTGCGGCGCGGGACGGGCCGACCTGCTGCTCGCCCACAATCCCAAGGCCTTCGTGGGCGCCGAGGAGCGCGGCATCCCGCTGACCCTCTCCGGCCACACGCACGGAGGGCAGGTGGCCCGCCGCGCCAATCCGCGACACAACCTGGTGTTCACGCAGCGGCTCAACGCCGGGCACTACCACGTGCGCGAGTCGCACCTCTACGTGACCAACGGCGTGGGCGCGTGGTTCCCGCTCCGGGTGAACTGCCCGCCCGAGATCGCGGTGATCGAGATGCGGTCGCGCTGATACGCTGCTGCGATGGACGCCGCCGCGCTGCTCATCTCCACCTCGCTCCACGCCGACGGCCCGGCGGGCGCCGCGCCGGCTCCCGACGACGGCGCGTTCCGGCTCGAGCTCGTGATCGACCTGTGGATGCCGCGGCTCGAGGGCGACTTCACCGACGCGGGCGCGGAGATCGACGTGCGCGACGTCGATGTGCACGACACCGAGGTGGTCCCCGCGGGCGCGCTCACCCTGACGCGCGACCGCCTGAAGGTCGAGCTGCGCGGCTTCAGCTTCGCGACCGAGGGCCTCGACACCGCGGCCGAGCCCTTCACCCTCGGAGGCCTGCCGGTCGCCGCGGGCGATGTCTTCGACTCCTCGTTCTCGTGGTGGAGCGCGGGCGCGGAGGTGTCGTACGAACTGCTCCGCCCGCACCGCGACGGCACCAACGGCACGGATTTCTCGCTGTTCCTGCTCGCGTCGCTCGACGTCCAGTCGGTGACGAGGGACATCGCCGACCTCACCTCCGGCGCAGCCCCCGCCACGGCGCGCGAGGCGTTCGTCGCGGCCGAGATCGGCGGCGGCTTCCGCCTCGCGTTCGACACGCGGGCGAGCGTCCCGCTCTTCCGCCGCGTCGAGGTCGCTGCGCGCGCGGCGGCCGGCGCGGCGATCCCGATGGGAGACGGCGACCTCGGCACCGCATCGCGGGTCGAGGCGCGCTTCACGGGCTGGATCGCGGATGACCTCGCCGTCTACGGCGGCTACCGGCTCGTCGGCGCGTCGCTCACGGGCGAGGAGCTCGAGATGACCGCGAGCCTCCAGGGACTCCACGCGGGACTGCGCTATGAGTTCTGAGCGCACACCCAGCGGCGGAAACGCCGTGCGGCTCGGCGGCGGCTGCAGCGTCGCGGCGGAGGCGCTCGACTTCACCTTCGTGCGCGGCGGCGGCCCCGGCGGCCAGCATGTGAACAAGACGAGCACCAAGGCCGTGCTGCGCGTGCTGCTCGCCGACCTCTGGGGACTCGACTTCGCGGGGCTCGACCGCCTGCGCGCCGTCGCGGGCTCCCACATCGTCGGCGAAGGCGCCGCCGAGGCGCTCCTCATCACCGATCACTCGACCCGCTCGCAGGCCGACAACCGCGAGGCGTGCCTGACGCGCCTCAAGACGCTGGTGTCGATGGCCGCCAAGCGCCCCAAGGTGCGCAAGAAGACGAAGCCCACGCGCGGCAGCGTCGAGCGGCGCATCGAGGCGAAGAAGCGCGAGGGTGAGAAGAAGCGCGAGCGCCGCTGGGACGCGTAGCGGGCGACGCCCTGCACCGCGCGCCTCAGACGACGCGGCAGTCTCCCTTGCCCTTCTCGACGACGCCGATCACGAGCGGCTCCTCGCCGAGCTTCTTGAGCGCCTTCATCACCGTCGACGCGCCCTCGCGGCGCACGATGATGGTGTAGCCGATGCCCATGTTGAAGACGCGGAACATCTCCTCGGTCTCCACGCCGCCGTGCTTCTGCAGGAACGGGAAGATCGGGTGCGGATCCCAGGTCGCCGCCGAGATCACGGCATCGACATCGCTTCCGAGCGCGCGGCAGACGTTGCCGGGCAGGCCGCCGCCGGTGATGTGCGCCATTCCGCTCACGAGGTCGCGCTTCTTGCCGAGCATGTCGAGGAGGCCGATGACCTCCTTCGCATAGATGCGCGTCGGCTCGAGCAGCACATCGATCAGGCGCTTGCCGCCGAGTTCGGCGTACTTCTTGGTGTACGAGAGCTTCGCGTCCTTGATGATGCGGCGCACGAGCGTGTAGCCGTTCGAATGGACGCCGCTCGAGCGGAGGCCGATCACGACATCGCCGACCTTCACCTTCGGCTGCTTCTTGATGCGCTCGTGCTCGATGACGCCCACGCAGAAGCCCGCGACATCGAAGTCGCCGGGCGCGTAGATGTCGGGCATCTCGGCGCACTCGCCGCCGATGAGCGCGCAGCCCGCGATCTCGCAGCCCTTGGCGACGCCCGCGATCATCGCGGTGGTGTTCGCCGGGTCGAGCTTCGAGAGCCCGAGGTAGTCGAGGAAGAAGAGCGGCTCGGCGCCCTGGACGATGAGGTCGTTGACATTCATCGCCACGCAGTCGATGCCGACCTTGTCGTAGATCTTGAACTCGGCGGCGAGCAGGACCTTGGTGCCGACGCCATCGGTGCAGCCGACGAGGACGGGATCCTTGTACTTCTTCCCGCCGCCGTTCAGCTTGAACATGCCCGCGAACGCGCCGTGCAGGCCGAGGACCCGCGGCGAGTAGGTGCGGCGCACGATCGGCTTGATGCGGTCGACCACCTCGTCGCCCGCGTCGATGTCGACGCCGGCGGCGGCGTAGGTGAGGGGCTTCTTGGCGGGGGTCCTCTCGGCGGGAGTCTTCTTGGCGAGGGACTTCGCGCCCCGCGGCTTGGCGGCGGGCTTCCCCCCCTGCGGCTTCTGCTTCAGGGCGGACTTCGACGGCGTCTTCGGGAGGGCGGTGCGGGCCATAAGGGCGGCGAGTTTAGCGGCTGAGGCGGGATTCACGGGGACGGCGAGGGAAGAGCGGGTCGGGTATGCTCTCCGCCCCTATGGCCATCCTTGTCGACGGAAACACCAAAGTCATCTGCCAGGGCATCACCGGCAGCGCGGGCGCCTCGCACACCAAGGGCTGCTTCGAGTACGGCACCCGCATGGTCGGCGGCGTCACGCCCGGCAAGGGCGGCCAGAAGGACCCGAACGGCCTGCCGATCTTCGACACCGTCCTGCAGGCGGTGAAGGCGACCGGCGCCGACGCGACCATGATCTTCGTGCCCCCCGCGGGCGCGGCCGACGCGATCCTCGAGGCGGCCGACGCGGGCATCCGCGTGATCTGCGCCATCACCGAGGGCGTGCCCGTGCTCGACATGGTGCGGGTCAAGGAGGCGCTCAAGGCGTATCCGAACTCGACGCTGATCGGGCCGAACTGCCCGGGCATCATCACCCCGGGCAAGCGCGTGTCGGGCGAGGGCCCGTCGGCGAAGTTCGAGGGTGGCTGCAAGATCGGCATCATGCCGGGCTACATCAACACGCACCGCAAGGACGCGAAGACGGGCAAGGCCGTCGGCATCGTCAGCCGCTCGGGCACGCTCACCTACGAGGCGGTCTGGCAGACCTCGCAGCGCGGGATCGGCCAGTCGACCTGCGTCGGCATCGGCGGCGACCCCGTGCGCGGCCTCGGCTTCATCGAGGCGCTCGAGCTCTTCAACAAGGATCCCGAGACCGACGGCGTCGTGATGATCGGCGAGATCGGCGGCACCGACGAGGTCGAGGCCGCCAAGTGGATCAAGGCC
>JBMOGJ010000075.1:0-15196 GCA_049318425.1 Phycisphaerales bacterium | reverse complement strand
ATCCGCGTCCCGGTCCACATGATCGAGACGATGTCGAAGCTGCGCAACATCCAGAAGGCGCTGCTCCAGGAGCTCGGCCGCGAGCCGACGATCGAGGAGATCGCCATCAAGGCGAAGATGCCGATCGAGGAGACGCGGCGCGTGATGAAGATCTCGCGTCACCCGATCTCGCTCGACCGTCCGGTCGGCGAGAGCGAGGACTCGCACTTCGGCGACTTCATCGAGGACGAGCGGCAGGCGAGCCCGTCGGATTCGGCGACCAGCGAGATGCTGCGCCAGCGGATCAACGACGTGCTCAAGACGCTCACCTACCGCGAGCGCGAGATCCTCAAGCTCCGCTACGGCATCGGCGACGGCTACACCTACACGCTCGAGGAGGTCGGCCGCATCTTCAAGGTCACGCGCGAGCGCGTGCGCCAGGTCGAGTCGAAGGCGATCCGCAAACTGCAGCACCCGGTGCGCCGCCAGCGTCTCGCCAGCTTCCTGCCCGGCCACATGGCGGACCTCGAGGGCGAGCCCGACGGCGAGCGCGAGCTCTCGAACGCCGACGATTGATCGCGGCGCCGGACGCTCGTCCGATCCCTGAATGAACGACGCGGCACGGGTCATCCCCGTGCCGCGGTTCGTTTCTGCGGAGCCTTCCGCGGTTCCGGGCACCGCGGTCGACGCGGCGTCAGGCGCGGACGCGGAGGCTCACGTACTTGAGCTCGACGTATGCGTCGAGGCCGTGCATGCCGCCCTCGCGGCCGAGGCCGGAGTCCTTGCGGCCGCCGAACGGCGCCTCGGCGGTGCTCGGGGAGCCGTCGTTGGCGCCGACCACTCCGAACTCGAGCGCCTCCGACACGCGCAGGAGCCGGTCAGCATCCTGCGTCATCGCGTAGCCGGCGAGTCCGAACGGGACGGCGTTCGCCATCGCGATCGCCTCGGCCTCGGTCTCGAAGGTCATCGCGGCGACGACGGGACCGAAGGTCTCCTCGCAGGCGCAGGACATCGCGGGCGTACAGCCCTCGAGCACCGTGGGCTGGAAGAAGCGATTGGACAGGCCGGGAAGCCGCGCGCGCCGCCCGCCGAGGCGCACGCGTGCGCCCTGGCCGACCGCATCGGCGATGTGGCGCTCGACCTTGGCGACCGCGGCGTCGTTGATGAGCGGTCCGATGCGGGTCGACTCCGACCGCGGGTCGCCGAGCTCGAGCGCGGCCATGCGCGCCTCGAGTCGCTCGAGGAACGCCTGCGCGATCGGCGCCGCGAGCAGGAACCGGTTCGCGGAGATGCATGTCTGTCCCATGAAGCGGAACTTGGTGAGCATCGCCTGATCGACGGCACGATCGAGGTCGGCGTCGCCGAACACGATGAACGGCGCGTTGCCGCCGAGCTCGAGCGAGGTGCGCAGCAGGCGTGTCCCGCACTGCGCGGCGAGGATCCGGCCGACCTCGGTCGAGCCGGTAAAGGTGAGCTTGCGCGTCGCGGGATGGGCGATCAGCGCACGCGCGATCGTCGGCGGGTCGCCGACCAGCACGCCGAACGCCCCCGCCGGCGCGCCGCAGGCGCGGGCCGCCGACTCGAAGAGCTCGGCGAAGAGCAGCGCCGTGAGCGGGGTCTCCTCGGCGGGCTTCACGGTCTGCGAGCAGCCGGCGGCGAGCGCCGGCGCGAGCTTGCGGGCGATCATCGCGAGCGGGAAGTTCCACGGCGTGATCGCGACCGTCGCGCCGACCGGCTCGCGAAGCACCAGGATGCGCCGGTCGGGCGTGCGCGAGGCGGGCAGCTCGCCCACCGCGACCTCGGCGGACGCGGCGGCGTTGTCGAAGAAGCTGGCGGCGTACTCGACCTCGGTGCGGCTCTCGGCGATCGGCTTGCCGCTCTCGCGAGTGAGCATCTCGGCGAGCCGCGCCGCGTCGCCGCGGATCGCGGCCGCGAGCCGGCGCACCAGCTCCACGCGGCGCAGCAGCGGCAGCGCGCGCATCTCGCGCGCGGCGACCGCGTTGGCCTCGGCGGCGCGGGCGGCGAGCGCCGCGCTGGCGCCAGGGATCTCGGCGATCCGCTCGTCGGTGGCGGGGTTCGTCACCGCGACCGGAACATCGTCACCCCGCACGAACGATCCGCCGATGTAGCACTCGGTTCGCATGGTGGGCTCAGCGCTGCTTGAGGTATTCCTCAAGGCGCTCGGCCTTGCGGACCAGGAAGGGCACATGCTGCTCGGAGACGCGGAGGAACTTGACCAGCACCTTCATGGTGGTGTCGAACTCCTCGGCGAACTTCTGCTGCTCCTGGTCCTTCCAGGTGCCCTGGAGCGCGCCCATCTTGGCGCCCATCGCCGAGACCTGCGCCTGGAGGTCGGAATTGAATCGGTGAAGGTCCTGCGCGAAGCGCCGGAGTTCCGTGGGGTCTGCGATTGCCTTGGCCATGGGGGCATCCTAGCGAACGCCCCTCGGCGGAAGCGCACGGCCACCGCGTTCCGTCAGCGATCCTCGCCGCATTCGCTGCGCACGCGGCGGAGGGTCTCCTCCATCGCGTCGAGCGCGTTCATGGCGCTGCGCAGCTGCCGGTCGATCGGCTCGATCGAACGCTCACGGAAGCGCCGCGCGGTGTCGTCGTGCCACGCCTCGTTCACGCGGAACCAGGCGTTCATCAGGTCGCGATGGGCGCTCATCATGCGCGCCTTCGAGTCGGAGAGGCTCACGGGGCACCCCCGCTGCCGCCGCCGGGCTTCATGGCGGCGATGGCCGCGTCGCGCGCCGCGGCGAGCGCGCGCTCGTCCTGCTCGAGCTCGGCGCGCTCGCGGTCGGCCTGCGCCTGCTCCTCGGCGGAGAGCGCCTCGCCGCCGCGGCGCATGTTGGCGACCTTGGTGCGCGCGCGCTCGACCTGCTCGGCGAGTCCGAGTGTCGGCGTGGCGAGGTACGCCTCGAGCGCGAGCGTCATGTTGCGGAGGCGGAGGATCGCGTCGGGCAGCTCGCGGTCGTACATCGCCGACACCGGCGACATCGCGCCCTTGAACAGCGACACGTTCCGCTCGAGCGTGCCGAGCCAGCGCTTGGTGAACTCCAGGCGCTCGCGGGCGTCCTCGACCCGGCGCTTCATCCGCTCGACGGCCTTCTTCTCATCGATGGTCGACGGGCGCTGGCCGGTGCCCATCGTCTGCATCTCCTTGCGGAAGAGCGCGGTCTTGGCCGAGGTCAGCTCCTCCTCGAAACGCGGGACCGCACGCCGCCAGTGCAGCATGCGGTCCCGCTCGAGCCAGATGAAGGTCGACTTGATCTCGCTGTCGGCCTCGGCGATCGCCACCCCGATCTCCTCGCGGAACCGGTTCAGCGCGCGCCGGAACTCCTCGAGCGCTGCGACATCGGTGATGTTCGCCTCGCCCGCCACGCGTCAGGCAGCCTTCTTCTTCGACGGGTAGAACAGGAGCATGAGCACCAGGCAGCCGAGCGCCATGTACATGGGCACGCTGAAGAGCTTCTGGTAGTCCATCTCGCCGCCGGCGGTCGCGTACTTGGCGACGACGCTGGTGGCGAACAGGCTGCCCACGATGATGCCGATGCCCACGATGACCAGGTTGAAGAGGTTCTGCGCGGTGGCGCGGATGTCGGGCGTGGTGTTCTCGTCGACGACCATGAACGCGACGAAGATGAAGCAGCCGAAGCAGAAGCCGTGCAGCGCGATGCCGAGGATCACGGTCGGCAGCGAGGGCGCGAAGGCGAAGAGCGCCATGCGGGCCGCGTAGGCAGCCAGGCCGATCATGAGCAGGTTCTTGCGCGAGACCGACTTGG
Organism: Phycisphaerales bacterium; assembly: GCA_049318425.1. Classification (GTDB taxonomy): domain Bacteria; phylum Planctomycetota; class Phycisphaerae; order Phycisphaerales; family SM1A02; genus QWPT01. Next base: position 11,432 of record JBMOGJ010000075.1, on the reverse strand, counting down.
CGAAGAACGGGATCAGGGCGAGCACCGCGATCTCGGTCATCTGGCCGATGGTCATGAGGCCGCCGCCACCGACGCCGAAGATCTGGTTGACCCAGTTGGAGAACGCGTCGGCGCTCTCGCTCTTCGCCGCGGCCTGGACCTTGGTCACGAAGTCGCTGGTGAAGACGAAGTAGAACTGGTGGATCATGCTGACCGGCACGGCGATCGCGAACAGCGTGATGAGCGGCTGCTTGAAGACCTCCTTGACGCCCTCGAGCCAGGCGGTCTTCTCCTCGGCCGACTTGGTCGGCGGGGTGTGCGGCAGGGTGAGGCAGTAGACGGCCATCACCACGCCGAGGCCGGCCGCGATCAGGAAGCCCACGCCGCGGCCCTCGTTGAGGAGCTCGGGAGAGTCGTTGTACGAGCGCAGCAGGATCTGGCCGATGCCGATGCCGGCGGCGATCCAGCCGATGGTGCCCCAGAGCCGGACCGGACCGAAGTCGCGGTCACGGTCGGGCAGGTTCGCGAACGAGATCGAGTTGGTGAGCGCCATCGTCGGCGCGTAGACGAGTCCGTAGACGAAGCTCAGCGCGAGGAAGACCTCGAACTTGTCCGCGCCGGCGAGGAAGTAGACGATGATCGCGCCGACGAAGTGGCTGATCGCGAGCAGCTTCTCGGTGGCGAACGAGCGGTCGGCGAGCTGGCCCGCGATGAACGGTCCCGCGAGCGCACCGACGGCGCCCGCCATCAGGCAGAGGCCGGTCTGGTCGAGCGAGAACCCGCGGTGACCCATGAGGAACGGGTAGAGGATCGGCAGCCACGCGCCCCAGATGGCGTACTGCAGGAACATCATGATCGAGAGACGGAGCCGGACGTACGGAGCGGGGGTTGCTGACATCACTGAGGCCTCCAATGGTGGATGTTCCGTGGGACTCACCCGGAACGCCGCCACTCTACAGGAAGACCCGCCGCTGCGTCTGAGAACCGCTCTATACTCGCGATCTATGAGCCCCCGCCGCAAGACCCGTCAGGTGACCGTTGGTGATGACCGCGTTGGCCGAGTCCGCATCGGCGGCGACGCCCCGATCGCCGTGCAGACCATGACCGCCGGCTACACCCACGACATCGACGCCTGCGTGCGGGAGATCGAGCGCTACGCCGCCGCCGGGGTCGACATCGTGCGCGTGGCCGTGCCGGAGCGGAAGGACACCGAGGCGCTCCACGAGATCCTCAAGCAGGTGTCGGTGCCGATCGTGGCCGACGTCCACTTCCACTTCCAGCGCGCCCTCGAGGCCGTCGAGGCGGGCGTCCACAAGATCCGCCTGAACCCGGGCAACATCAGCGACCGCGACCAGGTCAACAAGGTCATCGACGCCTGCAAGGAGCGCGGGATCCCCATCCGGATCGGCGTGAACGAGGGCTCGATCATCGAGCGCAAGGACAAGCAGCGCCGCGCCGAGGAGCTGGGCAAGTTCTTCGCGGGCCACAAGTCGGGCCACATGCTCGCGCTCATGATCGCGAAGCTCGAGGAGTACCTCGACATCTTCGACGCGCGCGGCTTCCACGACGTGACCATCAGCGCGAAGTCGATGGACGCGTCGATGGTGATCGACGTCTACACCGAGATCTCGAAGCGCTTCGACTACCCGCTGCACCTCGGCGTGACCCACGCGGGGCCGCGCGACACGGGCGCGATCCGCTCGATCGCGGCGCTGTCGACGCTGGTCGCGAACGGCATCGGCGACACGCTGCGCATCTCGTACGCGAGCGACCACATCGACGAGGTCAAGGACGGGCTCGAGCTGCTGTACTGCCTCGGGAAGCGCGAGCGCAAGGGCGTCGAGCTCATCGCCTGCCCGACCTGCGGGCGCATCCAGGTCGATCTCTTCACGCTCGTCAAGGAAGTCGAGAAGAAGCTCATGCCCGAGCTCGTGCTGCCGATCAAGGTCGCGGTGATGGGCTGCGTGGTCAACGGGCCCGGCGAGGCCGAGGGCGCGGATGTCGCGGTGTTCGCCGGCGACCGTCGCGGCATCATCTACGTCCAGGGCCAGCGCGTGGCCAATGTGCCGGAGGCCGAGATCCTCGACCGCCTGCTGCACGAGTGCCGCGAGTTCGAGGCGAAGGTCAAGCGCGGCGAGGCGAAGCTCGGCGAGAAGCTCGTCGAGATCGTGCCGCCCGACCCGATCGGCGAGCTCGGCTCCGGCAAGGACAAGATCCGCGCGGGCCTCGTCGAACAGGTCACCATCGGGAAGACGAGCTGATCCGACCGATGCGCGCCGCGGTGCCATGGATCCGACGGGAGGCGACGGGCGCCGGCGCGCGGCGCGCGGTGCCTGCGACGGCGACGGCGATCCTCGCCGCGGCGCTGGTGTCGATCCTCACGCCCGGCTGCGCGCTCCCCTACCGCGAGCCGAATCCCTCCTTTGCCGTGCCCCACGCCGAGGCCGCGAGCGATCTGCGGCGGATGGCGGAGTCACCCGTCCAGCTCGATCGCCCCGTGATCGTGCTCGCCGGGATCGGCGACCCGGCGGTGTCGAGCGCGGCGATCATCGCGGCGCTCCGCCCCTGCCTCGCCGGCCCGCTTGTCGAGGTCGACTTCTTCGACGAGCACACCTTCGAGGGCGCGCGCCAGAAGCTGCTGACCGCGGTCGCGGCCGCGCTGTTCGTCGACGTCGACCACCTCCCGGCGGTCGATGTGGTGGCGTTCTCGATGGGCGGCCTGGTGGCGCGCGACGCGGCGATCCTCGATGACGCCGGACGCCGCCTGCCGATCCACCGGCTCTTCACCATCTCGACACCGCACGAGGGCGCGCGGCTCGCCGGCATCCCGCTGGGAACGCCGCAGAGCGACGACATGAAGCAGACCTCCGACTTCATGCAGCGGCTGCGCTCCGCACGGCGCGAGTATGAGCTCGTGTGCTACACGCGGCTCGACGACATCACGGTCGGCGAGGAGTTCGCGGTGCCCGAAGGGGCGGATCTCTGGTGGCTGCCCACTCCGAGCGGCGAATGGGCGCACATGCACGCCTTCGAGGACGAGCGGATCATGGCGGACCTCGCGCGCCGGCTGCGCGGAGAGGCGCCGTTCTCCACGCTTCCCGCGGCGCCACTGCCCAACTGAGGTCGGATGTCCAAACGGCTTTGCCCGCAGGATCGGAGAAGTTGCCTCCCGATCGAGCGGCTTTCCGTATAGTGGCACGATCCTCGGCCTCCCCGGGGATGCCAGGAGCCACCGGAGATGACCATGCCCCGTCGGATCGCCGCCAGCCGCCCCGCGTTCACGATCGTCGAACTGCTCGTCGTGATCAGCATCATCGCCATCCTGCTCGCGATCACCTCGGTGGGCGTGGTGCAGGCGGGCAAGACGGCGCGCCAGACCAAGGCCCTGAGCAACCTGAAGCAGGTCGCGACCGCCTGGACGCAGTACGCGAGCCAGAACGAGGACCGCGCGATGCCCGGCTTCATGGACGACGGCGTGCAGGCCGCGCTCCGGATCAAGGTCCGCGACCGTGACGGCAACCGCGTCGACCCGGAGTTCTGCCGCACCTACCCGTACCGGCTGCTGCCCTTCCTCGACCACGACCGGTCGCTCATGTACGACTACCTCGCCGACTACGAGCAGACCAGCGAGATCCCGCCGGCCGAGATCGCCGCGAATCCGGCCTTTGGCTACAACGCGTACTACCTCGGTGGCTGGTGGACGACCGATTCCGCCACCAACCAGCCGCGCATGCGGTTCTCGGGAACGGGCTACTACAAGACGCAGGGCCAGCTCGTCGAGCGCCAGGAGATGGTGGCGCGCACGCTGAGCCAGATCCAGCGCCCGAGCGACATGATCGTGTTCGGCTCGAGCTTCGTCGCGCAGCCGGGCATCTACAAGAACCCGGACGAGCTCGCGCGGGGCGGCGCCTGGATCGTGCCCCACCGCCGCGGCATGACCGACATGTGGGTGCCGAGCGACGGTCAGGGAAGCGGCGCGCTGCAGGTGCTGGTGCCCGAGTGCGTGCCGCTGCGCCGCATCAAGGCGACGGTGCCGACCGTGCGGGCCGACCTCTCGACCTCGGCGCAGGGCCTCCGCGACCTGATGGACCAGTCGCGCTGGATGAACAACGCCGGCTACTCGGACGACACGATCCTGTTCTCGCACCCTGAGAACTGAGCAGGATTCATCGCGCGGAACCGCGCGGTCTCCCGACATTCACTGCTGCAGGCGGCGCGTAGCGAGGCGCGCCCGCAAGGCATCGAGCCGCGCGTCGACTTCGGCGCACGCGGGGAATGCGCCCATCGGGTCCGCCGCGACCGTCGCCGCGCGGGAGCGCTCGAGCGCTGCGATCCGCGCCTCGATCTTGTCGACGCCCCAGCCGTCGTCGCTCATGGCGGTGAACCAGGTCGATTCGACGGGCACCAGTCCGAACTCGCGCTCGAGCGAGGCGCCGATGCCGGGCATGTGCGCCGCGCCGTAGAACACCGCGATCGACCGAGGCGCCGCGTCGGACGCGAGGAGCTCGCGCAGCCGCGCCACCACGACCTCGTTGCGCTCGTCGAGGATCACCGCCATCTCCTCGCCACCGATGCCGGACGCGCGCGACTGCTCGCTGGCGGTGCCGAGCATCTTGATGACCGTGCGCTTGAACTCCGGCGACTTCGACGCGATGCCGAGCAGAAGCCGGATGAGCCCGAGCTGCAGTCCGTCGCCGGCCGAGACGATGTCCACCACCGAGCTGCGGACGCCGCGGGCGAGCAGCCGCTCCTTCATCCGCTGCGCCGACATGTCGGCCGGCCACCAGTGCGCGCGGTCGTAGTCGATCGAGCCGATCTGGGTGTCGGTGCCGAGGGAAGCCGCGAAGGTCTCGTAGAGGTGCGGCCCGGACTTGCCGCGCTTCGCGCCGCGACGGTCCGCCTCGCCATGCGCGGGATCGGCCGATCCGGCGCCGCGGAGTTCCGTCACCACGATGTCGGCGGCCGCGCCTTCGCCGCCCGCCGCGCCGTCGGCGCCGAACGAGGTCAGCAGCGGCCGCTGCGCGTCCTCGCGCCGGTAGGTGACGGGATTGCCCCAGCCGTCGATCATCGCGAGATCGATCGAGCGGGCCGCGCGCGAATCACGCGCGGCCATGAAGGCGCGCAACTCGGCGATGGTCCCGGGCAGCTCGCCCTCGGAGGACAGGTGCGCCACGAGCGCGTCGCGCAGGAAGTCGATGACCTCGATGGTGGCGCGGCGTCGCTCGTCGTCGTCGGCGCCGCCCGCGCCGAAGCTCCCCCGCGGCATCACGCTCTCGAAGAGCACGGTCTCGTGGCGGTCGAGCAGCTCGACGAGGCGCGCGTAGTACGCCTTGTCGCCGATGTGCACGACGCCCACGAGCGCGATCGTCGGACCGGTTCCATCGGCGCGTCGGTAGATCGTGGTGCCGGTGTCGAGCGCGACGACCCCGTCGCGCGAGGTGGAGCGGACGAAATCCGGAGCCTCGATGGAGGCGGAGCGGCGGTCGGACGCACGCCCGGCCGGAGACGCGTCGGCTCCCTGTGCGCACAGCGGACCGCCAACTGAGGCCGCGCCGAGCGCCGAAAGCACCAGCGTGCGCGCGGCGATGCGGCGCAGCGGGTTCACTTGCGCACCGACCAGTTGCGGGTCGGGCCGAGCCCCTGCTTCGCCGCCGTCACGATCGCCTCGAACCGTCCGAGCGCGCGGTCGGACTGCACGCGGAACATCATGTACGGGAACAGCGCCGCGAGTGCGATGATCAGCCCGCCCGCGGTCGTGATGAGCGCCTCGGCGATGCCGCCCGAGACGTCGTTCGGGTCGATGATGGACTGCTTCCCGCCGAGGAGCTCGAACGACTGGATGATGCCGGTCACGGTGCCGAGGATCCCGAGCATCGGGCTCGCGGTGACGATCGTCGAGAGGACGGTGGAGAACCGCTCGGTCTGGGTGCGCAGTTCCTCGATCTCCTCGAGGGCGGTCGCGTCGTCGGGACCGTCCTCGAGCATGCGCAGCGACAGCTGGTCGTACACGTTGCCCGGGCGGCGCAGCAGCGACTCGGCCTTGGAGCGGTCGCCGTTGCGGAAGGCGCTCAGCAGTTGTCGGTAGCGCAGCGTCTCGCGCCCGGAGTGGAGGTTGAACCAGAACCACGCGCGCTCGAGACTCACCGCCACCGCCACGACGCTGATCGCCAGCAGCGGCCACATGACGAAGCCGCCGCGTTCCATGATCGTGAAGAAGTCCCAGAGTCCCGTCATGCGGCGCATCCTAACGGGCAGGCAGCGGATGCGCGGGATGCGGTACATTCGCACGCGCGATGTCCCGCCCACCTTCCCAGCTCCCGCCGACACCGACGCCCGCGCCGGGATCCTCGTCGCCCCCGCTCGACGCCGCGCTGCTCACGCAGATCGAGGCGGCGCTGTCGCGGTTCCTCGCCGAGCATCCGCTTCCCGACAACCTGCGGGCGGCCTGCCTGCACGCGGTGCTCGCGGGCGGCAAGCGGCTGCGGCCGATCCTGGTGCTCGAGAGCGCGCTCGCCGTGGGTGGCGATGTCGCCGGCGCGATGCCGGCCGCGGTCGCGATCGAGTTCGTCCACGCGTTCAGCCTCGTGCACGACGATCTTCCCGCCCTCGACAACGACACGATGCGCCGCGGGAAGCCGACCTGCCATGTCGCCTTCGGCGAGGCGATGGCCATCCTCGCGGGCGATTGCCTGCTGGCGCTGGCGCCGATCGCGGCCGCGGGCAGCCGCCACGGCGTCGCGGCGATCCAGTCGGAGCTCATGCAGGCGACGGTGCGCATGATCGCGGGTCAGGTCTACGACACCCTGCAGGGCTTCCCCGCGGGCCTCGGCGAGCCCGCGAAGCTGGAACTCGTCCATCACAACAAGACCGGCGCGCTGCTCGAGTGCTCGTGCCGCATGGGCGCGCTCGCCGGTGGCGCGGATGCGGACACCCTCGCGCGCCTGACCCGCTACGGACAGGCGATCGGGCTGATGTTCCAGATCGTCGACGACCTGATCGACGCGACCCAGACGGCCGAACACGCGGGCAAGGCCACCGGCAAGGACGCCGAGGCCGGCAAGCTCACCTACCCCGTCGTGCACGGGATCGAGGGCAGCCGCCGCGAGGTGGAGCGCCTGCGGGCGCAGGCGCTCGACGCACTCGCACCGCTCGGGGATCGCGGCGCCAGGCTGCGCGCGCTGGTCGACTTCCTCGCGTCTCGGACGAAGTGAGCGCCGCGCGGGCGCGCTCCACACCGCGCGGTCCTGCCCGAAGCAGCGCCCGAAAACCTCGATTTGACGCCAAATCGAACGGGTGGCGCATCGGGCTCCGATATCATTCGCGAACCGTCGGAGGCCCGCGGAGTACCGTGGCGCCCGACGGTCGCGAACGCCGCATCGGGCCGCCCCCAAAGTCCCGCTGCGCATTGGATCCTGCCGTGCCCCAGAAGCTGCTCCCCACCCTGTCGTCGCCCGAGCTCCTGCGCCATCTCTCGATGGAGGGCCTGTCCGAGCTCGCGGCCGAGATGCGCACCGCCATCTGCGAGCAGGTCGCGAAGTCGGGTGGCCACCTCGCGCCGAACCTCGGCGTGATCGAGCTCTCGATCGCGATGCACCGGGTGTTCGACTTCTCGCACGACCGCCTGCTGTTCGACGTCGGCCACCAGTGCTACCCGCACAAGCTGCTCACCGGTCGGTACCCGCTGCTCTCGAAGCTGCGCCAGCGCGGCGGCATGGCCGGCTTCCCCGAGCCGCGCGAGAGCCCGTACGACCTCTTCTCGGTCGGCCACGCCGGCACCGCGATCTCGACCGCGGTCGGCATGGCGCGCGGCGACACGCTCAACGGCGAGGGATACAGCGACGCGAACCCCAACGGGCGCCGCGTGGTCTCGATCATCGGCGACGCGTCGATCGTGAACGGCGTCGCGATGGAGGGCCTCAACAACGCGGGCACGCTCAAGCGGCAGTTCCTCGTGATCCTGAACGACAACGGCATGTCGATCGCCAAGCCCCAGGGCGCGGTCGCGGCCTACTTCGACCGGCTCCGCCTCTCCCACACCTACGGCGGTTTCAAGCGCGCGGCCAAGGAGTTCTCCAAGGTCGTGCCCGGTGGCCGGGCGATGGCCGAGGTCTACCACAAGCTCGGCGAGGTCTCGAAGACCTGCGTGAGCGAGGACGCCTGGTTCGAGCACTTCGGGCTGGTGACGGTCGGTCCCGTCGACGGACACGACATCCCGGCGCTCATCGATGTCCTCAACGAGGCCAAGCACTTCGACCGCCCGATGGTCCTCCATGTGAAGACCGTCAAGGGCAAGGGCTTCAAGTTCGCCGAGGGCGACTCGACGACCTTCCACTCGCCGAGCCCGTTCACCATGATGAACGACGACGGCGAGGAGCTGGTCAGCGAAGGCTGCCGCGTCGAGCTCAAGAAGAGCGCGCGCAGCTTCACCGGCGCGTTCGGCGAGATCCTCGCCGACCTGATGGCGCGCGACCCGAAGGTCGTCGCCTGCACCGCCGCGATGCCCGACGGCACCGGCGTCTCGAAGGTCATCAACCGCTTCCCCGACCGCGTGTTCGACACGGGCATCTGCGAGAGCCACGCGCTCGACATGATGGCCGGCCTCGCGAAGACCGGATGGAAGCCGTTCCTCGCGGTGTACTCGACCTTCCTGCAGCGGGCGTTCGACCAGGCGTTCCAGGAGTCGGCGCTCCAGGGACTGCCGGTGCGTCTCTGCCTCGATCGCGCCGGTTTCGTCGGCGGCGACGGAGCCGTGCACCACGGCTTCTGCGATGTCGCGCTGCTCGCGACGCTGCCCAAGGCCTGCCTGATGGCGCCCATGGACGAGCCGAGCCTCAAGGCCGCCGTGGAGTTCATGGCGGGCTACGAGGACGGCCTCTCGGCGGTGCGCTACCCCCGCGACAGCGTGAGCCCGATGTTCGCGCACGAGGCGTGCCCTCCGTTCGTGCCCGGCAAGGCGCGCGCGCTGGTCACGCACGCCGATCCGCAGGTCGCGCTGCTCGGCTACGGCACGAGCGCGATCGACGCCGCGGAGGCCGCGCGCGAACTGGCGCTCGACGGCATCAAGGCCGATGTGTACGACGCGCGGTTCGCGAAGCCGGTCGACATCGACCTCGTGGCCAGCCTGGTCGCGCGGGGCATCCCGATCGTCACCGTCGAGGATCACTCGATCCGCGGCGGGTTCGGCGCCTGCGTCCTCGAGGCGTGCAACGAGCGCAAGGTCGAGACCCGCGGCATCACGCGACTCGCCATGCCCGACGGCTGGATCTACCAGGGCGAGCGCAAGGAGCAGCTCGCGGAGGTCGGTCTCGACCCGGCGAGCATCGCCAACAGCGCCCGCAAGGTTGCGCTCAAGGCCGGCCGCCCCGCGCTCGCCGTGTAACCCGACGCTGCGTTCACGACCTCACTGGCCGCGATCCCCGCGGAAACTCGCCAGTCGCGAACGCTCAACCCAAGTGAGCGAAGGCGAGCGCCCTGCGGCGCAGCCGCAGCCGCTCGCCAGTCGCGAACACTCAAGTTCAGTGCCGGACGTCCTTGGCGCGGCCCGCGTTCATGCGGTCCACCGGCATGAGGATCATGCTCACGCGCTCGCCGAAGAGCTGCCCGAGGCGCTCGATGGCCGACACGGTCGTCGAGGAAACCGCGCCCTGCGCCTTCGCGCACTCGGCGATCTCCTTGGCGTCCCACTCGGGATGCCAGTCGATCGCGACGGTCCAGGGACCGACGCCCCACGCCGCGAACTTCGAACCCGCGGTCGAGGCGAACGGCCGCGCGCCCTCGGGGAGTTTCGACACGCACTCGTCGTTCCACACCGCCTGCTCGCTCGACCAGCGCTGGCCCGCGAAGAGCGGCTCCTCGCGGCCGACGGCGTTGAACTTGACGGTGGCAATGCCGCGCTCGGAGCACGGGCTGACCTCGCCACCCAGCGCGCGGGCCACAAGGCGCGCGCCCGAGCCGATCGCGAGCAGCGGGATCTCCGCCTTCGCGGCGGCGCGCGCGAACGACTCGACGGCTCCGCTCGACGCGGTCACCGAGGCTCCGCCGCCGCAGACGACGACGCCGTGGACCTCATCGAGATCCGCGGGCAGCGTGGAGGCTTGGTGGACATCGACCAGCTTCACCTGCTGGCCGAACGCGCGCAGCGTGCGTCCGAGGTTGCAGGGCGTGCCATGACCGTCGAGCTCGAAGTAGTAGATCGCCATCGTGATTCACCTGGAACCGTGTGCAGCCTGCCGTCGCTCAGACCCGCGGACCGGCGGCGATCACCGCGGCGGTCATCTTGAACTTGCTCTCGTTCTCGCGGAACTTCTTGGCGAGCTCGGTGGCCTTCGCGTCGTACGCGGCCTTGTCGGCCCACGTGTTGCGCGGATTGAGCACCTCGCTCGGCACGCCCTCGACCGCCGTGGGCATCGAGAGGCCGAAGATCGGATGCGTCTCGAACGACGCCTTGGCGAGCGATCCGTCGAGGATGCGCGTGACGAAGGTGCGCGTGTACGAGAGCTTGAAGCGGTTGCCGACGCCGTACGGTCCGCCCGTCCAGCCGGTGTTGAGGAGCCACACGTTGGCGCCGTGCTTCTTGATGCGCTCGGCGAGCATCTCGGCGTAGACCATCGGGGCGCGCGGGAGGAACGGCCCGCCGAAGCACGGCGAGAAGTTCGGCTGCGGCTCCTTCACGCCCGCCTCGGTGCCCGCGAGCTTCGAGGTGTAGCCGTTGAGGAAGTAGTACATCGCCTGCTCGGGCGAGAGCTTCGACACCGGCGGCAGCACGCCGAACGCGTCGGCGGAGAGGAACACGACGTTCTTCGGGTGACCCGCGACCGACGGGATCTTCGCGTTGGCGATGAACGACACGGGGTAGGTGACGCGCGTGTTCTCGGCCTTCTTGGCGCTGTCGTAGTCGGGCACGCGGGTGACGGGATCCATCACCACGTTCTCGAGCACGGAGCCGAAGCGGATCGCGTTCCAGATCTCGGGCTCGCCCTCCTTCGAGAGCTTGATGCACTTGGCGTAGCAGCCGCCCTCGACGTTGAAGACGCCGGCGTCGGACCAGCCGTGCTCGTCGTCGCCGACGAGGTCGCGGTTCGGGTCGGCCGAGAGCGTCGTCTTGCCCGTGCCCGAGAGGCCGAAGAAGAGCGCGACGTTCGACGGATCCTTGCGGTCGACGTTGCACGAGCAGTGCATCGGGAAGACGCCCATGTCCGGCAGGTCGTAGTTCATCGCGTAGAAGATCGACTTCTTCATCTCGCCGGCGTACTCGGTGCCGACGATGACGACGGTCTTCTTCTCGAGGCTCTGGACGATGCCGATGTGGGTCTTGAGGCCGAATTCCGCGGGATTCGTGATCTTCATCCCGCAGGCGTTGATGATGGTCCAGTCGGCCTTGAACGACGGCATCTCGGCGTCGGGCACGTTGATGAAGAGGGTCTTCGCGAAGAGCGAGTGCCAGGCCTTCTCGG
>JBMOGJ010000074.1:0-15593 GCA_049318425.1 Phycisphaerales bacterium | reverse complement strand
TCGACCTTGTCGACCGCGGCGTAGTAGCCGTAGTCGTCGGTCTCGCCGTAGCTGAAGCCGGGCTTCACGCCGCCGCCCGCCATGAACATGGTGAAGCCGTGCGGGTTGTGGTCGCGTCCGTCGCCGCCCTGCGCGGTCGGCGTGCGGCCGAACTCACCGCCCCAGAGGACGAGCGTGTCCTCGAGCATGCCGTGGCTCTTGAGGTCCTGGATCAGGCCTGCGATCGGCTTGTCGACCTCGGCCGCGTTCGAGGTGTGGCCGTTGCGGAGATCACCGTGCTGGTCCCACTTGTAGCTGTGCGTGCACTGGATGAAGCGCACGCCCGCCTGCGCGAAGCGCCGCGCGAGCAGGCACTGGCGGCCGAAGTTCTCCGTCTTCGCCTCGTCGATGCCGTAGAGCTGCTGCGTCGCGGCGCTCTCGCCCGAGAGGTCCATCACCGCGGGCGCGGTCGCCTGCATGCGGTACGCGAGCTCGAAGCTCTCGATGCGCCCCTCGAGCGCGGCGTCGGCGCCGTTGCGCGCCATGTGGTGCTCGTTCAGCGTGTTCAGGAAGTCGAGCTGCCGGCGCTGGAGCTCGGGCGGCATGCCCGCCGTCATGTGCTCGATCTGCGCCTGGCTCGCTGGCACGCCCGCGTGCCCGATCGGCGTGCCGTGCGTCCAGGCCGGCAGGAACGAGCTCGAGAAGTTGTTGACGCCGCCGTGCCCGAGCGTCGGGCAGATGGTGATGTACGCGGGCAGGTCGTCGTTCTCGGTGCCGAGCCCGTACGAGACCCACGAGCCCATCGACGGGCGGATGAAGGTGTCGGTGCCGGTGTGGATCTTGAGCAGCGCGCCGCCGTGCGCGGGATTCGACCCGTGCAGGCTCTTCACGAAGCAGCACTCGTCGACCACCTTCGCGACATTCGGGAAGAGGTCGCTCACCCACGCGCCCGAATCGCCGTACTGGCGGAACTTCCACGGGCTCGCGAGCAGGTTGCCGGTCTCCGCGAACTGCACGCGCGGCTTCGCGAACGGCAGGGGCTTCCCGCTGTCGCGCGCGAGCAGCGGCTTGTAGTCGAAGGTGTCGATCTGCGACGGCCCGCCGTGCATGAACAGGAAGATGACCCGCTTCGCCCGCGGACGGAAGTGGGGCGCCGCGAGCACGCCGCCGCCCGGCATCGACAGCGCCTGGCCCTCGCGCGCGAGCAGGCCGGCGAGCGCGATCGAGCCGAAGCCCGCGCAGAGCTCCGCGAGCGCGTCGCGGCGGGAGAGCGGATGGTGTCGGTGCGAGCAGAGCATGGTGCGTGCGGTGGGTTCGGGTGTCCGGGCGGCGGCGCGCCCGGCGGGTCTACTCGATGGTCACGAATTCGTTGGTCGACAGCAGGGCGTGGCAGAGCCGCGTGAGCGCGTCGGCGCTCGCGAGGCCGGAGCGCTCGAGTCCGGCGAGGAAGTCGCGCGACTCCTCGTGCTCGCGCACGTCCGGGTCGCGGGCGAGCGTGCGGCGGAACGCCTCGCGCACCCGCTGGTCGCTGTCGCGGGTGGTGGCCGCGAGCGTCTCCGCGATCCGCTTGGCCGCGGTCTCGACGAACGGCGCGTTCATGAAGAACAGCGCCTGCGGCGCGACCACCGTGCGCGGGCGGCAGTCGATCGGCGCGCTGGCGTCGGGATAGTCGAACGCCGTGAACAGCCCGAACATCGCGTTGCGGATCACCGGCAGGTAGATGCTGCGCCGGTTCGAGTCGTAGCGCGCCGAGTTGCCCGACTGGTCGTTGGTCACGTAGTCGTGGTCGCCCGCGCCGAGCAGGGTGCCGCCCATGGTGGTGTCGAGCGCGCCCGACGCGGCGAGCACCGAGTCGCGGATGATCTCGGCCTCGACGCGCCGCCGCGGGAACCGCGACAGCAGCCGGTTGTCGGGGTCGAAGTCGGGCAGCGCCTCGTGGGTCGCGCTCGACTGGCGGTAGGTCGCGCTCGTCATGATCAGGCGGTGCATCGCCTTCATGCTCCACCGCTCGCGGGCGAAGCGGCGCGCGAGGTGGTCGAGCAGCTCGGGATGCGACGGCGCGCTGCCGAGCACGCCGAAGTTGCTCGGCGTGTCGACGAGTCCGATCCCGAAGTGCCAGGTCCACAGCCGGTTCACCGCGACGCGCGCGGTGAGCGGGTTCTCGGGGTCGGCCATCCACCGGGCGAGCTCGAGGCGGCCGCTGCGGTCGGCGGGGAAGCGCGGCCCCGGAAGCGCGCGCTCGAGCACCGACGGCACCGCGCGCGCGATCGTGTCGCCCTTCGGCTGCGTGTGGTCGCCGCGGTCGTGGAGCGGGGTCTCGTCGACCTTCGCCTCCTTCACGACGAGCGTCCGCGGCAGGTCCGCGGGTCGGGACTTCTCATGCGCATCGCGCGCCGCACGCGCGCTGCGGAACGCCTCGCGCTCGGCGACCGGCGCCGCGACGTCGCGCGCCGCGGCCGCGAGCGCGTCGCCGAGCGGGTTCGCGCGCGGAACGGCGCCGTCCACGACGACGATGGTCATTCCGGCCGGCGCCGCGAGCGCCTCCGCCCAGCGCGCGGCGTTGCGCCGGCGCTCGAGCGAACGGAGCGACTCCCGCGCGCGGTCGCGCGCCTCGTCGAGCTCCTTGGCCTGCGCGCGCCACTCCTCGCTGCGCTTCACCTCCGCGGCGGTCGCGAGCGGTCGCTGCGCCACGCGGCCCACGGTCGCGATGTTGTCGAAGGTCGACACGCTGCGGAACACGCCCGAGAGCGCGAAGTAGTCCGCCTGCGACACCGGGTCGAACTTGTGGTCGTGGCAGCGCGCGCACGACACCGTCTGGCCGAGGAACGCCTTGGTCACCACGTCGATCTGCTCATCGACGACGTCGACGCGCTCCTTCTCCTTGTCGGGCTCGGCGAGCATCTTCGGGCCGAGCGCGAGGAACCCGAGCGCCGCGATGCGGCTCCGGGTGCGGTGATCGTCGTCGGCGGTGGGGTTCGCCGGCTCGGGGATCAGGTCGCCCGCGATCTGGTCGATCAGGAACTCGTCGAACGGGATGTCGCGGTTGAACGCGTCGATCACGTAGTCGCGGTAGCGGAACGCGTTGGCGTACGCGATGTTCTCGTCGACGCCGTTCGAGTCGGCATAGCGCGCGACATCGAGCCAGTGGCGGCCCCAGCGCTCGCCGTACATCGGCGATGCGAGCAGCGCCTCCAGCCGGCGCTCGTACGCGTCGGGCCGGCGGTCGCGGACGAACGCCTCGACCTCCTCCGCGCTCGGCGGCACGCCGATCAGGTCGAGGTACGCGCGGCGGAGCAGCGTGCGGCGGTCGGCCTCGGGCGCCGGCTCCAGCCCCTCGCGCTCGAGCCGCGCGAGGATGAAGGCGTCGATCTCGTTGCGCGGCCAGTCGGCGTTCGCCACCGACGGCGCGCGGGGATGCCCGATGGGCAGGTAGGCCCAGTGGTTCGCGAAGCGCGAGGTCTTCTCGGGCAGCGGGCGGGGGAAGGCCGCGGGATCGATCTTCGCCGCGCGGCCGCTGGCGCCGACGGCGGCCGTCTCGTCTCCGGGTTCGACTGCAGCGGGACTGGTCGTCGCCGTTCCACGGTCGAGCCCCATCGCGACGCCGGCCACGATCAGACCCGCGAGCCCGAGAGACGCGACGGCATCGCGGGTGGCGCGACGGTCGCGGACGGGAGCGGCGGGGGTCTCCTCAGACACGTCCTGCAGTATCTGCGAAGTCACCTCCGAGGCAAGCGCCTCGGGCGGTATCGTGGCTGAAATGTCGCCGACTTGGGTACTTCCGCGGGGCGCCGTCCCGGTCGCCGTCGTCACCGCCACCGTGGTCGCTGCGTGTGCGGCATCCGTCGCGGAGCCACGCGCGGCGTTGTTGACGGAATCGCCTGCGCGCGCGTCGATGCGGGCGTCGGATGCGCCGCCGTCGTCGCCTTCATCCTCGCCTTCATCCTCGCAGGCATCGACGCCGAGAGCCATCGGCACGAAGCCGCCCAACCTCGTCGTCGTCTACTGCGACGACATGGGCTGGGGCGACGCGCCCGGCTTCGCGCTCGACGGCGTCGACGCGCCCGACTACACCCGCGCGATGCCGAACCTCGCGCGCCTCGCCCGCGAGGGCGCGACGTTCCGTCACTACTACAGCGCGCAACCGGTGTGCAGCGCGTCGCGCGCCGCGCTCATCACCGGGTGCTACCCGAACCGCGTCGGCATCCACGGCGCGCTCTTCCCCGATGCGCGCATCGGCATCGCCGCCGAGGAGCGCACCATCGCCGAGCTGCTGCGCGCGCAGGGCTACGCGACCGGCATCTTCGGCAAGTGGCACCTCGGCTCGCTGCCCGAGTTCAACCCGGTGCGCCACGGATTCGACGTGTTCCACGGCGTTCCCTACTCGAACGACATGTGGCCGCCGCGGTTCCGCAGTCCGACGGTGCCCGAGCTCCCGCTCTACGACGGCGAGACGGTCGCCGGACTCGTGCGCACGATGGACGATCAGGCGCGCCTCACGGGCACGCTCACGCGCCACGCGGTCGGATTCATCCGCACCCACGCCGCCGCGGGAACGCCGTTCTTCGCCTACATCCCGCACCCGCAGCCGCACGCGCCCATCGCGGCGAGCGCGGAATTCGCGCCCGCCGAGCGGCGCGCGCTCTACGGCGGCGTCATGCGCGAACTCGACTGGTCGGTCGGCGAGGTGCTGAAGGCCCTCGACGAGACCGGCGTCGCCGGCGACACGATCGTGGTGTTCACCAGCGACAACGGTCCGTGGCTCTCGTACGGCAGCGATGCCGGCTCGACCGGAGGGCTGCGCGAGGGCAAGGGCACCACCTTCGAGGGCGGCGTGCGCACGCCGTGCCTCGTGCGCTGGCCCGGCCATGTGCCCGCGGGCGCCGTAAGCGATGTGCCCTGGATGTCGATCGACCTCTTCGCGACCATGGCGGCGATCACGGGCGCGCCGCCCGCCGCGGCCGAGCGTCCCATCGACGGGCGCGACGCGCGCGAGGTCTGGTCCTGCGCCGCGGGCGCGCGGCCGACGCACGAGGCGTTCTGGTTCTACTACCACACGAACCACCTCGAGGGCGTGCGCATGGGACGCTGGAAGCTGAGCCTCCCGCGCACGTCGCGCACGCTCGACGGAAAGCCAGGCGGCGTGGACGGCGGCGAGACGGCGTATGTCGAGAAGCCGGTGCCGCTCGCGCTCTACGACCTCGAGGCCGATCCGCGCGAGACCACCGATGTGAGCGCCGCGCATCCCGAGGTGATGGAGGCGATCCTCGCGCACGTCGAGGCCGCGCGTGCCGAGCTCGGCGACGCGCTCACCAAGCGCGAGGGCTGCGCGCGCCGCGCGCCCGGCAAGGTCGCGGCGACGCCGGCCAAGTGATGCGTCATCCGTTCCGCAGACTTCGTCTGCGGGCACTCACGTCTCATGA
Organism: Phycisphaerales bacterium; assembly: GCA_049318425.1. Classification (GTDB taxonomy): domain Bacteria; phylum Planctomycetota; class Phycisphaerae; order Phycisphaerales; family SM1A02; genus QWPT01. The sequence goes on along the minus strand of JBMOGJ010000074.1, from coordinate 10,194 downwards.
CCCGTCCCGTCTGCACGGCCCGTCCCGTCTTCGCGAGCCGACCACGTCCTCGGTGATGACCACGTCCTCGGTGATGACCACGTCCTCGGTGATGGCCACCTCTTCGGCGGGCGGGTGACGTGAGTGCCCGCAGATGCAGGCGCAGCCGGAATCTGCGGAACGGATGACGACCGCCTTCGCCCGAAGGAAAAGCCAACGAGGGGAGGCTTGCGCCTCCCCTCGTCGTCCAGTGCGCGCGGGGCCGATCTCCCGCCAGCGCGTGGTCGTTTCCCCCGGATGTGACCCACCGTCTCTTCCCGGATGGGGCTACTTCAGTCCTCTGTGGTCGCGCTCAGCGCAGGGGCGGCCGGCCGAGACGCGTGCGCATCGCGGTGTCGCCGCCCTGCGTGAACGGCGCCGGCTGCTTGGTCCCGAGGAGCACGTGCAGCGGCGCGTCGCCGTCGGCCGCGATCGCCGAACTCTGCAGGAACGGGTGCTCGAGCAGCAGCGCCCGTCCGTGGGCGGGCGTCGCGCGCTCCGACCAGTCGCCGGCGAGCGTGTCGCGCACCACCGTCCGCGCCGCGCCCATCACGCGCTGGCTCGCGAGCGGATCGATCGCGCGGCCCTCGCGCTGCGCACGCCGCGAGACCGACTCCCACGACAGGATCGTCGAGTCGCGCAGCTCGCCGTAGAGCTTCGAGAACCACGCGCGCTCCGCGAACAGGTCGCCCGCCACGAACTCGCCGTTGAAGAACACGAGCATCCCGTTGGCGGCCGTCGCGAGCTTGTCCGCCTGGGCGATCGCCTCGTGGGACACGCGGAGCGCCTGGTCGGCGCCCTCTCCCGCGCCCTCGCTGCGGCGACGCTCGAGGATCTGGTTGCGCCGCGTCTCGAGCAGCATGACCTCACGGAGCAGCGTGTCGAGTCGCCGCCGGAGCTGCGCGAGCCCGCCGCCGAGCGAGCTGATGTCGCCGCCACGCTCGATCGCCCCGTGGACGTCGCGCGAGAGGGTAAGCGCCTCGGCACGGAGGCGCTGCAGGAGTTCCTCGGTGTGCGCGAGCTCCTCGTCGGAACCCGTCGGCGCGCCCATCCGCGCACCGGCCGGCCTCGACACCGGACCGGCGGCGATGCGCGCCTTCACCTCCCGCAGCGACTGCAGGAGGTCCGAACTCGAGCTCCGCACGCCGACGTCCTGGGCGACCGCCGCGACCGCGTCCCACACCTGCTGCTGGTTCGCCGCGTGCGACCGGCTGCGGCGGGCGCTCTCGGCGACATCGCGGGCCTTGGCGCAGCGGACGGTCACCGGCTCGAAGCCAGCGAATCCGAACCCGGCGTTGGCGCCGCCGCTCCAGCGTCCCTGCTCGACGCACGTCACGGGGATCTGCGCCGACTTGCCCGCCTCGATGAAGATGTCGGTGTTGATGCCGCGGTTCTGCTTGCCGCCGCGCACCAGCTGGCCGGCGACGAGCAGCACCCCGAACGCGCTCTTGTTGTTCGCCTGGAGGACGGGCACCGATCCACCCGTCGACACCTCGGTGATCTCGCAGTCGGTGAGCGTCGGGTCGCCGTAGAGGCGGATGCGCTTGGAGAGGGGGGGCGTGCCGAGGTCGCCGTCGGCGCCCGAGCCGGCCGCCTCCCGCAGGATCTCGTCGGTTTCGCTGCGGCTCCGGACGAACACGACGTCGAAGCCCTCGGCGAGCTGGACGGGGCTATAGCCGCCCTCATTCTTATCAGGATTGAGAATATCGAAGTTGACGGTGCACGACGGCTGGCTCATCACGTGAGTCATGCGATACCTTTCCCGCCATGACGGCGGATTGGGGGCGTTTCGGGAAATGAACGCACATTGCGGATGGATCCGCAACGACATCTCGAAATTCGCCCAGAGACTGATCGGCCATCCACCCTGACCTCACCGGCGCATCGACGCCGATGAAGGAGGGGGAGAGCGGCCACTTTACTTCTTCTCTGAGCAGAAGTCAAGCCCATTTTGTTGCATGTTGACAAGAATGGTCGTAGACTCCTCCCTCCGACGGTCGACGCAGGAGACGGAAGTCCCGCTCCGCCCGCCGACTACGGCGTTCCGGCTGCCGGCCGCTTCGCCCTCTCCATCAGCCGACCTCTGGGTCCGCCCCGACCTCTCCGACAGACTCCATCGATGGGACTCCTCGAACCACGCCTCTCGTTCGCCCTGGTGGTCTTCGTGCTCTCGCCCGACGGCGAGCTCGACACCATCGGTGGCGAGCCCGTGTCCGCGCGCGAACTCGGCATGGTGCACGGTGGCGCCTCGGCGGGCGATGTCGGGGCCGCGCTGCTTCGCGGGACGCCGTGGGAGCCCGTGCGCGGCGTGACGACCGCGCGCCTGCGCCCGCTCATGCCGCGCGTCGGCCGCCGCGGCGAGGTGGTGGTGCCGATGTGGACCTCGGGGCGCTTCCCGGCCGGCGGCGTGTGGGACCTGTCGTCGCGGTTCGGCGGGCCGCTGCACGGTCGCGCGCTCGAGCGGCTCGCCGAGTTGCTCGGCGACCCGTCGCTGGTCGCCGAGGCGCAGGTGGAGTTCCGACGCGCGCTCGCGAGCGATCCGCTGTCGCATCAGATGGTGGGTGAAGGCGTTCGCCTGCGCGGCCTCGCGCTCGACGGACTCGAGGAGGTCAGGGCGCAGGAGATCAGGGCCCAGGAGATCCGGGAGCAGGAGCTGTCCGCACGTGGGATGGTCGGTTTCGCGCCGTCCGACGGCCGGCCGCCGCTCCCGCCGCTTCTGGCGCTGCTGCCTGCCGAGTTCACCATCGAGCAGTTGCGCGTCGCGGTGCGCCGCGTGGCGCGCATCGACGAGGAGGAGCTCGAGTCCGCCAGCAATTTCCGCCGCCGCATCGCCGAGTTCGTCGAGGCGCGGGTGCTCGTCGAGGTCGGCGACGTCGAGGACGCCAAGCAGAAGGGCCGACCCGCGAAGCTCTACCGGTTCGACGCCGAGCGCTGGCACGGCTGGCTCGTGGGCAAGGTCGGCCAGCTCTCCGCGCGCGAGCTCTTCCAGGCACGTCGCCAGCGCGGCGTCGGGGACGAGCACGCGGAGTACGCGTTTCGCCCGCTGCATCGGCCGATGCCGGCGGATCGCGGAGCGCCGCCCGAGCCTTCGGGCAACCGCGCGCCGCGGAGGATCGAGTCCCGCGAGGTGCCGCCAGGAGCCGCAGAGGCGGCGGCGCAGCTCTCCGCGCAGCCGAGGCGCAAGCCCGTGGGCGCCGAGGGGGTGAGGTTCCTGGCCCGTGCGGCGCCGTCCCGCGCGACGGCCGACAACGACGAGCGCGTCGCCCGTCTCGAGGCGATGGTGAAGCACCTCCTCGGCCGATTCGACGCGATGTCGCTGCCCGCGGCGCCGACCGCGCCGGCTGCACCACACGCGCCGAAGCCGGACGCCGCGACCGACTCCACGCGGACCTCGCCTCCCTCGCCGCCCTCGCAGTCGTCCTGAATCTGCGGTGTTCACGGGGAATCCTGCTTCGGCGCGGCGGTGTCGAGAGGTACCTTCGTCCCATGCTGATTCCCGCCCTCGCGACGGCCGCCCTCCTGCACGCCTCGATCCTGAGCCTCCCGACGGCGCTGTCCGCGCCGGTGGACGCACGGATGTCGGCGAAGCCGGCCGCGCCCGCGGCGCCTGCGACGTCCGCCGGCAAGCCCGCGCGCGTGACGGCGCCCGCGCTTCCCGCCGAGTGGGTCGTCCCGACGGCAGGCGGCTTCCGCATGGCGGACGGGCTGCACGCGGCGCTCCGCGCGCACGACGCCGCCGAGGCAACGCTCGTCGTGCCGGTCGCCGGGATCGGTGAGGTGCGCCTCCGCCTGCGTCGCTTCACCGGCGTCGCGCCGTCGGTGCGCGTCGAGGTGGGATCGACGAAGCGCGTCGCGTCGGCCGAACTCACCGAGGCGCTGCGCGGCGTCGCGCACTTCGAGGGCGTCGTCGAGTCGGTCGCGGGGAACAACGAGTCGCTCGCCGGTTCCTCGTGCTACCTCGGCATCGGCGCCACCGGCGCGGCCGGCTGGATCAACCTCGGCTCGAGCGACGGGCACTTCATGCTGCGCCGCGTCGGGAGCGATGCGCCCGGCCTCTGCGCGGGCGAGGTCGCCTTCGTGCGCACCTCGGGTACGGCGGCGCCCGATGCGCCGAGCTGCGGCGGCGTCCTGTTCGGTGAGGGCGCGGGGGAGGGCGGCACCGCCGGCCTCGGCGCGGTCCCGCCCGGCGTCCTCAAGGTCGTCGACATGGCCTTCGACACCGACTTCGAGTACTACCGCATCTTCGGCAACACCTACGCCGCGACCGAGTACCTCGGCGTGCTGACGGGTGCGATCTCGGCCATCTACCGCCGCGACTGCGACGCGACCATCGCGGTGGCGTATGTCCGCCTGCAGACCAACGAGGCCGACCTCTTCAACGAGCCCGATCCGCTGGGGGCGTTCCGCACCTACTGGACCGACAACGGCGCGTCGGTCGACCGCGACCTGTTCACCCTCATCACCGGGCGCCGCAACCTGCCGTACGGAGGCGTGGCGTACCTCAACGCCGGCTGCCAGAGCTTCGGCTACTCGGTCAACGGCTACATCAACGGCACCTTCGTCGCGGGCGCGGACACCAATCCCGGCTGCTGGGACGTGAACGTGGTCGCGCACGAGTGGGGCCACAACCTCGGCACCTACCACACGCATGACTACGGCATCGACGCCTGTGCGTCGGGTGCGGTGCAGCGCGGCACCATCATGAGCTACTGCCACACGGTCTCGGGCGCGAGCTCGAACATCGACCTGCGCTTCCACCGCGGCACCGCCGAGGCGATCGAGGCGTTCCTCGCGGGCGCGCCGTGCCTCGGCAGCGACTGCGACGGCGACGGATTCGACGACGCCGAGGAGATCGCCCTCGCGCCCTCGCTCGACACCAACCTCGACGGCGTGCTCGACGCCTGCCAGGACTGCAACGGCAACGGTCAGCCCGACCCGGTCGAGATCCTGCTCGGGCTCGTCGACGATTCGGACGGCGACCTGCTGCCCGATCCGTGCGAGACCGACTGCGACGGCGACGGCCTGGCCGATTCGTTCGAGATCGCGCTCGACGCGAACCTCGACAAGGACGGCGACATGCGGCTCGACGCCTGCCAGACCGACTGCGATGGCGACGGCACCGCCGACGCGGTCGAGATCATCGCCGACATGTCGCTCGACCGCTCGCGCGACGGGCGTCTCGACGCCTGCGAGGATTGCGACGGCGACGGCGTGACCGACTTCGCCGAGCTGCGCGGCTCGCGGTCGCGCTGGGTGGCGAGCGCGTCCGACACGCTGCTGCGCGAGCTCGACCCGCGCTCGGGCGTGCTGCGCCGCACCGTGGCGACCGGAACCGACGCCATCAACGACCTCGCCATCGCGGCCGACGGCCGGCTCGCGATCGCCGCGGGTCCGCGCGTGCTCGCGTTCGACCGCGTGGCCGGCGCCGCGCCGCTCGCGTGGAGCCCGGTGCTCGCCGCCGAGGCGCGCTCGGTCGCAGTGACCCCCGACGGCCGCATGGCCGTGCTGCTCGCGAACGGCGCCGTGGTGCTGCTCGACGCGACGGGCGCGATCTCCTCGACCTTCGTGGCCGCGGGCGGACCGCCGGCCGGCACGCCGTTCGACCTCGTGTTCCGCACGGCGCCGGGCGGGGCGACCGAGCTGCTGGTCTCGTACACGGCGGGCGTCATCCGCAGCTACCCGTGGAATCCGTCGGGAAGCGCGGGCGGCGGCGCGGTGTTCGCCGACCGCTCGGGCACGCTGCCCGACTTCCGCGGGATGTTCGCGCTGGCCGACGGCTCGGTGCTCGTGGCGAGCGCGGCGCTGTCGGCGATCGTGCGCTTCGCGGCCGACGGCGCGTACCTCGGCGAGTGGGATGTCGAGAACGCGGCGCTGCTCTTCAACCCGCACTCGCTGTGCGACGCCGGCGACGGGCGCGGCGTGCTCGCGACCGGCGGCGGGAGCTCGTCGACCATCAACGGCTACAACCGTGTGAGCGGCTACACCGAGCGCACCTACCGCGTGTACCCGTCGGACGCGCCCGCGGCGACCGCGATCGTGATCGCGCCCGCGAGCGAGACCGACGCCGACGGCGACCTCGTGCCCGACGAGTGCCAGGCGCCGAGCCCGGACCTCAACGGGGACGGTCTCGTCAACGCCGCCGACCTCGCGTTGCTCCTGAACGGCTGGGGCGCGTGCGCGGGTTGCGCGGGTGACCTCAACCGCGACGGCACGGTGGGCGCCGCGGACCTGGCGATCATGCTCAACGCGTGGAGTTGAGGGCCGCGGGCGCGAACTTGGGCGCGCGCCCGTTTCGCTAGACTCCGCGGGACGATGACGCTCCGCCGGCAGACGACGAGTGCAGCCTTCTGGCAGATCCTGGCGCGCGGTGCCGACCGCGGGCTCAGGTTCCTCGCGAGCCTGGTGCTCGCGCGCCTGCTCGCGCCGGAGGACTTCGGCCTGCTCGCGGCGACCATGATGGTCGCGGGCATCATCGAGACGGTCTCGTACCTCGGCATCGACCAGGCGGTCGTGCAGTCGTCGCGCAGCGACGATCCGCGCTTCCTCGGCGCGGCGTTCCGCGTGCAGGCGGTGCGCGGGACGTTGATCGCGCTCGCGACCGCACTGCTCTCTCCGGTCGCCGCGTGGTACTTCGAGGATCCGGCGGTGCGGACGATGGTGCTCCTCATCGCTGCGAGCCCGCTGTGCGCGGGGCTCGAGAATCCGTGGATGTTCGTCGAGCGCAAGCATCTGCGCTTCAAGCCGATCTCGATGGCGGCGGTCGCGGGCGCGTGCGCCCAGGTCGCGACCTCGGTGGGCGGCGCGTATGCAGGCCTCGGCGCGCCGGCGCTCGCGCTCGGCTTCGTGGCGTCGTCGGCGGTGACGGTGGCGACCGGCTGGATCCTGGTCCCGCGGCGGCTCGACCTCGCGCGCGACCCCGCCGCGGCGGGCGAACTGCGCGGATTCGCCCAGCGGGCGGCGGGCGTGCCGTTCCTCATCATGCTCTCGAACAGCGCGCCGTCGCTCATCCTCGGGCGCGTCGCGGGACTGCCGGTGCTCGGCATCTACTCGCTGGCGCAGCGGCTCTGCTCGCTGCCGAGCGAGATCGCGCTGCCGATCTTCGGCACCGTGCTCACGCCGGCGTACGCGGGCATCCGCGACGACACCGCGCGCGTGCGCCGCATCTGGGTGCGCACGCTCACCGGCGTGTCGCTGCTGGTGACGCCGGTCGTGTCGGCGCTGGTCGCGCTCGACGAGCGGCTGCCGCGCGTCCTCTACGGCGAGAAGTACACCGGGTCGGCGGGGCTGGTCTCGATGATCGCGGTGGCGGCGCTCGTCTCGAGCGTGACCTCGTGCTGCGGACCGATGTTCTGGGGGCTCGGCCGGCCGGAGATCGACCGGCGGTCGCTGGTGATACGAGTGGTGCTCATCGCGCTGCTCGCGCCGCCCGCGGCGTGGTACGGCGGACAGACGCCCTACGGCGCCGCGACGGTGTTCGCGGCGAGCGTCGTGGTCGCGCTCGCCGTGGGACTCGTCTACTGCCTGCACGTCGCGCGCCGCATGGTGGGCGCGCGGCGGCGCGAGGTCGCGCGGGCGTTCGTGCCCGGGGCGCTCGCAGGCGGGCTCGTGCTCGCGCTCGCGCTCACGGCGCGCGAGGCGTGCCTGCGGTTCGGGGCGGGCGACGCGACGATGGTGTTCGCGGTGCTCGCGCTCGCGGGCGCGTCGATGCTCGCCGCGGGCTACGCGCTCAAGCGGGGAGCGCTCGGATGAACGCGCGGATGAACACGCGGATGAACACGCCGTTCGAACGCCGGCTCTGGGGCCTGGTCGTCGCGTGCGTCGCGGCGGCGATCGTCGCGCATCTCGCGGCCGACGCGACGGTCGCGCGCGCGGCGCAGGCGAACCGGCTGGTCGAGTCGCAGGTGCTCCAGTGGACCACCGAGCTCGGCGAGGCGATCTGGTGGCTCGTCCCCGCGGGCGTGGTGTTCGCGGTCGCCGCGGCGCAGAAGCGCCACAACCTCGCGCGCTGGGCCTTCGCGGTGATCGCGGCGGTCGGCGGCAGCGGGCTCCTGGTGAACGGACTCAAGTTCGTGTTCGGAAAGTCGCGGCCGCGGCTCCTGTTCGAGGAAGGCCGGCTCGACTTCACGCCGTTCAGCTACGGGCATGCCGTGAACAGCTTCCCGAGCGGGCACGCCACCACCTGTGCGGCGGCGACCGTGATCCTGTCGCTCGCGCTGCCGCGGTGGCGCGCGGTGCTGCTGCCGCTCGGATTCCTGCTCGCGCTGACGCGGGTGGCGATCCACGCCCACTATCTGAGCGATGTGTGCGCCGGATTCGCGCTCGGCACGGCGTGCGCGCTGCTCACGCTGCAGGTGTGGCGGGCGCGGTGGCCGGAGAGCGTGCCTCAGGCCTGAATCCGCGCCCCGCACGCGCCGGGCTCGAAGAAGTGCGCGTGCGACGGGTCGAAGGCGCAGCCGACGCGGTCGCCTTCGCGCGCGCGCGCCGCGAGGTCGGCGTCGAGCCGCGCGACCAGGCGGCCCCATGCGGTGTCGAGCGCGATGTCGGTGCGGTCGCCGAGGCGCTCGATGGTGGCGATGGTGGCGGGAACGGAGTCCGCGCCGCCGTCCGCGACGAGCCTGAGGCGATCGGGGCGGATGCCGAGCGCGCACGCGCGTGCGCCGAGCGACGCGGGGATCGCGATGCGCGCGCCATTCGCGGTGAAGAGGCCGTTCGCGGCGTGGCCGTCGACGATGTTCATCGGCGGCGTGCCGATGAAGCCGGCGACGAAGCGGTTGGCGGGGCGCTCGTAGCACTCCTGCGCGCTCGCGTTCTGCTGGACCTTGCCCTGGTGCATCACCACGAGGCGGTCGGCGAGCGTCATCGCCTCCTCCTGGTCGTGGGTGACGTACACGATCGTCGCCTTCAGGCGGCGGTGCAGCATGCGCAGCTCGGTGCGGGTCTCGATGCGCAGGCGCGCGTCGAGGTTCGAGAGCGGCTCGTCGAAGAGGAACACCTTTGGGTCGCGCGCGATCGCGCGGCCGACGGCGACGCGCTGGCGCTGGCCGCCCGAGAGTTCGCGCGGGTAGCGCGCGAGCAGGGGATCGAGTCCGAGCGTCCGCGACACCTCGGCCACGCGCGCGCGGATCGCGGCCGACTCCTCGCCGCGCGCCGCTCCCGCACCCGAGAGCGCGGCGACGAGCGCGCTGCGGTGTGCGCGCCGGGTCTCGAGTCCGAAGGCGATGTTCTCGGCGACGGTGAGGTGCGGGTACAGCGCGTAGTTCTGGAACACGAACGCGATGTCGCGATCCTTCGCGGGCAGGTCGTTCACGCGGCGGCCGTCGATCTCGAGCGTGCCCTCGCTGATCTCCTCGAGGCCCGCGATCATGCGCAGCGTGGTGCTCTTGCCGCAGCCCGACGGGCCGACGAGCACGCAGAACTCGCCGTCGGCGATCGCGAGGTCGACCGCCTCCACCGCGCGCACGGCGCTGCCGTTCGGGCCTTCGTAGAGCTTGCCGACCTTGGTGAGCGTCACATTCGCCATCGCGGGTACCTCAGCCCTTCACCGCGCCGCGCGCGAGACCCTCGACGAAGGTCTTCTGCGCCGCGATGAAGAGGACGATGCAGGGGATCATGGTGAGCACCGAGAGCGCCATCAGGAGATGGACATCCTCGAGCCCGCCGTACTGGTTCTTGAATCCGTTGAGCGCGACGGCGAGCGTCGCCGACTCGTCGGAATGCAGGTAGATGAGCGGCCCGAGGAAGTCGTTCCAGGTGCCGATGAAGGTGAAGACCGCGCAGATCGCGGTGACGGGGCGGCAGAGCGGCAGGATGATCCGCCACCAGATCGCGACATGGCCGAGGCCGTCGACGCGCGCGGCCTCGACGAGCGACTCGGGGATCTGCGCGATGAACTGCCGGTACATGAAGATGAAGAACGCGTTGCCGAAGAACGCGGGCACCACGAGCGGCATGATGGTGTCGATCCAGCCGAACTGCCGGAACAGCAGGAAGAGCGGGATCATCGTGACCTGCCCGGGCAGCATCATCGTGCCGAGCATGACGAGGAAGAGCGGGTTCCGCCCGCGGAAGCGCAGGCGCGCGAACGCGTAGCCGACCGCGCTCGACGAGAGCACCGTGCCGAGCACGACGAGCACCGTCACCACGATCGAGTTCGAGAGCGCGTCGACGAAGCCCATC
>JBMOGJ010000073.1:0-15780 GCA_049318425.1 Phycisphaerales bacterium | reverse complement strand
AGGTCGCCAACGGCGCGAGCGAGTTCATGCAGGAAGTGTTCGGCGAGGCGGGGCGGCACGCCCGCGCCGCGGTCGGCACCAACGCGCTGCCGCTCGACGCAACCGTCGAGGTCGAGGTGCTGGTCGAGGTGGCGTGATTCTGGCGGCGCGCGCGTGCGGCGGCGTCCGGGACACCGTCAGCGCGCGAGCAGCAGGCCGATGAGCACGAGGTTGCCGATCAGGCTCGCGGCGAGCAGCGCGACGAGCGTCAGCACCGCGGGGCTGGAGAACGGGCTCGCGGAGTCCTTCCGCACCACCTCGAGTGGCTCGGCGGACGTCGCCTGCACCGCGGTGGCGATGGCGGCGATGTCGACGGCCGGCTTGGCGAACTCGGGATCGCGCCCGGCGAGGACGAGGTCGATGTCGCGGATCAGGTCGCGCGCGTTGCGGTAGCGGTCGCGCACATCCTTGGCGAGCATGGTCTCGATGATGAGCGCGGTGCCGCCGGAGATCTGCGGGTTCACGTGGTCGGGCGGGACGAGCGGCTGGCGGAGGTGCTTCTGCATCACCTCGCTCTGGCTCTTTGCCTCGTAGGGGACCTTGCCCGTGACCATGTGGTAGAAGGTGGCGCCCAGGCCGTAGATGTCGGCCGGCGGGCCGATGTCGACCTTGCCCTGGATCTGCTCGGGGGAGATGTAGAACGGGGTGCCGTAGGCGCGGCCGGCCTCGCTCTCGGCGAGTTCGCGGTCGCCGATGGCGCGCGCGAGGCCGAGGTCGGCCAGCTTCGCGACACCCGTCTTGGTCATCATGATGTTGCGCGGCTTCACGTCGCGGTGGACGAAGCCCTTCTCGTGGGCGTGCTCGAGGGCGGACGCGACCTGGCGGATGATCTCGAGGGCCTCGCGCTCCGGGATGCGCTTGCGCGCCGCGATGCGGTCGTAGACGGTGTCGCCGTCGACATACTCCATCACGAAGAAGTGGCGGCCGTTGGCGACGCCGATCTCGTAGGCCGCGACGATGTTGTTGTGGCTCAGGCTGGCGGCGGCGCGCCCTTCCTTCTGGAAGCGGGCGATGAAGTTCGGGTTCTCGGTGTAGTTGGTGGGGAGCAGCTTGATCGCCACCAGCCGGTCGAGGGACTTCTGTCGGGCGAGGTAGACCTGCGCCATCGCGCCCTGGCCCAGCTTGCGGAGGATCTGGTAGCCGGGGATCTTCTCGTTGGCGCGGTGCGCCTCGGTCTCGTTCCGTGCGGCCTGGATCTGCTCCGACGAGGCGAGGTTGCGCTCGAGCAGGAGTTCCTGGAGGGTCGTCGGGCGGCTCAGCTGGGCGCGGTGGGCGAGCTCGCGCATGCAGTCCTCGATGTCGGACTGCGGGACGATGCCGCGCTCGACGAGGAGCTTGCCGAGGGTGGTGTCGAAGCCGGAGCCGCTGCGGGAGGACTCGCTGGAGGAGCCGAGCACGGTGCCGCCGACCGTGCCACCAACCGTACCGCCGGCGGTGCTACCGCCAGGCGTGCCGCCTCCGCCGCCGGCCTTGGAGCCGGAGGGATCCGCGGGCGCGGGCTGGTTCGGGTCGTGCGAAGGCATCTGGTCCGGCGGTGCTGACAAACGGAGTGCCCCTGCGGAGCCTTGGTGGCGGGCGTCAGGTGTATCGGAACGACGTGGGGCCGAGTGGAGGAGATTCACGCAACGGGAGGGGATTGTCAAACCACTCGGCTCTTCGGAGGTGCTCGTCGGGTCGACGGGGACCCGGCGCGCGGAGGGGGTGCGCGGAGTCCCATACGGGTGCCAGGCGTGTCCGGCTCCCGCCGCCGCGGAAGTTGGGCGCGAACCCGTATTCTGCCACAGCCGTGACCGAGACCCCGCAGGAATCCACGCAGCCAACGCCGACGAGGTTCGTCCTCGCGAGCGGCTCGCCCCGTCGGCGCGCGCTGCTCGCCGAGGCTGGATTCGCGGCGGAGATCGAGCCTGCGGACATCGACGACGCCGACATCCCGCTCGGGGAGGTCGATGCGCGCGCGGTGGCGACCGCCCTCGCGCACTTCAAGGCGCAGCGGGTGGCCGAGCGGCGGGCGGCGCGCGGGGCTGGGGCGGCGTGGATCCTCGCGGCGGACACGGTGTGCGAGCGCGATGGCGTCGTGCTCGGCAAGCCTGCCGGACTCGACGAGGCGCGGGCGATGATCTCGTCGCTCGCCGGCCGCGGGCACGGCGTGGTGACGGGCTGGTGCCTGCTCGGTCCCGATGGTTCGCGTCGGCTCGGCCGCGACGTGGCGTGGATCGAGATCGGCGAGCTCCCCGAGGCCGACTTCGAGTGCTTCCTGCGCGAGGGGCTGTGGAGTGGCAAGGCGGGGGGCTACAACCTGCCCGAGGTCGTCGCGCGCGGCTGGCCGGTGCGCTGCGTGGGAGATCCCCAGACGGTGGTGGGGCTGCCGATCGACCGCTTGGCTCCGATCATTCGCGAGGCGATGGGTGACGCGGGCGTGGAGCGCCGACCGTGATCGCGGTGCTGCTCGACATCGACCCGGCGCTCGCGGGACGCGACCTCGGCGCGTGGCACATGGTGCCGTGGTGGGTGACGGTGCCGGCGGCGTGCGCGCTCGGCGCCGCGCTCGTGTGGTACTTCATCAGGCTCGGGTCGGCGGATGTGCCGCGCGGGCGGCGGTGGCTGCGGCGCGTGTCGGTGGTGTTCGCGCTGGCCGCGCTGGTGCCGCTGGTCCGCGGACTGACCTTCGCGCATCCGCATGAGGATCGCGTCGGCTTCGCGGTCGCGTGGTCGGTGGTGCTGCTGATGCTGGTGGCGTGCCTGCTGCTGGCCCTCGTCGATGTGATCGTGACGATGCGCGGCGGCGTGCGCGAGTACCGCGAGCTGCGTCGGGAGACGCTCGGCGGCAAGCGCGGGGAGCGTGCCGATGGCTGAGGCGCGCGGACCGCTTCCGCGTGCGCTGGCGCCGCTGGCCTGGTGCGCGGCGCGCGGGTACGGATGGGGCGTGTCGCTGCGCAATGCGCGGTTCGACCGCGGCGTGGGCGTGCGCCGGCTCGAGGTCGCGGGCGTGCGCGTGCCGGTGATCTCGGTGGGCAACCTCACGGTCGGTGGCACGGGCAAGAGTCCGTTCGTGGCGTGGATCTGCGCGGTGCTCGCGCGCGCCGGGGCACAGCCCGTGATCGCGATGCGCGGGTACGGCGCGTCGGACCCCGCGAAGTCGGACGAGGCGCGCGAGTACGCGACCACGGCGCCGGGTGCGTGGCTGGTCGTCCACCCCGAGCGTGCGGAGGCGCTGCATGCGGCGCTCTCGAAGCTCGAGCCCGCGGCGCTCGCGCGCTGCGTGGTGGTGCTCGACGATGGATTCCAGCACCGGCGGCTTGCGCGCGATCTCGACATCGTGCTGGTGGACGCGACGCGGCCCGGTCTCGATGGCGACCTGCTTCCGCACGGATGGCTGCGCGAGCCTGCGCGGGGGATCGCGCGGGCGGGGCTCGTGGTGCTCACGAAGGCGCATGACGCCGCGCAGCGCGGGCACGCGGCGCGGCTGGTCGCGCAGGCGCGCGGGCGGGCGCACGACGCCGCGTGCGAGCACGCGTGGCGAGCGCTCACCGTGTTCGAGCGCGGCGCGGTGCGCGAGGAGCCGGTCGAGTCACTCGCGGGCCGACGGGTGCTGAGTGCATGCGCGCTCGGGAATCCCGGTCACTTCCATGCGATGGTGGAGCGGGCGGGCGCCGTGATCGTGCGCCGGTTCGAACGGCGCGACCATGTGCGCCTGTCGCCGATCGAGCTGGATGCGCTGGCGGCGGGTTCGGCCGCGGAGGCGATCGTGCTTTCGCGCAAGGATCTGGTGAAACTCGAGGAACTGCCGTCGACCACCGTGCTCGTGCCCGAGCTGGGCGTGCGGTTCCTGTCGGAGGCCGGCGGCGAGGATGCGGTGCGGGCGGCGGTTATCGCTGCAGCATCTCGCGCGTGCGGGTCGTGACCCTGAACTCACTGGAGGGGCGGCCGTCGATGATGCGCTGCCGGTCGAAGGTGTACTCGGTCGACTGGGTGGTGGCGCGGACGATCGGGTCGCGGTCGGCACCGAGGCGGGCGTCGTTGCGGCCGTCGTGACCGCGGGTGTCGAGGTCGCCGGTGCGGACCAGCGCCGGCATGTCCCGCCGGCGAAGCGGAACCTCGCTCGTGCAGCCCGCGATGGGGAGCAGGGAGAGCGCGGCGAGACCGGCGGTCGCGATTCGAGTCTTCAATTGGTCCACGGAAAGTCCTCGCAGGCACCCTGCCGCGGGGGGCGGCGGGAGCAAACTCGGACCTGTGGGAAGTGGTGGTTTTTGAGGTGGACCCCGCGTCGTAAGTGTTGCAGGCGGTTTCTCTGGAAACGGGTGAGTCCGAGAAACTCGATCTTCTGCAAAGATATGCAAATCCTTGACTTCGGTCGGTGGCGTGAGGCATACTCGGCGCAACCCCCAATGTCACTCGCTGGCGACTTGTATCCGCCACCGAGTAGTGCACAACTCGAGGTGTGAGATGGCCACCACCACGAAGAAAGATCTGATCGAGCGCGTTGCCACGGAGACCGAGCTTTCGCGAGCCGACGTCCGCCGGGCAGTCCAGAGTTTCCTTGACCACGTGATCGGAGAGCTCGCGCGCGGCAACCGCCTCGAGTTCCGCGACTTCGGCGTGTTCGAGATCCGCGAGCGCGCCGGTCGCGTCGCCCAGAACCCGAAGACCCTCGAGCGCGTCGCCGTGCCGCCGCGCAAGAGCGTGCGCTTCAAGGTCGGTCGCCTCATGCAGCAGTCGCTCGAGGACGGTACCGTCGTCATCTCGCGCACCCGCGACGAGGAGTGACGCCCGTCAGCGACACAGTCCGGCGTCCGGCCGGTCTGTGGGAATCCTGACATGCGTGTTCCCGGGGCCGTTTGGTCGGATAGTCTCTGACGCGTGAGCGATCCGTTCCAGCCCAACTCCGGTGCGTCAGGCGAAGGTGGTTTCCGCGGGGGCCGCGGCGGTCGTCGCGGCCGGACCGACGGGCAGACCGAAGTGCAGCGTCGCGATGTCGCGGCGCTCTTCGGAGCCGAGCCGCCGGTCGCGCTCGAGGCCGAGATGGGCCTGCTGGGCGCGATCATCTGGGATCCGAAGGTCGTCGGCGATGTGATCACCGTGGTCCGCAACGGCGAGGACTTCTCGTCGCCGCGGCATGGGCGCATCTACGACGCGATCGTCGAGATCTACGAGCGCCACGCGACCGTCGACCTGGTGCTGCTCAACCAGCTGCTCACCGACCGTGGGCTCGTCGACGCGGTCGGCGGGCTCGACTACATCGTGCAGCTCGCCGAAGGCGTGCCCAGCGCGGCGAACGCCGTGCACTGGGCGCGGGTCGTGCGCGAGAAGGCGACGATGCGCGAGCTGATCTCGGCCGCGGGCGAGATCCTCGAGGAGGTCCACACCTCGCGCACGCCGGCGCAAAACCTGCTGGAGAGCGCCGAGCAGAAGATCTTCCGCATCGCGCAGAAGCGCGAGTCGGGAGTGGTCTCGACGGCGAGCGAGCTCGTCCACGAGACGATGCGGATGATCGACGAGAGCGAGGGCAGCGGCTTCGTCGGCGTGCGGACGGGCTACGCGCAGCTCGACGAGATGACCAACGGCCTGCAGAAGGGCGAGATGCTGATCCTCGCGGCGCGCCCGTCGATGGGCAAGACCGCGTTCTCGCTGAACCTGCTGCAGCAGATCGCGCAGAACGGCGTGCCCAGCGTGATGTTCAGCCTCGAGATGGGCAAGCAGCAGCTGATCCAGCGCATGCTGTGCGCGCTCGGCGGCATCGATGCGCAGCGGCTCCGCAAGCAGATGCTCGGCAGCGACGACTACCGCCGGCTGATGGCGGCGTGCGGCGAGATCTCGAAGCTTCCGATCTTCATCGACGACACGCCCGGCCTGTCGCTGCTGGCGATGCGCTCGAAGGCGCGTCGGCTGAAGGAGCGCTACGGGATCGGGTTCATCGCGATCGACTACCTCCAGCTGATGAGCTCGGGGTCGCGGGTCGAGAGCCGCCAGCTCGAGGTGAGCGAGATTTCCCGTGGAATCAAGGCGATGGCGCGTGAGCTCGATGTGCCCGTGCTGTGCCTGTCGCAGCTGAACCGCGCGGCCGAGCAGCGCGAGGGGCACCGTCCGCGCATGAGCGACCTGCGCGAGTCGGGCTCGATCGAGCAGGACGCCGACGTGGTGATGATGCTCCACCGCGAGGACTACTACCACCGCGGCGATCCGAACTGGGCCGACGAGAACCCCGACAAGGTTGGCACCGCCGAGGTGATCCTGGCGAAGCAGCGCAACGGCCCGACCGGCACGGTCGATCTGGTGTGGGATGGCTCGACCACGAGCTTCAAGAGCCGTTCCTACGCCGCGGCCCCGTCGGACTTCGGCGGTGGCGACGCGCCGAGGCGGGCGTCGGCGCCGAACCGGATGCGGGTCGTCGAGGAACCGTCGGACGATCTCCCCGTCTGAGCCGCGCTTCGCAGGCGAGGGCGCAATCGCGGGGAAGCGGCGGCGTTACCCTGCCCCGAACCGGGCATGAGCGAGTCGACCGAGCGGGATCCAACCGAGCTGCAGGCGCTGCTTCGGCGCGCCGCCGGCGGTGATTCGGCGGCGTGGCGCGCGATCGTGGGCGAGTTCGCGCCGCGCGTGTACGGCCTGCTGCGCGCGCAATGCGGCGACTCGGAGCTTTCCGAGGAGATCGCGCAGTCCACCTTCTGCACGCTGGCGGCGAAGATCGGCGAGTACGTCGAGAGCGGCCGGTTCGAGTCGTGGGTGTTCCGGATCGCGATGAACCGTCTGCGCGACGAGATGCGGCGTCGCAAGCGCCATGCGCGGCCGATGGATGACGCGCCGCTGCGCGAGGTGGCGGGGCGGGGGTCCTCGGGGGTGAAGGCGTCCGACGCTGCGGCGGCGGAGGTGCGGGAGCGTCTGGCCCGGGCGATGGGCCGCTTGCCCGAGGCGGACCGCGAGATCATCGACCTGCGCCACACGGGCGGGATGAGCTTCAAGGCTTTATCGGACTTCTACGGGGAGCCGGTCGGCACGCTGCTGGCGCGGCACCACCGTGCGCTGCGGAAGCTGCGGGGCATGCTCGAGGACATGGGTGTCACCGCGGACGACGCGGGGGAGGCCGGATGATGCGCGTTGCAGGTCCTCCAGATGGCACGGTCGCTGCGTTCCCGGGCGGGCGCCGCGCAAAGTGTGTGCTCGAATCGCGGCCCGGGACGCAATCGGGGCGATGCAGGGGCGTTTGGTGGGTGCGGCAGGAGAACCGTCGATCGCCGGGTTCGGCGAGCGAGGCAGGTCGAAGATGAACGATCAACCGGACAATTTCTCTTCCCGCGGCGAAGGCCGCGAGGGGGCACGCGGCGAAGGCCGCGAGGGATCACGCGGCGAAGGCCGCGATGGGGCACGCGGCGAAGGCCGCGCGCGCGACGCCCACGCGTTGCCGGAGGATCTTGGCGATCTCGGTCGACTGCTCGACGCACGCGGCGAGACGCAGCGCGGTGGGCTTTCGGCGGACGCGCTCGAGCGCATCGCGTCGATGAGCGACCTGCAGCTGCCGATGTCGGGCCAGGAAGGCCCGATGGTGATCGCGCGGATCGGGCCCGCGCGCGCTGGCGCGACGAGGTTCTGGCGGATCGCGGCGGGCATCGCGGTGGTCGCCGGTCTCGGCGTCGCGGCGGTGCTGATCTCGCGCGGATTCGGCGGCGGGGCTCCCGCGCCGGGCACGCTGGTCGACGGTGGCAGCAGCGGTGGAGCGCCGGTGGTCGAGTCGCCGCAGTCGCCTGAGCGCGGCGTGGTGGCGCCGAAGTCGACCCGCGCGATCGCGGCCGAGCATCTCGAGCGCGCGCTGGCCGCGACGGCCGCCGTGCCTGCGAAGGCGGCGTCGGCGAGCGCGGTGGTGGTGGCGCTGTCGGGGTCGTCCGCGGCGGCGGGGCATGACGCGTCGCTGCACTTCCCCGATCTCGATGAGGCGCTGGCGGCGGACATCGCGCCGCTCTTCCAGGCTGGATCGCTGCTTGACGGCTCCGGCATGACCTACGAGGATCTTTCGTCCGAGGTCGCGGCGATCGTCGGGCCGGGCTCGTTCCGCTGACGGGAGTGCATCGCGAGCGTTGCTGGGCGTGCGACCGGCGCCGAAGGGCGTTTGGACGACGGGCTCTGAACGACGGGCCTGAATGACGGGCCTGAATGACGGGCATCGAGCCCACCGAGGAACCCACATGCGAATCCGAAACGCCATCATCTCCGCCGCATCGACGCTGGCGCTGGGCTTGCCTGTCACGCTGCTCGCGGCGAGTGTGGTGTTCGCGCAGGATGGCGCGCCGCATCGCGCGGGCGCGCCCGCGCACGATCCCCCGAGTGCGGAGAGCCGGAAGTCGGACGAACCCGCGGCCGAGCGTGGCCGCGGCGGTCAGGATGGCGAGCGCGGTGGACGCCGCGGTGGGCGCGGCATGCCGCTGCCTCCCGATTGGCCGCGCGCGGGCGGATTCGGGCCGGGTGCGCAGGGGCTCGAGCGTCCCATGATCGAAGGGCTCGTCATCGAGGGTCTCATCCCGGGCACCTTCGCCCGCCGCGAACTCACCGACGGCGACGTCGCGCGCGTGGTCGCGGTGGCGAAGGAAGTGTCGCCCGAGTGGGGCGCGGCGATCGAGGCGAAGGTGCAGCAGGACGCAGAGCAGGTGAAGGCCTCGCTGCGGACCTCGGGGCGCCGGCTGCTCGGGCTGGTCGCACTCAAGGAGCGCGCGCCGGCGGTGTTTGCGGCCAAGGTCGCCGAGCTGCGGGCCCAGGCCGAGACCGATCGCGCCGCCACCGAACTGCAGGCGGCCGAGGCTGCCGATGGTGCGGCGCGCAACGGGGCGGAGATCGCGAAGCTCACCGAGGCGCTCGCCGCCGCCGCCGCGCGGCAGGTCGACGCGACCCTGGCGGCGCGCCGGGCCGAGCTCGACGCGCTCGAGGAGCGGCTGACCAAGCTGCGCGCGGATGTGGCGTCCGACGGGGCGCGCCGCGATGAGCTGGCCGGCGAGGTCGCGCGGCGGGCGCAGAATCGTGGCGATGACCGCCGCGAGCCGCGCCGCGAGCCTGCGCGCGAGTAGCATCCGCGCCCGATGGCGATGCAGCAGCATGATGGACGGACGCGATCCGCGGCACGCCCGCGGCTTGGCGCGGCGGGGCGCATTGGCCTCGCGGTGCTCGGTTTCGTGTTGCTGGCGTGCGTCGCGACGCTGCCGTGGTCGATGGGATCGGTCGCGAGCGGCCCCACGCGCATGGCGCGCTACGAGGCGTCGAATCTCTCGCTGAACCTGCTGCCGCCGCTGTGGCAGGAGCTCGGCGAGGGCGATCTCGCCCGCATCGCCGACGCGCGCGAGGCCGGCAAGTACGTGCCCGGGCGGGTGCTCGGCACGGACCGGCTCGGTCGCGATGTGCTCGCGCGCCTGCTGGCCGGCGGATCGGTGAGCCTGCTGGTCGGGCTGAGCGCGGCGGCGATCGCGGTGCTGGTGGGCACGCTGTACGGTTCGATCGCGGGTGCGGCGGGCGGGCGGGTCGACGCGGTGCTCATGCGCATCGTCGACATCCTGTTCGGCCTGCCCTCGATCCTGCTGGTGGTGCTGCTGGCGGTCGCGGTCGACGGGGTCATCGAGCGCCAGGGGGCGGACCTCTCGCTGCTGGCGCGGCAGACGATCAACATCGCGACGCTGCTGGTCGCCATCGGCGGCGTGAGCTGGCTGACGATGGCGCGGGTGATCCGCGGCCAGGTGATGTCGCTGCGGGCGAAGCCGTTCATGGAGGCGTGCCGCGCGATCGGCGTGGGGGCGCCGCGGCAGTTCTACGCGCACCTGCTGCCCAACCTGGTCGGGCCGATCGCGGTGTATGCCGCGCTCGCGGTACCGGCGGCGATCCTGTCGGAGAGCTTCCTCTCGTTCCTGGGCATCGGCGTCCGCGAACCGCTGCCGAGCTGGGGCAACATGGCGGCGGACGGCCTGGGCGAACTGAACACCGTCGACAGCCGCTGGTGGCTGCTGGTGGCGCCGTGCCTGTCCATCGCCCTGACGCTCGTGTCGCTGAACTTCCTGGGCGATGAGCTGCGGGAGCGGTTCGATCCGATGCGGGGTCGGAAGGTCGCCTGAGTCGACCGGAGCGCCGTGGTTTCGGGGTACGGCGGCGGGTAGGATGCGCGCCCCGCGCGGCGGCTCGATGCCGTCGACGCGGACAGGTGCTCTCCCATGAACAACCGCTTTGGCTTCAAGGACTTCATTCAGATCGTGCTGCTTGGCGCGGTCGTCGTGCTCCTGTCGCTGGTCATGCTCCAGCGCGACCGCGACCGGGTGCTGCAGCAGGATGTGCTCGAGCAGCTCCGCGCCATCGAGAAGCGGCTCGCCAACGGCGTGATCGCGGCGGCGCCGAGCCGTGGCGGCGGCTCGGGAGACGGGTCCGCCGCGGGGACTCCTGGTGCCCGCGACGAATCGTGGGCGCGCAAGGGCGTCCCCGTCGAGTGGCAGGAGCCGTGGGACTACGCGACCGATCCCCATGGCCAGCCCGGGTTCGAGGAGGGCGGCGAGTTCACCGAGATCTTCGAGGGGCAGCCGGCCAAGATCGTGCCCATGATCGCGTCGGACGTCTACGGACGCCGCGCGATCGACCGCGTGTGCGATTCGCTGGGCGCCTACGACCCGGACACGCTCGCCTTCCGCGGACTGCTCGCGGCGGCGTGGCAGCGCGATCCGCAGGGCATGTGGATCCGCGTGCGGCTGCGCGACGGGCTGCGCTTCTCGGATGGCGAGCCGCTCACCTCCGAGGACGTGCGCTGGAGCTTCAAGGACTTCGTGTTCAACCCGTCGATCGAGGCCGAGCGCGTGCGCTCGACGCTCGACCAGATCGAGGATGTCAAGGTCATCGACCCGCTCACGGTCGAGTTCGTGTTCAACAAGGCGCTCTCGTTCAACCTCGAGTACACGCTGGGCGTGTACGTGCTGCCGAAGCACTTCTACTCGAAGCTCGAGCCGAACCAGATCAACAGCGCCACCGGCCTGCTGATGGGCTCGGGTCCGTTCCGGCTGGAGCGGCTCGATCCGGAGAACCAGTGGACGCTGGGACAGGACCTCGTGCTCGTGCGGAACGAGAACTACTGGGGCCCGCGCGCGCCGCTCGACCGGCTCCGCTTCAAGGTCGTGGTCGACGGGACTTCGCGGCTCGCGTCGTACCAGAGCGACGAGGGCGACATGATCACGCCCACCGGCCCGCAGTTCGTCAAGAAGACGAAGGAGCCGGGCTGGGATGAGAAGAACCACTCGCTGCGCTGGGTCAACATGCGCTCGGGGTACTCGTTCATCGCGTGGAACCAGGGCAAGAACAACGGGCGGCAGACGCCGTTCGGCGACAAGCGCGTGCGCCAGGCGCTGACGCTGTGCCTGAACCGCGAGCAGATGATCAAGGACATCTGGGAGGGCGTCGGCTCGGTGTCGCAGGGTCCGGTCAGTCCGGAGAGCCCAGTGTTCGCGAGCGAGATTTCGCCGTGGCCGTTCGATCCGGCGCGCGGCGCCGCGCTGCTGGCCGAGGCCGGCTGGAAGGACCGCGACGGCGACGGCATCCTCGAGAACGCGCAGGGCGAGCGCTTCGAGTTCGAGTTCACCCGCGCGGGGTCCGACGAGCTCTCCGAGCGGCTCTCGACCTTCATCAAGGACAGCTACGCGAAGGTCGGCATCGTGATGAAGGTCAAGCCGATCGACTGGGCCGCGATGGCGGACATCCTGAAGGGCCGCACCTTCGACGCGCTCACCATGGCGTGGTCGGCGAGCGCGCCCGAGAGCGATCCGCGGCAGATCTTCCACTCGGAGTCGATCAAGGAAGGCGGCGACAACTTCGCGCAGTGGAACTGCCCGGCGGCCGACAAGGCGATCGACGGCATCCGCTCGACGCTGCGGTTCGAGGAGCGCGCCAAGGTCTGGAAGGAGTTCCAGGCGGTGCTGCACGACGAGCAGCCGTACACCTTCATCCGCGTGTCGCCGTGGCTGCGCTTCGTGAAGAAGTCGATCGGCAACGTGCAGACGCATAAGTCGGGCCTCGAGCCGTGGGAGTTCTTCCGCGCCGGACCGGCCGCCGCTGCGGGCGGGTGATCGATGCTCAACTACATCGCGCGACGCATCCTCTTCATGCTGCCGACGGTGATCGGGATCACCTTCGTGGTGTTCCTGCTGCTGGCGCTGTCGCCGGGCGGCATCGGCGCGGCGGCGGCTGCGGCGGGCGGACAGCAGGATGCGTCGAAGGCGGCGATCCTCGAGGCCTACCTGCAGGACCGCTACGGGCTGAACGATCCCGTGCTGGTGCAGTACGGACGATGGCTGCACCGCATCTCGCCGGTGAAGTTCGGGACGCGCGACCAGTTCACGCCCGCGGGTGAGCGGCTGCAGTCGCCGAAGGCGATTCCCGATCCGCCGCTGGTGGCGTGGGGCGGATTCGAGCTGCCTCCGGTGCCGCCGTCGAAGGGCGGGCCGGTGCTCAAGGGCGCCGACGCGGCGGAGCGGCAGCGCGAGTACCGGCGCTTCGCGAACGACGCGCTGGCGGCGCGCTCGCGCTACCTCGGGGCGAAGCGCGGGTTCGAGAGCGCGCTCGTCGAGTACGCGCGCGCGGCGAAGCGCGAGGAGTGGCTCGACGGCAAGGGACGGATCGTGCTGTCGCGCGTCGAGGCCGAGAAGGCCGACCGCGGCAACGCGGCGTGGCCGGTGGTCGACGCGGCCTTCGGAGCGATGCGCGCGTCGTGGGTCGAGGCGATGGAGCGCCGCGATGTGCTTGCGCTGGCCTTCGCCGAGCGGCCGTTTCCCGAGGCGGGGATCCCGGTGCTGCCGGGAATGCTGTGGGTCGGCACGCCCGATCTCGGCACGGCGTTCTCGAAGAGCCGACCGGTGACGGAGCTGATCCTCGATGCGCTGCCGGTGACGCTGCTGCTGAACCTGATCGCGTTCCCGATCATCTACCTGGTGGCGATCCCGTCGGGCATCCTGGCGAGCGCGCGCAAGGGGTCGTGGTTCGACAAGCTGTCGGGCGCGGCGTACGTGGCGCTCTGGTCGATCCCGACCGTGTGGGCGGGCGTGCTCGCGGTCGGCTACGTGGCGAGCGACGAGTACCTCGGGTGGTTCCCGGTGTCGGGCCTGCACGACCGCGCGGCGGATGCGTGGACCTTCCTCCCGGGCATGCAGGCGGACGGAACCTGGCAGATCGGCTGGCTGACGGACTACCTGTGGCACATCGTGCTGCCGGTGGCGTGCCTGGTCTACGGCGGGTTCGCGGTGCTGTCGAAGCAGACCCGCGCGGCGATGCTCGACAACTTCAACGCCGACTACGTGCGCACCGCGAAGGCGAAGGGCGTCGCGCGGCGGGACGTGGTCATCCACCACGTCTTCCGCAACAGCCTGCTGCCGCTGATCACGATGTTCGTGACCGTGTTCCCGGCGACGCTGGCGGGCTCGGTCGTGATCGAGCGCATCTTCTCGGTGCCGGGCATGGGTTCGCTGATCCTCGATGCGATCGCGCAGCGCGACCGCGAGCTGATCCTGGCCAACACCTTCATGATCGCCTGCGTGAACCTCACGGCGCTGCTGCTCGCCGACATCCTCTATGCGGTCGCGGATCCGCGGGTGAGCTATGAGTGATGCGAAGCAGGGCGCGGAGCCGGTGGCGATCTCGGGCATCGAGGCGATGCGCGGGGTCGGTGCGGCGCAGGCCAAGGGCTTCTGGGCGGACGCGTGGGAGCGCGTGGTCGCGCGCCTCGGCGCGCGGTTCGCGCTGGCGTGGATCGGGATCATCGCGTTCTTCGCGGTGTTCGGCCCGGTGATCGCGAACGCGCATCCGGTGTGGCGGCGCAACCTCGAGACCGGCGCGTGGGATTCGCCGCTGTGGCAGAACCTGACGGCGGTGGACCTCTCGCTGCTCGCGGGCGCGCTGTTCGGCGTGCCGTTCGTGTTCATGCCGCTGGGGCTCGCGGGGCGGCTCGGGATGCAGGAGCGCTCGACGCGGCTCGGACTGGTGTTCCTCGCGGCGCTGCAGGCGGGCGTGACCGTGGTCGTCGCGGGCGTCGTCTCGGCGTGGTCGCGCGACATCGACAGCGCGCCGTGGATCCGCGAGCTGGGCAGGCTGCCGGCGTTCCCGTGGATCGTGTCGGGTTCGGTGGGCGCGCTGGCCGCGGTCGCCGCGACGGTGCTCGCCGGCAAGGGGCGCGTGCGCTGGCTGGTGATCGCGCTGGCCGCTGCGGTCTCGATCGGATCGAGCGCGACGCGCTGGACCGAGCGGCTGGTGAACTTCGACACCTACGACGTGCAGGAGGCGTCGGGCAAGTACGACATCGCCTACACGCTGGTGCCGTTCTCGCCCGAGTTCGGCCGCTCGGACACCTACGCGCTGCCGCCGCTGACCAAGCTCGCGGACGCGGCCGAGGCCACCCGCGGGCGGCCGGTCGGCGAGCGCGTCGTGCTGCTCGGAACCGACGCACTGGGCAAGGACGTGCTCTCGCAGATGCTGTGGGCGTGCCGGCTGTCGATCTCGATCGGCCTGGTCTCGACCGGCATCGCGCTGCTGATCGGCGTGACCATCGGCGCGCTGATGGGCTACTTCGGCGGATGGGTCGACCTGCTGCTGTTCCGCGTGGTCGAGATCTTCATGGCGATCCCGGTGCTGTTCCTGCTGATCGTGGCGGCGGCGGTGCTGCCGCGGAACACCTACGTGATGATGGCGATCATCGGCTGCGTGTCGTGGACCGGCGCGGCGCGCTTCACGCGTGCGGAGTTCCTCAAGCTGCGGCGGCAGGACTTCGTGCAGGGCGCGCAGGCGGCGGGGCTTCCGCTGCGGAGCGTGCTGTTCCGCCACATGCTGCCGAACGGCGTGACGCCGGTGCTCGTCGACGCGTCGTTCGCGGTGGCGGCGGCGATCATCGCCGAGGCGACGCTGTCGTACCTCGGGCTCGGGCCGGACGGGCAGGCGTCGTGGGGCAAGCTGCTCTCGAGCGCCACCGGCGTGACCGGCAACTTCGTGTGGTGGCTGGCGGTGTTCCCCGGCTTCGCCATCTTCTTCACGGTGCTCAGCTACAACATGCTTGGTGAGGCGATGCGAGACGCGATCGATCCGAAGCTGCGAAAGGCGGCGCACTGATGGCGTCCGACCCGATCCTTGACCCGTCGCACGGACGGACCCGGCCGATCCTCGAGGTCGCCGACCTCGCGGTGAGCTTCGCGAACTCGGCGGGCGGGCCGCGCATCCAGGCCGTCGCCGGCGTGTCGATGACGGTGCATCCGAACCAGACGCTCGCGGTGGTGGGCGAGTCGGGGTGCGGCAAGAGCGTGACCGCGATGAGCACGATGCAGCTGATCCCGCGGCCGCCGGGACGGTTCGACCGCGGGTCGATCCTGTTCGAGGGGCGCGACATCCTGTCGTGCTCGGAGCGCGAGATGCTGTCGATCCGCGGCGGCAAGATCGCGATGATCTTCCAGGAGCCGATGACGAGCCTCAACCCGGTCTACACGATCGGCGACCAGCTCGTGGAGGCGGTGCTGCTGCATCAGAAGGTGGGCGCCGACGAGGCGTGGCGGATCGCGATCCAGGCGATGAAGGACGTCGGCATCCCGAAGGCGGAGGAGCGCATGCGCGCGTACCCGCACCAGTTCTCGGGTGGCATGCGGCAGCGCGTGATGATCGCGATGGCGCTCGCGTGCCAGCCGAAGCTGCTGCTCGCCGACGAGCCGACGACGGCGCTCGACGTGACGATCCAGGCGCAGATCCTCGAGCTGCTGCGCGAGCTGCAGC
>JBMOGJ010000072.1:0-15868 GCA_049318425.1 Phycisphaerales bacterium | reverse complement strand
TCAAGGCGATGCGCTGCGTGTCGCTCCTGCGCAGCGTGGTCGCGATCGAGCTCCTGGTGATGGCCGAGGCGATCGAGGCGCACCGCCCGCTGCAGTCGGGCGCGGGCGTCGAGAAGGCGCACGCCACGGTGCGCACGCGCGTCGCGAAGCTCAACCGCGACCGCGTCCCCGCGACCGACATCCGCGCGCTCGAGGCGCTGGTGGCGGCCGCTGCGTTCGCACAGGCGTGACGCACGGGGCGGGCGCGAGGCGCGAACGGGCACGTGCACGGGCATGCCGGGACGCGCCGCGCGGTTCCGCACGCCCCTGCCGCTACACTCGCGGACTATGACCCTGTCTGCACCGTCGACCGTTCCCTCGACCGCAACCACGACCGCAACCACGACCACCGCCGGCGGCACGGCCGCGCACTCCGGCGCCCGCGTCGTCCGCGCGCCCCGCGGCAACGTGCGCACCTGCTCGAGCTGGGCCGCCGAGGCGGCCATGCGCATGCTCATGAACAACCTCGACCCCGAGGTGGCCGAGCGGCCGGAGAACCTCGTCGTCTACGGCGGCCGCGGACAGGCCGCGCGCAACTGGGAGTGCTTCGACGCGATCGTCGCGAGCCTGAAGAAGCTCGCGCCCGACGAGACGCTGCTCGTCCAGAGCGGCAAGCCCGTGGGCATCGTGCGCACGACCACCGACTCGCCGCGCGTCCTGATCGCGAACTCGAACCTCGTCCCGCACTGGGCCACGCAGGCGAAGTTCGACGAGCTCGCCGCGAAGGGCCTGATGATGTTCGGCCAGATGACCGCGGGCTCGTGGATCTACATCGGCACGCAGGGCATCCTGCAGGGCACCTACGAGACCTTCGCCGAATGCGCGCGCCAGCACTTCGGCGGCTCGCTGCGCGGCACGCTCAACGTGACCGGCGGCTGCGGCGGCATGGGCGGCGCGCAGCCGCTCGCGATCACGATGAACGAGGGCACCTGCCTGATCGCCGACATCTGCCGCGAGCGCCTCGAGAAGCGCATCCACGACCGCTACCTCGACGAGATGCACGAGGACCTCGACGCCGCCATCGACCGCGCGCTCGAGCTCACCGCGCTCGCCAAGGAAGGCCACAACCACGGCATCTCGGTCGGCTGGCTCGGCAACATCGTCGACCTCCTGCGTCGCCTGAACGAGCGCGGCATCGTGCCCGAGACGCTCACCGACCAGACCAGCGCCCACGACCCGCTCGAGGGCTACTACCCCGCCGACATGAGCCGCGAGAGCGCCGACATCCTGCGCGAGCAGGACCCCGCGCGCTACCAGGAGCTCGCGTGCGCCTCGATGGAGGAGCATGTGCGCCTGATGGTCGGGTTCCTGCACAAGGGCTCGAAGGTGTTCGACTACGGCAACAACATCCGCCAGCGCGCGCTCGACCACGGCTTCGCCGACGCGTTCGCGTTCCCCGGGTTCGTGCCCGCGTACATCCGCCCGCAGTTCTGCAAGGGCCGCGGGCCGTTCCGCTGGGTGGCGCTGTCGGGCGATCCGGCCGACATCAAGACGACGGATGAGGCGATGCTCAAGCTGTTCCCGCACGATGCGTCGCTCAAGCGGTGGATCACGATGGCGGGCGAGCGGATCGCGTTCCAGGGGTTGCCGGCGCGCATTTGCTGGCTGGGGCTTGGTGAGCGGCACAAGGCAGGTCTCTTGTTCAATGAGCTCGTGCGGTCGGGCAAGGTGAAGGCGCCGATCGTGATCGGGCGGGATCATCTTGATTGCGGCAGCGTGGCGAGTCCGAATCGCGAGACGGAGGCGATGCTCGACGGGACGGACGCCGTAAGCGATTGGGCGATCCTGAACTTCGCGGTGAACACGGCGAGCGGCGCGAGCTGGACGAGCTTCCACCACGGCGGCGGCGTCGGCATCGGGTTCTCGCAGCACGCGGGACAGGTGATCGTGGCCGATGGCACCGATGAGGCTGCCGCGCGCATCGAGCGCGTGCTGACGAACGACCCGATGATGGGTGTGTTCCGGCATGTGGATGCGGGGTATGAGCTCGCGAAGGAGTGCGCGCGGGCGGAGGCGGTCAAGATTCCGATGATGTGAGCGGGCGCCGCGTGTTTGAGCGGTCGCGGCTGCGGCCGCTCGCGTGGCTTGGGCGGTCGCGGCTGCGGCCGCTCCCTGTGGTGCTGGGATGCGTGGTCGCCGCTGTGGCGGCTCCCTGTGGCGCGCGGATGCGTGGTCAACGCTCGCATCGTCGGGGTCGAAGCGGCTTTGGATGACGACGCCCCGGGCGCCGCCGAGGCCGCGGGAGCGCCCGGCGGGCGGTTTCCCGTGTCTCCAATTCGCCGAAGTTCGCACTTCTTTCTCCAATCGGCGCCTGTTAGGCTGACCGACTCGCGGGACGCCCCCGCGGCATGAGGAGAATGAGATGATGCACGGACGATCGGTTGTGGTGGCGGTAGCGGCCTCGGTTTGCGCGATGTGGGCGACTGGCTCGGCGGCCGATGCAACGACGGATGGATGGAGCGTATTGACTTGCTGGGGAAGCAATGAATATGGCCAGTGCACTATCCCCGCCGGCCTTGACCACGTGACGCAAGTCGCCACGAGCGCATATCACACCGTCGCACTCCAGTCGAACGGCGCGGTTTCAGCCTGGGGGTTGAACAGCTACGGCGAATGCAATGTCCCCAACGGACTCGGGCCTGTTACCCAGGTCGCCGCGGGCGATTACCACACCGTTGCGCTCGAAGCGGGCGGGTTCGTGGCCTGCTGGGGCGCCAACTCCCAAGGCCAGTGCAGCGTTCCCGAGGGGCTCGACGCGGTCACGCAAATCGCGGCGGGCGCTCTGCACACCGTTGCGCTCAGATCCAATGGCACAGTAGCTGCATGGGGCTACAACTATTACGGCCAGTGCGATGTACCCAGCGACTTGGGGCCTGTCACGCAGGTCGCCGCTGGCGACGTGCACACGGTCGCTCTCAAATCGAACGGGACGGTAGTAGCCTGGGGCTACAACGCATATGGTCAATCTACCGCCCCAAACACTCTTGGAGGCGTGACCCAGATTGCCGCTGGTGCCCTCCACACGCTCGCGGTCACTGGTGGCGCAGTTTCTTGTTGGGGCTACAACTATTACGGCCAGTGCATTACGCCCTCCAACCTTGGGAGCGTTGTGCAGGTCGCAGGGGGCTTGGGACATACAACGGCGTTAAGGGCAGACCGCACGGTCCGATGTTGGGGTAACAACGATCGGGGTCAATGCAATGTCCCGTTCGATCTCCGCCCGGTCAGTCAGGTTGCCTGTGGCCGGGAGCACACAATCGCCCTCAGCGCAAACCTGCAAGCCAGGGTTGTGAGCGCAAATGGCGCAGTTTCCTTGGGAGTTCCCAGCATCCAGTGGGCACTCGATCGATTCCCCCAGAGCTATCGAATCGAGGCGCTCCCCGGAGCAACCGCAGGCTTCAGCGCCGGATCGGGATGGACCATCCGCGGACTAGAGAACCTTGCAATCAGCGGAAGTGTCTATCTAGGAAATCAATGCACGCTGACAGCCGCAGGGCCGATCTCGATTTCAAGTTCACTGTGGCTGGGAGGCCAATGCCTACTCGCTGCGGAAGGGCCGATTTCCGTATTGGGCGATGCCAATGTGTATGGGCACATCTCTTGTCCAGGCTCGATCACGTTCCAGGGTCCTCTCAGCCTCGGCGGCGGCACAATCAATGTGCCAGGCGCCGTTTCGATTGCCGGCGAAGTTCGTGTAAATGGAGGAACGAGCACGATTGACTGCTCGGACTCCCTAGTGATCCCGGGGCCCATTCTCATCAGCAGTTTTGCCGAGTTTGCAACGCCTGTTTCGATAGCCGTGGGTGCGGATGTTTCGTTCGACGGCCCTGGATCATTGCGCTCCGCGCAAACCATCTCAATCGCAGGAACCGTCTCCGGCGGAACCATCCGTTCCGACTTCCATTCACTGACCGTCCCTGGAATTCATGCTGCACGCGTCAACGACTATGTAGGGTCGTTCTTCGCATCGGCCGCACCCGTCCTGATCGACCAACCGCGGCGGATCGTGACCAACGGCACGAGCACGACGGCCGTTCACTCCACGAATCGGCTCATCATGGCAGGCGGCGTGCTCTCTCAAAGCTCGCCCGATCAGATCGATACGACTGTTTTCAACACGTGCACGGCAGTTGAGTACGCGGCGCTCTCGCCGTGCCTTGAGTTCGGTCCGGAGAGCGTGATCGATGTTGCGCCAGGCGACAGGATCGTCTCCCACGGCCCAACCACCACACTGATTGGCGGCCTCGCCACGCTGCGCAACGGCAGCACCATTGAGACCGACGCGGATCTCGCCATCTCCGGCTCGATGCGCATCCCCGTCGGCAACGCCGTCTCGCTCTCCGTCGACCGCGTCACCCCCGCCGATCCCGCGCTCGACATTCGCGCGGGCGGCGAGCTCGTGGTCGAGTTCGGCAGCAGCGTGCAGATCGCGGCGCCCGCGAAGGCGTCGGTGTCGGGTGGTTCGCTCACGGTCGACACCGACGCGCTCTTCTCGCTGCTCGGCGGCGCGGACCTGCTGCAGGTCGAGCCGACGGGCGACGCGCGCTGCTTTGGCGGCACGATCCGCGCCGACGAGATGATCCTGCGCGGCGCGCCCGTCGGGTCGACGAACCCGGGCGGACGCCTCGTGGGCGTCGGCGCGCTGATCGATGTCGACACCGTGCGCGTGCGCGGCGGCAGCGCGAACCTCGCGAACTCGTCGCTGGTGGGCAACCTCGTGACCGAGCCGCTCGACGGCGGAAGCGCGACGGTCTCGACGGTCGCTGCGTCGGGGCAGCTCTTCGGCAACATCGCGAACGGCGCGGGCAAGATCATCTCGATCGGCGACCTGATCGTGGTCGGCAATGTGAGCAACAGCCAGGGCGCGCAGATCCTCGCGCAGGTGGGCGTGCTCTACATCACGGGCAACCTCGTCAACAACGGACTGATCTTCGGCAACGTCATCACCGCGCCTGGCTTCCAGGGCGGCGGCACCGGCGGCACGCAGGTCGGCGACGGCATCCGCGTCGCGGGGTCGGTCGAGGTCGGACCCGCGGGCGAGCTGCGGTTCATCGAGGACCTCTGGAAGTTTTCCGTGTGCGGCAACATGTCGCTCGCGTGCGCGTCGGACGACGTGCGCTTCAACGGCGCGAAGCTCTCGCTCGACGGCTGCGACGGCACCGTGCAGACCTTCGAGGCGACGAGCGCGGACCTCGGCTGCGTGGCCAGCGCGTTCAGCGGCGAGGAGACGCAGGTGTCGCTGATCGGCGAGCTGGATGTCGTGAGCGGTGCGACGGTCGAGCTCGTCGACAACTTCAACAACGCGCCGGGCAAGTCGGCCGAGGTCGTGTACGCGCGCGGTCTGACCGTGCAGCCGGGCGCGACGCTCGTGACGAATGGGATCAAGATCGTGACGCGCAACGCGCTGATCCAGGGCACGGTCGACAACCCCGCGAACATCTGCGTGGTGCCCGATCTGCCCGACCCGGATGTGAACGGCGATGGCGTGGTGAACGGCATCGACCTCGCGTTCATCCTGACCTACTGGGGCTCGAGCGCACCGATCGCCGACCTGAACGACGACGGCGTCGTGGCCGGCGCGGACATGGCGATCGTGCTGGGTGGGTGGACGGGCTGACGCCCGCGACACCCACCCCGCGAAGGCGCGATAACGGTCGCTGCGGCGCTCACGTTAGATTGACCGCATGCCCGTGATCCTCCAGCCGACCGCAGAGAACATCGCGCAGTGCGCCGAGCGACTGCGTCGCGGGATGTCGGTGGCGTTCCCGACCGAGACCGTCTACGGACTCGGATGCGACTCGTCGAGCGAGGCCGCGGTGAACGAGGTCTACGCGATGAAGGCGCGGCCTCACAACAACCCGCTGATCGCGCACGTGACCGACGCGGCGATGGCGAAGAAGCACGTCGTCGGCTGGGATGTGCGCGCGCAGCGGCTCGCCGAGGCGTTCTGGCCGGGGCCGCTCGCGATCATCCTGCCGCGGCGGCACGACATCTGCGCGCTGTCGGTGGGCGGACGCGCGAGCGTCGCGGTGCGCGCGCCCGCGCATCCGGTGGCGCAGGCGCTGCTCGAGGCGTTCGGACGGCCGATCTCGGCGCCGAGCGCGAACCGCTCGGGCCGGCTGTCGCCGACGAGCGCGGAGCACGTGGCGGCGGAGTTCGCAGAGTTCGCGGAGCTGCCCATCCTCGATGGCGGGCCGTGCGAGGTCGGGCTCGAGTCGACGGTGCTCGACCTGTCGCGCGCGCGGCCGATGATCCTGCGTCCGGGCGCGGTCACGCAGCGCGACCTCGAGCCGATCATCGGTCCGGTCGCGGTGCCCGAGATCGGACACCAGGCGGCGAGCCCGGGGACGAGCGCGTCGCACTACGCGCCGGAGACGCGCACCGAGCTGGTCGACGAGAAGCTGCTCGCGTCGCGCCTCGCGGAGTGCGAGGGGCGCGCGGCGGTGGTCGCGTTCGCGGGGAGCGAGGTCGGCGGGCCGCACGAGCTGTTCGCGCTCCCGCGCCATCCCGCGGCGTATGCGCAGATGCTGTACGCGACGATGCGGCGGGCCGATGCGTCGGGGGCGGCGGTCATCCTGATCGTGGCGCCGTCGGAGCGTGGCGGGCTGTGGGATGCGGCGCACGACCGGATCAAGAGGGCGGCGGCGCGGAGGGCATGAACGCCCACGTCACAGCGGCGGCGCACGCCGACGAGGCACGCCGACGAGGCGCGCGCACACATCACTTCGCGGGGGTGAACTCGATGCGGTTCGCGTCGAGGCCGGTGCCGGTGGCCTGCTGGAGCGCGGCGATGGCGCTCTGGTAGCCGACGAGCGAGGCGAAGTACGCGTCCTCGGCGAGCGCGAGGCCGTTCTGCAGCTGGAACTTGAGCTGGAGGAACTCGGGCGTGAGCGCGGCGTTGGTCTTCTCGTCGACGAGGAGCGCGCGCAGGTTCTCCGCCTGGGCGAGGCGGTAGGTGCGGTTCTGCTCGACGAGCTGGCGGTAGGCGACGCAGTCGGTGAGCGCGTTCTTGACCGCGAGCACGGAGCCCTGCACGGCCTGCTCGTAGGCGACGAACGCCTGCGAGCGGCGCAGGCGCGCCTGGCGGTAGGTCGCGTCGGCGGCGCGGTTGCCGAGCGCCTGGCTGAACTGCAGGCCCGCGGCGTAGTTGATGAAGTCGCCCTCGCCGATCTCGCTCATCGAGTCGCCGAAGTCGTCCTGGAGGCCGAACCAGGTGACGTTGGTCGAGAGGTCGAGCTGGGGCAGCGTGCCGTTCTCGGCGACGGTGACGCCGATCGACGCGCTGTCGATCCCGATGAGCGCCTGGCGGATCGCCGGCGCGTTCGCGAAGGCCTGCTCGAGCGACTGGCGGAGGTTGGCCTCGAAGGCGGCGTCGCTCGGCACGTCGGACGGCACCACGTCGATCTCGCCGCCGACCGGCAGCGAGGGGTCGTTCACGATCGCCTTGAGCGCGTTGCCGGCCTCGGAGAGGCGGCGGCGCGCCTCGATCACGAGCGCCTTGCGCTGCTCGACGGTGGCGACGGCGTTGGCGTACTGCGCGACGGTCGCGTCGAACTCGCGGCGCTTGGCCAGGATGTCGCGGACCTCCTCGCCGACCGAGACCAGCCACTCGGCGCTCACGAGCCGCGCGCGGGCGGACACGAGCGCCCAGTAGGCCTGCTGGGTCTGCGCGACCACCGAGAGGAGCCGAGCGCGCAGCGCCTCGGTGGCGAGCCGGTCGTCGTTGCCGGCGAGGCGGACCTGCGCGAGGGCGACGTCCTCGCCGAAGCCGCGGAGGAGCGGCTGCGTCAGGCCGAGGCTCACGGCGCTCGTCCACGCGGGGTCGGGCGTGTAGACGCCGTCCTCGGTGTTGTTGATCTGGCCGG
The DNA here is from genome assembly GCA_049318425.1 of Phycisphaerales bacterium. Classification (GTDB taxonomy): domain Bacteria; phylum Planctomycetota; class Phycisphaerae; order Phycisphaerales; family SM1A02; genus QWPT01. Next base: position 7,964 of record JBMOGJ010000072.1, on the reverse strand, counting down.
TGCTGCCGCTCACCGAGAACTGGCCGCCCGAGGTGAGCGCCTTCCCGATCGACGGGCCGAAGCTCCAGTTGCGCTGATTGGTCACGTTCGGGATGACGGTCGTGCCGCCCGAGCCCGGGAAGAGGATGCCGACCGAGGGTTGGTCGTTGCGCTCGTACCCGGCGCCGGCGCCGACGACCCAGTCGAAGGCGGCCTCGGCGCGGGTGAGGTCGGTGTCGGTGATCGCCTGCTCGAGGCGGGCGGTCTCGGCGTCGAGGTTGTTGCGGACCGCGGCGGCGATCGCCTCCTGGACGGTGAGCATCACGCGGCGCGGCGCCTCGGCGGTCAGCGGCACCACGCCGGAGACGGTCTTGCCGAGCTCGCGCGACTGCGGGCCGATGGCGTCGAGCTCGCTGCGGCGCGCGGCGAGCATGCGGTCGACGGCGGTCTCGGTGGTCGCGACGGCGGGCGCGGTCTGCGCGCCGAGCCCGGCGAGCTGGCGGTCGGTGCTGCCGGCCATCGCCTGGTCGATCCGCGCGGAAAGCGCGTCCTGACTCGGGATTGCGCTCGAGCGGTCGGCGAACGGCGTCTGGCAGGCGACGGGCAGGCCGGCGGCGAGCGAGGCGATGCACAGCGTTCGGACGGACGCGCGGCGGGCGGACGCGCTCGGGACCGGCGTGATTGCAGTCGTGGTTGCGGTCGTGGCTGCAGGCTTGGATGCACGGGGCGACATGAGGGTCGAGATCGTAGCCCCTCCGAGGCGCGGCGGGGATCGTCGGCGGCGCGGGTCACCCCTCGTTTCTCCGCGGATTTCTCGGCTGACGCGGCGCGCGGCACGCGCTACGATCTCGCCCCATGAGCCGTTTCACGAGTCGTTTCACGAGCCTCCGCGCCCCGCTTCTCGCGGGCGGCGCACTCATCGCCTTCACCAGCACGCACTTCATCGCCGTCTCCAGCGCCCACGCGCAGACCGCGAACTCCCCCGCCGTCGCCAAGTCGGCACCGACCGCGAAGCCCGCGGCCGTGCAGGCGACCGTGAACGCCGGCGGCGCCGTCGTGCGCTGCGCGGCGAACACCGAGTCGGGCTATCCCTTCGGCACGCTCGCCGCGGGACAGGTCGTGACCATCGTCGAGACGCAGCCGGGTTGGGTGCGCGTGCGCACCGAGGGCGATGCGTTCGCCGGTTGGGGCGGCTTCGTGCCGGCGCTTCCGGGCGTCACCCTGTCGGCCGACGGCAAGTCGCTCAAGGTCACGGGCACCGCGCCGATCAACGCGCCGAACGACACCGCCGACTTCAATCCCGACCGCAGCTGGAAGGCGATCGGCTACCTGACCACCGGCGACGAGCTCCCGGTGATCAACGTCCTCAAGGGTGAGCGCGACACCTTCTACGCGGTGCCGCTCGGCTCGAAGACCTCGGGCTGGATCGCCGAGAGCGCGATCACCCGCGTCGACGCCACGGCCGCGAAGCCCGCTCCCGCGCCGAAGATCACGCCCGGCACCGACGAGGGCATCCCCGCCGGCCAGCCGACCACCACCGAGACTCCCGCCGGCACCACCGTCGAGAAGACCGAGGGCGCCGACGGCACCGTGACGGAGACCGAGAAGGAGAACATCTCCACCTCGACCTCGACCTCGACCTCGCCGACGACCACGACCGACGGCAAGCCCGCGGCGAAGACCCCCGAGGCCGCCGCGCCGAAGAAGCGCGAGCCCGCGAAGGCCTCCGACAGCCCCGCCGTGCAGGCCGCCCGCGCGTCGCGCGCGAAGTTCGACGGCCTCGAGGCCACCTGGCGCGTGATCGCCAAGGAGACCGCCTCCAACGAGGACCTCTTCGAGCTCAAGGGCGGATACGCCGAGGTCGCCGCCGACTCGACCATGCTCCCGAGCGTGCGCCGCAACGCGAACACCCGCATCACGCAGATCGAGAACCTCGTGAAGCTGCGCGAGATCAAGACCGCCGCCGAGAACATCAAGCAGGACGACGACACCCGCAAGGAGCAGCTCGCGAACCTCGAGGACTGGCTGCGCGCGCGCCAGAGCTACGACGCGGTCGGCATCCTCAACGCGTCGCTCGTGTACGACGGCGAGCGCCTCCCGCGCCTCTACCGCCTCCAGGATCCGGTGAGCGGCTTCACCACCGCGTACCTCATGGAGGACCCGGAGTTCAAGCTGTCGTCGATGCTCGGCCTCGTGGTCGGCGTGAAGGGCCCGCGTCACTTCGACGAGAGCCTGCGCCGCGACATCATCACGGCGAAGACCGGCGCCATCCTCCAGACCGGCACCGAGACGAAGATCAGCTCGCCCACGCGCACCGCTCCCGCAAGCGACGCGACCGAGGAATCGGGCAAGTGAACCAACCTGCGCGCGGTATACTCGCGCGCGTCGGGGCGTTAGCTCAATTGGGAGAGCGATGCCTTTGCAAGGCATAGGTTACCGGTTCGATCCCGGTACGCTCCATCCGACGGAACGACAAGCGCCCGCCTCCCCGGCGGGCGCTTTCGTGTCCGGCGGCTGAAATCAAGCTGTTTCAAGGCGTGTCCGCGCCGCGTCGATCGGATCACCACCGCATGTCCTCGCTCTGGCTCCATGTCGATCTCGTGCCCGAAACCGGCGACTCCGTGGCGCTCGGCCGCGACGAGGCGCGCCACGCGTTCGGCGCGCGGCGCCTCGCGGCGGGCGATGTGATCACGCTGTTCGACGGTCAGGGAGCGCTCGGCGAGGGCCGCCTCACCGACCAGCGCACGCGCTCGGGCGAGACGGTCGTCGAGGTGATCGCGCGGCGGATGGCCGCGCCGCTCGCGCCCGAGGCGACGGTGGCGTTCGCCGTGCCCAAGGGCGACCGGCTGTCGACGCTGCTCGACCTCGCGACGCAGGCGGGCGTGTCGCGGCTGGTGCCGATCGAGTGCGCGCGCAGCGTGGTCGACGCCGACAAGCTCGACCGCGGAGAGCGGTGGCAGCGCATCCTCGGCGAGGCCACCAAGGTGGCGAAGCGCGCGTGGATGCCCGAGCTCGTCGCGGGCGGGCGGCTCGCCGATGTCGCACGCGCGGAGGTCGCGCGCGGCGCCGCGATCGCGGTGGCGCACACGTCCGACGCGGTCGTCGGCCTGCAGGCCTGGAGCGGCGCGCTCGCGCCCGACCGCGCGCGGACCGTCTTCATCGGTCCCGAGGGCGGCTTCGAGGACGGCGAGGTCGCGGAGCTGCGCGCGCTCGGCGCTGCGGTCGTGTCGCTCGGGCCGTGCGTGATGCGCGTCGAGATGGCGGCGGTCGCGGCGGCGGTGCTCATGCGAGCGTGATCGTCCGCGTCGCGAAGCCCTCGGCGAAGCCGAGGTCGTGCGTCACGAACACGGTCGCGATGCCGGTCGCCGAGAGGCCGACGAGCGCGCGGCCCACCTCGCGGGTCGCCTCGGGGTCGAGCGCCGCGGTCGGCTCGTCGAGCAGGAGGACGCGCGGCGCGAGGGCGAGCGCGCGCGCGATGGCGACGCGCTGCTGCTGTCCGCCCGAGAGTTCGTGGGGCATCGCGTCGAGGCGATCGATCGACACCCGCGCGAGCGCCGCGCGGGCCGCGCGGAGCGCCGCGTCGGGCGTCATGCGCTCGACCACGCGCAGCGTGAGCATCACGTTCGCGAGCACGGAGAGATGCGGGAAGAGCGCCCCCTGCTGCAGCACGAGCCCGACCTTGTCGGCGCGGATCGCGCCGCCGTCGACCGGATCGAGTCCCGCGATCGCGCGGAGCAGCGTCGACTTGCCGGTGCCGTTGGCGCCGAGGACCGCGACGCGCTCGCCCGCGCCGACGGTGAGCGAGAGGCCGCGCAGGACCTCGCGGCCGCCGCGCGAGACGCGGAGTCCGTCGACGACGAGCGGCGCGGAAGCGACCATCGGCGCGGCATCGCTCACGCGTGGCCTCCCTTCGCGTGGGCGATCGGGCCGAACCCGCGGGCGCGCAGCCGCCGCTCGATGCGATGGCCGACGAGGTCGCCGGCGATCGACAGGACGAGGTAGACCACCGCCGCGATGAGCAGCATCTCCGGCACCGTGAAGCGCGACTTGCCGATCCCGAGGCAGACGCTCAGGAGGTCGGTCACGCCGATCACGCTGACGAGGCAGCTGTCCTTGATGAGGCTGTTCAGGTCGTTCACGATCGCCGGCATCGCGATGCGCACGCCCTGCGGCGCGACCACATGGCGGATCGCCTGGCCGCGCGTGAGCCCGAGCGCGCGCGCCGCGTCCCACTGGATGCGCGGCACCGCCTCGAGGCCGGCGCGGTGGACCTCGGCCTCGTAGGCCGCGTAGTTCGCCGCGAGGCAGAGCGCGCCCACGAGGAGCGGCGGCAGCGTGAGGAACGACCCGCCGCCCACCACCGCGAGGATCGATTGCACCGCGCCCGGGCTGTGCGCGAAGATCCACTGCCCGAGCGGCGGCAGCGAGAAGTACACGAGGAAGATCTGCACGAGCAGCGGCGTGCCGCGCCAGAGCGTCACGTAGGCGACGGCCGCGCGGCGCGTCCACGCGCGCGGCGAGAGGCGCGCGATCGCGAGGAGGAGCCCCGCCGCGGTCGCGAGGGGCATCGCGATCACGGTGAGGAGCACGGTGACCGCCGCGCCCTCGAGCACGGCGGGCGCGATCGCGCGCGCGGCGGCGAATCCGCCGGTGCGCGGCGCGCTCGCCTGCGGGAGGACCTCCTGCGGCCGTCCGGGCGCGGTGCCGATCGCGGCCTGCGCCGCGTCGAGCAGGCCCCAGCGCGCGAGGATCTCGCCGAGCGTGCCGTCGTCCTGCATTGCGCGCAGCGCGCGGTCGATCTCGGCGGCGAACGCGGCGTCGCCCGCGCGCGTCACGGCGGCGTAGGTGCCGGGCGCGAAGGTCCCCGGCACGAGCGCGAGCGCGTCGTCGTGCGCGGCGTAGTAGGCGGCGATGATCGACTCGGCGAGCGCGGCGTCGGCGCGGCCGAGCTTGACCTCGGTGTAGGGCGCGAGGCTGTCGTCGTACTGCAGGATCGCGCCGTCGGCAAAGCCCGCCTCGCGCAGCACATCGACCGAGGCGGAGCCGTTGAGCACCGCGATGCGTCCGCCCGCGAGGTCGGCGAGCGAGCGCACGCGCCCGGCGTCGGCGCGGCGCACGACGAGCTGCTGCGCGAAGGCGAAGTACGGCACGCTGAAGCGCGCGACCTCGGCGCGCTCCTCGGAGACCTCGAAGCCGTTCAGGAGCACATCGCAGCGGCCGGCCTCGAGCGCGTCGTGGAGCGCGAGCCAGTCGGCGCGGTACAGCTCGGGCGTGCGTCCCAGCCGGCGCGCGAGCTCCCCGGCGATGTCGACCTCGAAGCCGATCACGCGGTCGGGATCGTCCGGGTCGAGGAACGCGAACGGCGCGCCGCCCGAGGGATCGGCGCCCCAGCGGAGGATCGGCGTGGTGGTGGGCGGGGTCGGCGGGGTGGGCGGAGTGGTCGACGGAGTGGTCGACGGCGGGGCCGACGATGGGGTCGACGGCGCGTCAGGCGGCGCTGCGAAACCCGCGCGCGTGGCGGTCCACGCCACGACGACGGCGGCGGCGACGCAGAGGATCATCGCCAGGAGGCTGGTGCGCGGCGGCGTGTGGGTGTTCGGCCGTGCGGAGGCGCATCGCTGCGCGCGCGGGTTCAGCCGCGCGAGCACGCCAAGCCGCGCACGCGCGCCGCGGGCCGCGCTCCTCACCCGTCCCGTCCTGCGCCGGGATGGCAGCGCGGGCAGGCGGGATCGCCGCACGGCTCCATGTGCGCGGTCGCGGTGCCCTCGCCGATCGCGTCGAGCACCTCGCGCTCGATCCGCGACGCGATGTCGTGCGACTCGACGATCGACAGCGTGGGCGGCACGCGCAGGTGCATGTCGACGAAGTGGAGGCGCCCCTGGTGGCGGTGGCGCACCGACGCGTACGAGCAGATGCGCGGCTCGGCGCCGCGCCGGTGGTTCTCGAGGACCTCGACGATGCGGCGGTGGTCGTCGGCGTCCTGGAGGCCGATGATCGCCGACACCCCCTTGAACGCGACGCGCGTGCCCACGACCGCGAGCAGCAGCCCGACGCCGAACGCGACCGCGGTGTCGATCCACGCCTGCCCGGTGATGCGCACCGCGACGAGCCCGCCGATGACGGCGGCGGTGGTCACGAGGTCGCTCAGGAGGTGCTTGCCGTCGCCCTCGAGCGCCGCGGAGCCGGTCGCGCGCCCGACGCGGAGGAGCAGGATGCCCGCGACGCCGTTCAGCACCGCGCTCGCCGCGACGAGCGCGAGGCCGAGGTCGAGCTGCTGGATCGGCGCGCGCCCGCGGTAGACGCTCTCGGCGCAGTGGGTCAGGATCACGAGCCCGGCGACCGCGACCAGCACGCCCTCGAAGAGCGCGCTCACGAACTCCATCGGCCCGTGCCCGTAGGGATGCTCCGCGTCGGGCGGCCGCTCGGCGTACTTCAGCGCGAGGAACGCGCCGACCGAGGCGACGATGTTCACGATGCTCTCGAGCGCGTCGCTGAAGACCGCGTCGGAACCGGTGAGCAGCCAGCCGCCCATCTTGAGCGCGAAGCCGAGCACGCCCACGGCGATCGCCCAGCGCGCGGCGGTCTGCGCGCGGCGTGCGTTCAGGGGATCGGGCGCGCGGGTCACCATGGCGGGCGCGGGGAAGGTACCCGAAGCGCCCGCCCGCCACGGCGATTCCCCCGCCCGCTCAGGCGACCGCGAACGACGCGCGCTCGAGGATCGCCCAGCCCGTCGGCCGGAAGAACGGGAACCGCCCCATCGCGCCGACGAGGACGCGCAGGTCCTCGGCGTCGAGCGTCCACGCCGCGAGTTCGTCGGCGCCGAGCCGGCCGAGCGTCTGTCGGCGCAGCCACTCGAGGGTGAAGGCGCGCTCGCGCATCGGCCAGTGGCCGAGGTGGTCGGCCACCTCGCTCGCCTTGTTGGTGCAGATGGCGATGGCCTGGTCGAGGGCGCGCGTGGGTGCGGCGCCGCGGGTGCGCTCATCGCCGCGCGTGTGCGCACCGCCGCGGCGACCACCGCCGGGCGACGCGCCGGGCGCGCGTCCATCGTCCATCCGCACCGCGATGTTGGCGCCGAAGACGGCCCACCAGCCCGCGCTCTCGATGAGCTGTGGCGACGGCTCGGCCTCGAGGTCGACGAAGCGGTCGAGCTCGGCCAGGATGAGGTCGATGGCGTCGGCGCCCGCGACCTCGCCGGTCGCGACGCGCGCCTCGATCATGCCGCCGCGGGCGGTGTGCGCGAGCGCCTCGTACTGCGCGTCGCCGTAGTCGTCGGCGAGCCGCTGGTAGAGCGCCGACGCGAGGCGGAGGTCGTGCACCGCGCTCGCGGCCGCGGACGCGAGCTCCGCGCCCGGCTCCGCGGTGGCGAGCATGCGGCGCCGCGCGTGCCCGCGGAGGGAGCGCGCGAACGCCTCGGCGACGCGGTCGATGCGGGTGAGGGGCGCCTCGTCGGCGAAGCGCTCGAGCACGCCCTCGGCGATCGAGCGCGACTCGTGCAGGTTCCACAGCGTGTAGTGCACGTTCGCGAGGTTGATGGTGAGCATGGTGCGGATGTCGCGCCCGATCTCGCGCTCGGCGAGGCCCTCGCGCACGCACTCGAGCACGCGGGTGTAGCGCCCGAGCCCGTCGAGTGCGCCCGCGAGGCGGTTGGCGGCGACGGCGCGCTCACGCGGCGTGGCGGCGAGCTCGCGCATCACGCGCGCGGTGCGCTCCATGTCGGTGCATGCGCCCGCGCGGTGCTCGGCCTGCGCGCGCGCGTCGAGCGCGGCGAAGGTCTGCGCCCAGCGCGCGTCGTCGGGACCGACGTCGGTGTCGGGCGTCCAGATGTTCTCGGCGACCGAGCCGAGCTCCCAGTCGAGCGCGTCGGCGAGGCGCGCGACGAGGTCAAGCTTCGGATTGGCGGAGGTGGCCGAGAGGCGCGCGTGCGACCGGCCGAGCGCCTCGTTGAGCTGCGCGACGGTCCAGCCGCGGTAGGCGCGGGCGAGCCG
>JBMOGJ010000071.1:0-16047 GCA_049318425.1 Phycisphaerales bacterium | reverse complement strand
CACCGGAGCGAGGAGGCTGGCGTTGCTCGTGCAGCTGTCACCCGCGACGGCCACGTAGCCGACGGGCTGATCGCATGCGTCCTGCGTGGCCGCCAGGTCACCCGCGCCGTCGCCATCGACGTCGGCGTAGAAGGTGGCCGGAGCCGTGCGGAGCTGGGTCTGCGGGCAGAGGTCGCCCGTCACCGCGACGTAGCCGGCCGGGGCCGAGGTCTCGCACACCGAGGTGGTCGAGGCCGCGTCACCCGCGCCGTCGCCGTCGACGTCGGCGAAGTAGGTCACCGCGTCGAAGAGGTCGCCGTTGCTCGGGCAGTTGTCGCCCGTCACCGCCACGTAGCCAGCGGGCTGCTCACAGGCATCCTGCGTGCTGGCCGCGTCACCCTTGCCGTCGCCATCGACGTCGGCGTAGAAGGTGGCCGGAGCCGTGCGGGTCGGGGTGCTCGGGCAGAGGTCGCCCGTCACCGCCACGTAGCCGGCCGGGGCCGTGGTCTCGCACACCGAGGTGGTCGAGGCCGCGTCACCCGCGCCGTCGTTGTCGACGTCGGCGTAGTAGGTCACCGGAGCGAAGAGGTTGGCGTTGGCGGCGCAGCCGTCGGTGTTGGTGTCCACACCGCAGGCGACCGGCGAACCAGCGCCCCGACCGTCGCCATCGGCGTCGGCGTAGAGGAGCTTGGTGTCGTCACAGTCGGCCGAGTTGGCGGCGAAGCCCTGGATCGCGGTGCACGACTTGGTCGCCGTGCCGGCCGCGACGCCGAAGCCGTCGCCGTCCGCGTCGGTGAAGTAGTCGACGCTGTCGATCGCCTCCACCGCGCTGCTGATGCCGTTGCAGTTGTTGTCGATGCCGTCGTTGGCGCAGGTCTCGACGCCGAGCGGCGACACCAGCGGATCAAGGTCGTTGCAGTCCGCACCGTTGGTCACCATGCCGGTCACCGGGGTGCACGACATCGTGATGGCGCCGGTTCCGTAGCCGTCGCTGTCGCCGTCCACGCAGTAGCCGGTCGAGTCGATCGACTCCGAGTCGAGGTTGGCCTCGCCGTCGCAGTCGTTGTCGACGCCGTCGTTGGCGCAGTTCTCGAGCGCACCCGGGAAGATGGCCGCGACTGCGTCGTTGCAGTCCTCGCGCTCCGAGGCGACCGCGGCGTAGCCCGAGGCGGGCGCGTCGCAGAAGCGGGTGGCGGCGAAGACGGTGAAGGTGTCGTTGTCGGCGTCGGCGAAGTAGCTGGTCTTGCCGGCGTCGGCGGCGCCGAGGTCGGCGTCGTCGGCGAGGCTGTTGCAGTTCTCATCGACATTGCCCGCGTCGCAGACTTCCGTCGCGCCGGGGTTGATCGCGTTCACCGCGTCGTTGCAGTCGGCCTGGGCCGAGGCGACGGCGAGGTAGCCGGCGTTGACCGTGCCCGAGCAGAACTTGGCGGTCGTCGCGATCGAGTAGCCGTCGCTGTCACCGTCGCGGTAGAAGTCGACCTTGTCGGCGGCGAGCTCGTCGACGCTGTCGGCGGTTCCGTCGCAGTTGTTGTCGACCAGCGCGTCGGCGCAGAGCTCGGCGGCGCCGGGGAAGGCGGTCGCGTTCGCGTCGTCGCAGTCGGCCGAGTTGGCCACGTGTCCCGCCGAGGGCGAGCCAAGGCAGTTCGACTCGGTGATGGCGAGGTCACCGTAGGTGTCGCCGTCCGCGTCGCGGTAGTAGGTGGTGAAGGTCAGCCCGTCGTCGGCACCGCCGACGCAGTCGTTGTCGACCTGGTCGCAGAGCTCGACCGCGCCGGGCTTGATGGCCGCGTCGCCGTCGTTGCAGTCGGCCTGGGCCGAGGCGACCTCGAGGTAGCCCTCGACGGTCGAACCAGAGCAGAACTTCGCGGTCGCGGCGGTGGTGAAGCCGTCGCCGTCCGCATCACGGAAGAAGTCGACCTTGTCGGCCGCGAGCTCGTCGACGTCGGTCGCCGAGCCATCGCAGTTGTTGTCGACGCCCGCGTCGGCGCAGAGCTCGGCGTTGCCGGGCTTCACGGCCGCAGTGGTGTCGTCGCAGTCCGCGGGGTTCGACAGGGTCGCGAGGTAGCCGGCGTTGACCGTGCCCTCGCAGAACTTGCCGGTGGCCACGGCCGAGACGCCGTCGCCGTCACCGTCGCGGTAGAAGTCGACCTTGTCGGCGGCGTCGGCATCGACCTGGACCGCGATGGTGTCGCAGTTGTTGTCGATGCCTTCGTCGGCGCAGAGCTCGGCTGCACCCGGCTTCACGGTCGCGTCGGCGTCGTTGCAGTCGGCCTGGGCCGAGGCGACGGCCTGGTAGCCGGCGTTCGTCGTGCCCGAGCAGAACTTGGCGGTGGTCGCCGTGGTGTAGGTGTCGCTGTCACCGTCGCGGTAGAAGTCGACCTTGTCGGCGGCGAGCTCGTCGATGCTGTCGGCGATGCCGTCGCAGTTGTTGTCGACCAGCGGATCGGCGCAGAGCTCGGCGGCGCCGGGCTTGATGGCCGAGTTGCTGTCGTCGCAGTCAGCCGAGGCCGAGGCGACCGCGGCGTAGCCCGAGGCGGGCATGTCGCAGAAGCGGCTGGCGGTGGCCACGGTGTAGGTGTCGGCATCCGAGTCGGCGAAGAAGTCCGACTTGGTGGCCGCGTCGACGCCGAGGTCGGCGTCATCGGCGAGCTCGTTGCAGTTCTCGTCGACGTTGCCCGCGTCGCAAACTTCCGTCGCGCCGGGGTTGATCGCGTTCACCGCGTCGTTGCAGTCGGCCTGGGCCGAGGCGACGGCGAGGTAGCCGGCGTTGACCGTGCTCGGGCAGAACTTGGCGGTCGTGGCGATCGAGTAGCCGTCGGTGTCCGCGTCACGGTAGAAGTCGACCTTGTCGGCGGCGAGTTCGTCGACGCTGTCGGCGATGCCGTCGCAGTTGTTGTCGACCAGCGCGTCGGCGCAGAGCTCGGCGGCGCCGGGCTTGATGGCCGAGTTGCTGTCGTTGCAGTCCGCCGAGGCCGAGGCGACCGCGGCGTAGCCCGAGGCGGGCATGTCGCAGAAGCGGCTGGCGGTGGCCACGGTGTAGGTGTCGGCATCCGAGTCGGCGAAGAAGTCCGACTTGGTGGCCGCGTCGACGCCGAGGTCGGCGTCATCGGCGAGCTCGTTGCAGTTCTCGTCGACATTGCCCGCGTCGCAGACTTCCGTCGCGCCGGGGTTGATCGCGTTCACCGCGTCGTTGCAGTCGGCCTGGGCCGAGGCGACGGCGAGGTAGCCGGCGTTGACCGTGCCCGAGCAGAACTTGGCGGTCGTCGCGATCGAGTAGCCGTCGCTGTCACCGTCGCGGTAGAAGTCGACCTTGTCGGCGGCGAGCTCGTCGACGCTGTCGGCGATGCCGTCGCAGTTGTTGTCGACCAGCGTGTCGGCGCAGAGCTCGGCGGCGCCGGGCTTGATGGCCGAGGTGGTGTCATCGCAGTCGACCGAGGCCGAGGCGACCGCGGCGTAGCCCGAGGCGGGCATGTCGCAGAAGCGGCTGGCGGTGGCCACGGTGTAGGTGTCGGCATCCGAGTCGGCGAAGAAGTCCGACTTGGTGGCCGCGTCGACGCCGAGGTCGGCGTCATCGGCGAGCTCGTTGCAGTTCTCGTCGACGTTCTCGACGTCGCAGATCTCGGTCGCGCCGGGGTTGATGGCGTTCACGCTGTCGTTGCAGTCGACCGCAGCCGAGGCAGCGGCGGCGTAGCCCGAGGCGGGCATGTCGCAGAAGCGGCTGGCGGTGGCGACGGTGTAGGTGTCGGCATCCGAGTCGGCGAAGAAGTCCGACTTGGTGGCCGCGTCGACGCCGAGGTCGGCGTCATCGGCGAGCTCGTTGCAGTTCTCGTCGACGTTCTCGACGTCGCAGATCTCGGTCGCGCCGGGGTTGATGGCGTTCATCGCGTCGTTGCAGTCGACCGCAGCCGAGGCGACCGCGGCGTAGCCCGAAGCGGGCATGTCGCAGAAGCGGCTGGCGGTGGCCACGGTGTAGGTGTCGGCATCCGAGTCGGCGAAGAAGTCCGACTTGGTGGCCGCGTCGACGCCGAGGTCGGCGTCATCGGCGAGCTCGTTGCAGTTCTCGTCGACGTTCTCGACGTCGCAGATCTCGGTCGCGCCGGGGTTGATGGCGTTCACGCTGTCGTTGCAGTCGACCGCGGCCGAGGCGACGGCGGCGTAGCCCGAGGCGGGCATGTCGCAGAAGCGGCTGGCGATGGCCACGGTGTAGGTGTCGGCGTCCGAGTCGGCGAAGAAGTCCGACTTGCCCGCGTCGAGCGCACCCGCGTCGGCGTCATCGGCCACGGCGTTGCAGTTCTCGTCGACGTTGCCGGCGTCGCAGATCTCGTCCGCGCCCGGGTTGATGGCGATGTCCTGGTCGTCGCAGTCGGCCTGGCTCGAGGCGACGGTGGCGTAGCCCGAGCTCGGCATGTCGCAGAAGCGCGACGCGCCGACGACGGTGAAGCCGTCGAGGTCGGCGTCGGCGTAGAAGTCGGTCTTTCCGGCCTCGGCCGCGCCCGAATCGGCGTTGTCGGCGAGGTCGTTGCAGTTCTCGTCGACGTCGCCCGCGTCGCAGACTTCCGTCGCGCCGGGGTTGATCGCGTTCACCGCGTCGTTGCAGTCGATCCGGGCCGAGACGGCGACCGCGTAGCCCGAGGCGGGCATGTCGCAGAAGCGGCTGGCCGCGGCGACGGTGTAGCTGTCCGCGTCGGCGTCGGCGTAGAAGCTCGACTTGGTCGCGGCATCGACGCCCAGGTCGGCGTCATCGGCCGCGCTGTTGCAGTTCTCGTCGACATTGCCCGCGTCGCAGACTTCCGTCGCGCCGGGGTTGATGGCGGTCACGCTGTCGTTGCAGTCGGTGTTGAGCGCCACGCCGCAGGCCGCGGGGGCGCCGGCGCCGAAGCCGTCGCCGTCACCGTCGGCGTAGAGCACGGCGGCGTCGTTGCAGTCGGCCGAGTTGGCCACGTAGCCCTCGGGCGGAAGCACCGCGCAGACCGAGGTGGTCACGAGGAGCGCGCCGAAGCCGTCGTTGTCGACGTCGCGGTAGTAGACCGCGGGAGCCGTCAGCGCCGCGAGATCCGGGCACTGGTCGTTGCAGTCGGGGGTGCCGTCGCCGTCGGTGTCGGTGTCGGGAACGCCGCAACCGCAGGTGCCGGGCGCGATCTTATTGGGATCGCTCGGGCAGCCGTCGTTGCAGTCGGCCGTGCCGTCCGAGTCGGAGTCGGTGTCGGGCGTGCCGCAGCCGCAGGCGCCCGGCGCGGTCTTGTTCGGATCGCTCGGGCAGAGGTCGCCGCAGTCGAGCGTGCCGTCGCCGTCGGTGTCGACGTCGGGAGAGCCGCAGCCGCAGGCGCCGGGCGCGGTCTTGTTCGGATCGTTCGGACACTCGTCGAAGATGGCGATGTTGAACTCCGCACCCGACGCGATCACGGCCACCGGGCCAAGCGCGCGCGGGGTCGTCGTCTGTCCGCGGTTGTTCGCGCCCCACGACGCGATCGTGCCGTCGGACTTGAGCGCAAGCGAATGCGCCGCGCCGGCCGCGATGTCGATCACGCCGGTGAGCTGGTCGGGCACGGTCGTCTGGCCAGCGCCGTTCGCGCCCCACGCGCGGACGGTGCCGTTGCTGAGCAGCGCCAGGGTGTGGCTGCCGTTGGCGCCGGCGGCGATGTCGGTCACACCCGCGAGATCCGCGGGCACGTTGGCCTGGCCGTTGAGGGCGCTTCCGCCCCACGCGGCGACGGTGCCGTTGGCGCGCCGCGCCACGCTGTGCGTGTTGCCGGCGGCGACCTGCACCGCAGTGGTCACGTTGGCGGGGATGGTGATCTGGCCCGAGGTGTTCAAACCGAAGCCGCGGACCGCGCCCGTGGCGAGCGCCACGAGCGAGTGGCTGCCGCCGGCCGCGATCGACACGGCGTCGACGAGATCCGCCGGCGGCGTGCTGCGACCGTTGGCCGCGCTACCCCAGCCGATCACCTTGCCGTTGCTGCCGATCGCGAGCGAGTGCGTGTTGCCGGCGGCGATCGCGCGCACGCCGCTCCCCAGTCCGGCCGGCACGTTGGCCTGGCCGCTGGTGTTGCCGCCCCACGCGATCACGACGCCGTCGCTGCGCAGCGCCATCGCGTGCGTCGCGCCGGCGCTGATCGCCGTGGGCAGGCCGACCGAGCTCGGAACCTCGAGCTGGTTGCTGCCGCCGAGGCCCCACGCGCTCACGCGGCTCAGCGAGACGGTGATCTGGCCCGTCGGAGCCGGGACCGTCACCTCGGGGTTCTCGATGCGACCGACGCGCACCCAGTAGGTGGTGCCCGCGGTCACAGCGAAGCCCGCGACGCGGGCGCTGTTGCCGTTGCACGCGCTCGGGGTCGGGTTGAGCCCGAAGCCGTCGCCGCTGCAGGCGACCTGCACGAGGCTGCCGCACACGCCCTCGTAGATCACCAGCGAGGTGTCGACGGTCGTCGCCGGGTCGGCGGTGCAGGTGTCGAAGGTCGCGACGCCGTTCGACGGCGCCACGAACTTGAACCACATGTCGGGAGTCGCCGCGGTCCAGAGCAGCGTGCCGTCCGGACACTGCGTGTCGACGGGGACGCCCGCGCTCGGGGTCGGGAAGCTCGCGGTGAAGGTGAAGGGCTGCGACACGCCCGCGGTGAGCGTGGTGGCCGAACCGCACTCATCCTGGGCGTGCGCCGAAAGTCCCAGAGTGCCCAGCGTGGCGATGAACGCCGCGCCAACCATGAATGTGCTCACGCCGTGAGACGGACAATGCTTCTTTTCGCGAGTCATGATGCGGTTCCCATGCGCCGACCGACCCCAAGACGTAGGAAAACGGCTATGGCGCAACGCAAATGTGTCTCGTGACAGGGCTTACGCGACCAAAAGTGGGCGGCAAGGCGACAAGTTGGCAGGTACAGATCCACCCCCCGCGCGCTGGACTTGCGTGTGGCCACATTCTCAGACGGTGAGAATTAAGTCTATTTCAGCATTGACTTTGCAGTCACACATACTGCGCGCGCAGAAGCCATAAGTCTGCGCGGTTCATGCCGCGCGGGAAGCGTGGCTTGCCACTCCTCCCAGCCTCGCCCGCCGGCGGTGGGGTCGGCGACGCCGCCTGCGGCGGGCGGCGCAGGGGCAGCGGAGCGGGGCGCCAAGCGAAAGCCCCCTCCGGCGTGGGAGCCAGAGGGGGCGCGATGCAGAGAATCGGTTGGGCTCAGTCGGTCAGCCCCAGTCGCCGAGCAGCAGGGCGAGATCGCCGCCGGTCACGGTTCCATCGCGATCGATGTCGCCCGTGCCCGTGCCGCCCCAGTTGCCGAGCAGCAGGGCGAGGTCGCCGCCGTTGACCGAACCATCGCCGTCGATGTCGGCGGGGCGCTCGCAGGAATCAGGCACTCCGTTGCCGTCGGTATCCGCGAGTTGTCCGAGGAGGATCTGCCCGTAGTCGACGATGCCGTCGGCGTTGCAGTCGGCGGACCACTCGATGATGTAGGACTTCGATGAGCACTCCACCGTGTCATTCCAAGTAAGCTGGCTCCACCTCCAAAGGTGGATGTACCGCTCACCGCCACCGCTGTTTGGCTCGCTTGGTCCCCAAGCCGTAAACGAAAATGGCTCTCCGGTAACCCAGGTCCACTGACCCCACGGCACCCCCTGACAGGTCCCTCCAAGAAACGGCCCCCCCTCGGCGACTCCTGGATTCTGCGAAGCCGCGAGGGCGACAACGAACTGGTTCTCCCCGCCACTGGTCACCGTCGCGAGATGCCCTCCCGCGGACTGCGCCGAAAATCTCGCCGTATTCCAGCAGAGGACATCCGCAACTCTGGTGAACCCATACCAGTGCCCATTCCCCCCATCCTCCACGCGCCACTGCACGGGGTAGTTGCCGACAACGCAGGTCGTGCCCTGCTCGCAGCAGTCTGGGATGTCGTTGCTGTTGTAGTCGGGCAGCGAGCCCTCGCGGCACTGGGTGATGTCGCTGACGCCATCGCCGTTGCAATCCCCCGTGGTGTCGCATGCGCTCCAGTCGCCGTTCACCGCTACATACCAGCGCGCCGTGAAGGTCGCGCCGAGCGTCTCCGCGATGACGTAGCGGAGCGCCGAGTCGGCGCAGTCGAGCCGGATGAACGTCGCGCTGCCTGCATCGGCCGTGTTTCCGCCGGCGAGCAGCTGATACCCCGCGTCGGCAGGGATGCCGGTGGAACCGTCCCGGAGATTCGGGAAGTCGAGAATGATCACGAGGTTGTTGGATGCCGCCGAGTCGACGCAGATTGGCGGCTCGAAGTTGAGGGTCTGGACGGCGGCGACGCCGGGGATCAGGACCTGGCGTGCTTCGATGAGTTCGAGGTCGTTGCCGTCGCCGGCAGCGACGATCTTGTTCCTCGGGTCGCCGCCGTCGAGGTCGCGGTAGACGCCGACGGTCGCGGGGAGCGGTCGATCCGAGAGGAAAAGACCGCAGTCGTTGCCCGCAGCGTTGGTGTCGCGAATGACCGACCACACTCCGAAGTTGATGCAGCTGATCGTGCCGGCGACCGCGCCGACCGGGAAGCTGCGAGCGTAGCTGTTGGCGCTGGACCCGCCCGATCGGCACGCCGGGAAGGCCGGTTGCGTTGCGCAGCGGACGAGTCCGTTCAGTGCCGTGTTGGCCGAGTTGATCGTGGCGGTGTTCGGACCGGGAGCGTTGCACGCGCCGTTCGTCTCGACGGGGCAGTACGCCGGAGCCGTGACGACCTCGAGGACGTACTCGTTCAGCAGCCCGCTTCCGCACGGATAGCCACCGCCAGTCGAGGTTGAGACTGCGATGTAGTAGGTGCCGGTACGCAGACAGGTCGTGGCTTCCGACGGGCAGTTCCCGCTTCCATTCTTCAGAACCGAGAGGCCGCCGCAGTTCGGCACGCCGATGTCGCCTCCCAGGATCTGGCAGGTCACCAGAGACGCGGCGTAGACCCTCGCCGTGACCTCAAGTTCCCCCGTCACGGTGATGCTGTAGTAGTCGACATCGCGGGATCCGGCGCTCTCCCAGAGTGTGCCCTTGATGCGTGAACCCGCGGTGATCGCTTGGGTGCCGGCGCCGTTGCATCCGCCGTTGGTGTTCGCACCGCACGCCTCCGCCTCCACGCCCGTGAAGGGTGGCAGCGCGCAGGGCTCCGGCAGGTTGATCGAGACGCTTCCTGAACCCGGGAAGTCGTATGCAGCGACGCGGATCAGATACCACCGTCCGGCGTTCACGGTCAGCGAGAGGTCGGATGCGTAGACGGCGTTCGCCTGGCACGCTGCGTCGCCATCGTCGTTGCAGGCAACGAAGGCGCTGGCCAGCGCGCCGTAGTTGAACGACAGGGGATCGGTTCCCATGTCGTACACCGCGAGCTTGGTGTCGAAGTTCACCTGGTTGCAGGTCGAGATGCGCATCGGCCCGTTGGCGGTCGCCTGCACGCGGTACCAGATGTCGTTCAGGAACACGTCATTGCCCGAGCCGCAGGTGGCCGCGGGGTGGGTCGGTCCGTCCGTGTTGCAGCCGATGTTGGTGAAGTTTAGGGTCGCGTCAGCGACCACCTCGATCGCGTCTTGTGCGCAGTCATTCACAACGGCGGGATTCGCGCCGGGACAGGATGGAGTGCTGCTGTCGCACCCATCGGGCACGCCGTTGCCATCGGTATCCGGAAGCTGGCCGGCCAAGATCTGTCCGTAGTCGACGATGCCGTCGTTGTTGCAGTCGGCAGACCACTCAATGACGTAACCGTGCACGGTTGTTGGTGCGTCCGTTCCACATCGATAGCCATCGTTCCATCGACCGTCGAGCCATCGCCAGAGATGCACGTACTCCTCATTCCATCCTGGATTGGGTGCAGACGGTAGCCAACCCTGGTAAGTGAATGGCTCGCCTGTGACCCAATACCACTCACCCCAAGGACGCCCAGAACACGTTGCGCCAATCCATGGACCAAGTTCAGCCGTGGGGCCTTGTAGGGCTGCTGTCAAGGAGGTAATGCGCTCGTGTTCTTGGCTAGAAGTGATGGTTGCCAGGTAACCGCCCATTGCGGTGGCCAACGCGGACGCGGCGTCCCAACAGATCGGCGAGGAATTGCGGCGAACCACATACCAATGCCCATTCCCGCCGTCCGCTACACGCCACTGCGTCGGCTCGCCGGTCTGCGGTTCGCACGAATCCGGAACCCCATTCCCATTCGCATCCGCCGCGCCCGCGGCGATGTCGCACGAGTCCGGGACGCCGTTGCGATCGCAGTCCGCGGAGCCGCCTTGGAGTTCGCAGCCGTCGGGGGTTCCATCCTGGTCGCAGTCCGCGAGCGTGGAGGCCGCCTCAAGCGTGAGCGTGTGCGCCGTGCCTGCGGCGAGCATGCGGTCGTTTGCCAGTCCCGCCGGGAGCGTCGACTGTCCGGACTCGTTGCGGCCCCACATGCGCACCGACCCGTCCACGCGAAGCGCGATCGTGACGTAGCCGCCCGCGAAGACCTTCTGCACCACGCCGATGTCGGTGGGAACCGTGCACTGGGCGAAACTGTTGTTTCCCCAGCAGGCCATCGTGCCGTCGCCGCGGAGCGCGACCGAGTGCGCGGCACCGCTCGCGATCATCGTGACGCCAGCGAGTCCGGTCGGAGGCGTCGACTGTCCGTACACATTCTGGCCCCAGCCGGTGATCGTGCCCGTGCTTCCGAGCGCGAGCGTGTTCAGCGCACCCGCCGAGATCGACGTAATGCCGCTGAGTCCAGCCGGAACCGTGCTCTGGCCACTCGTGTTCGCGCCCCAGCACGCGACGGTGCCGGCACTGCGCAGCGCGACGGTGTGCGAGGTGCCTGCGGCGACGGCCTTGGCGGCGCCGAGCGCGCTCGGCACATTGCATTGGCCGTCGGTATTGAGGCCCCAGCAGACGATCGAGCCGTCCAGCACGAGTGCGGCCGAGTGGTTTCCACCACCCGCGACCGCCTTCACCTTGGGCAGCGAGGCGGGAATCGTGACCTGGCCAGAGGTGTTCAAGCCCCAGCCGATCACCGTGCCATCGAGACGGACCGCGAGCGAGTGGTACGCGCCGGCGGCAATGAACTTCGTGGTGCCGAGGTTTGCCGGAATGGTCGACTGTCCGTAGTTCGACCCGCCCGTGGTGCCGGGCGAACCCGCGCCCCAGGCGCGGACGGTGGTCGTGACTTGGCACGAGTCGGGCACGCCGTTGCCGTCGCAGTCGGCCGCGCCCTCGGTGATCTCGCATGAATTGAGCACGCCGTCGCTGTTGCAGTCGAGCGCGGGGTTCGCCGTGATCTCGCTCGCATCAGCCAGCCCGTTTCCATCGCAGTCGAAGGAGCTGAGCTGCGTGACCGTGTGTGTCAGATCTCCGATCTGCAGCGTTGCCGTACGGTCCGAGATGGTCGCATTCGCCGACACGGTGTAGGCGAAGGTGCCGCTGCCGGATGCCGGGCCGGGATTGGTGACCGTGATCCACGAGGGCACGGTGACCGGAGTCCAGGCGCAGCCCGGCGCGATCGTGCTCACGGTGATGCTCGCACTTCCGCCGAGCGGTGGGATGGTCGCGCTCGCAGAGGAGATCGAGAGCACGCACGCCGGATTCGAGGAGCAGTTGACGACGGGCGCGCACCCCGTCGTGGCCATGAAGCCAGCGATTTCGGCGGCGGAGGCCGGGTGGAACGCGAGCACGATGTTCGATTCGCCGCCAGTGCAAAGATTGCAGTAGCTCATCATGGTGCCGTTCGAGATGCAGACCTGCGCTGTCTGGCACGCGCCGAAGTACCCGGCAGGTGCGCACTGGTCGACCGGGGGGCAGTACTCGTGCGTGTGGATCGCACCGCAGTTGTGGCCGAGTTCGTGCGGGAACGTCGCGATGTCATAGTTCTGCACCGAGTTGTTGACCATCGGCGTGGGAAAGAAGCCGCTCATGTTGCCGCACACGCCGTAGGAGAAGCTCGAGCAGAGCGCGTCTCCCCATGCGATGCCGCCGCCGAGGTTGCGGGGGCTGATGAGGTGCGCCACATCTCGACCGACTGAGCCCATCTGCGCGAGCCAGTATGTACGGAACTGCTCGAGCTGCACGAGACTGTCCGTTCCGGTCCACGGATCGGCCGTCGTCCACAGCCGCGCATAGGAGAGTCGCAGCTGGACGCTGAGGTCTCGGCGGTAGATCTCGTCCGAACCCGCCACCAGCGTCTGCAGGTAGCCCAGCGCGGCCGCCTGATTGCCGCCAAATGCCGCGAGATACTCCTGATCGGTGTCGAGCGCCACGTCGACGGTGCGGCAGGTCGCGAGCATCGACTGCACGCCGTCGACGGCGAATTCGTTCTGCGGGACGCCGGGGGCCTGCAGGGCGCCGCACGAGAACGGCACCCACGCGATCGCGCCGAACGACGCCGACGCCGTGTCGAACACCGCCGGCGCATGCGCGTCGGTGGTGGGGCCGGAGCTGATGATGAACTTCGCCTCGCTCGTCTGCACCCAGCCGAACACGCCGGCGTCGGTCACGGCGATGAACGCACTCGAGTCGGCGAGTCCGACCACGGATCCGCCGAGGAAATGCGTCTCCGACCGCGCCACCGGGATCTCCCGGCCGAATCGGTCGACCGCGACCAGTCGCGTGTCCGCCTTCAGCGGATCGATGCGATGCATCACGAGGTCGACGGACTCCTCGCGCGTCAGCGGGAATGCCGCGATCAGCGTTTCGCCGTTCGCGGGCACCGCGCGCAGCTGCTCGAGGTCGACCGTGAACGACTGGCCCTCGGTGAGGAAGATCGCCGGATCGAAGCTCCGTTCGAACGGCTGCAGCATCGGGACGATCTGCGCAGCCGCGGGCGCGTTGCAAAGCACAGTGGTGACGAACGCAACGAAGGCGGCGCGCAACGCGCGGCGGAACTCTCTCGACTGAGCCATCCGAACCTCGACAGTAGGGTCCCAGCTACGTCCGCGAACACATTCGCGGCCGCAAGGGACAGCGAACGACATGCGCACGAGGTGGCACGAAGCGCAGCCGATTTTCGCCAAATGTTCGATGATGCGGCGCGGTCGGGACTTACGCGCGCCAGCCCAGGAACTCCTCCGCCGTCCCCGCCAGCATCCGCGCGCGGTCGGCGTCGGACACGCCCTGCATGCCGCGGATCATCGTGCCCGCGACGCGTTCGCCGAGCGGGAAGGGGTAGTCGCTGCCGAGCGCGAGGCGCGCGGCGCCGACCGAGTCCATGAGGTAGCGCAGCGCGGCCTCGTCGTGCACGAGCGTGTCGAAGTAGAAGCGGCGCATCTGCTCGCGCGGGTTCTCCGCGCAGTCGATCGCGCACAGGTCCGGTCGCTCGCGGAACCCGTGCTCGATGCGCCCGATGGTGAACGCGAGGCTCCCGCCGCCGTGCGCGAGGCAGACCTTGAGCCCGGGCAGCCGCGCGAGCACGCCGCCGAACATCAGCGAGCACGCGGCGCGCGCCGTCTCGGCGGGCATGCCGACGAGCCACGGCAGCCAGTAGCGCTGCATGCTTGCCTGTCCCATCATGTTCCAGGGATGGATGAACACCGCGGCTCCGCGCCGCGCGCAGTGCTCGAAGAAGGGGAACAGCTCGGGTGCGTCGAGGTTGAGCTCGGTCACGCCGTCGCCGCGGCGCGCGTTGATGTTGGAGCCGATCTCGACGCCGCGCATGCCGAGCTCGTCGATGCAGCGGTCGAGTTCGCGGCAGGCGAGCTCGGTGTCCTGCATGGGCACGGTGCCGAGCCCGACGAACCGCGCCGGATGCGCGCGCACCACCTCGGCGATGTGGTCGTTGAGGTGCCGCCCGAGGGTGAGCGCCGCCTGCGCGGGCTGGTGGTACGAGAACATCACCGGCACCGTCGAGAGGACCTGCGCCGACACGCCGTGCTCGTCGCACTCGCGCAGGCGGGTGGCGGGATCCCAGCAGTTGGCCTCGATGTCGCGGAAGTGGCGGCCGTCGATGGTCAGCCGGGCGCAGGCGCAGCCCGATCCGCCGGTCGCGCCGAGGTGGGTGATCTCCAGCCAGCCGCGGGTGCCCGCCTTCTCGGCGAGGTCGGGCCACGACGGGGGCAGGATGTGGGTGTGGAGATCGATGATGCGCATGCGGTGCCCTCGGCCCTGTCGCACGCGGTGGCGCGGCGGCGGGGTGGCGGGGAGGTTATCCGCACGGCAGGACGGTCGAGGTTCGGGTGCGGGGCGGGCGGGCCGCGCGGGCGCGGAGGGGTCTCGACCCGGCGCACTCCTATATAGGAGTCGGGCCTAGAGAGCAGTCGGGATATCGCGTCCCGACCCCTCCCTCGCCCACGGGAAACGCCGGCGCCGGCGGAAACCGGCTCCCCGACGGTGCCCGACACCCAACGACGCGGCTTCGGCCCGCCCGCCGGCCTTCCCACCCACCCGCGCCGCGCGTCGGCAGAGGTACACTCTCCGCTTCCACCCGTGTCGCACGCGCGCACACAGCATCTCTCGCCCAAGGCCTTCGCGGCCCTGGCCATCGGCGCCATCGGTGTCGTCTTCGGCGACATCGGAACGAGCCCGCTGTACGCGCTCAAGGAAGCGTTCATCCATCTCGGCAACCATGACCGCGACATCGACGAGGAGCTCGTCCGCGGCATGCTGTCGCTGGTGTTCTGGCTGCTCTTCTTCGTGGTGAACGTGAAGTACATCTTCACCATCACCCGCGCGGCCAACCGGGGCGAGGGCGGCATCTTCGCGCTGCTGTCGCTGATCCCGCGCGGCCTGTCGGCGAGCGCCCGCCGCGGCCGGTTCATCATGTCGATGCTCGCGATCGCCGGCGCCGGCCTGCTGTACGGCGACGGCATCATCACCCCGTCGATCTCGGTGCTGTCGGCGGTCGAGGGCCTGATCGTCTTCAACACCGCGCTCGAGCCGGTGGTCGTGCCGACGGTCGTGGTCATCCTGATCGCGATCTTCTACTTCCAGCAGTTCGGGACGGCGCGCATCGGCGTCGTCTTCGGCCCGGTGATGATCATCTGGTTCGTGTCGCTGGCACTGCTCGGCCTCGGCGGCATCATGAAGATGCCCTCGATCATGAGCGCGGTGAACCCGATGTACGCGGTCGAGCTGGCGATGCACCACCCGGGCGAGGTGTTCTTCCTGCTCGGCGCGATCGTGCTGGTGGTGACCGGCGCCGAGGCGCTGTACGCCGACATGGGTCACTTCGGCATCGGACCGATCCGCCTCGGCTGGTACCTGCTGGTCGCGCCGGCGCTGATCCTCAACTACTTCGGCCAGGGCGCCGCGGTGCTGGTGGGCATGTCGGACGGCTCGCTCGACCCGACCAAGGCCGAGCTCTTCAACCCGTTCTACTCGCTGGTGCCCCAGCCGCTCCTGATCCCCGCAGTCATCCTCTCGACGGCGGCGACCATCATCGCCAGCCAGGCGATGATCTCGGGCGTCTTCTCGATGGTGCGGCAGGCGATCCGCCTCAACATGCTGCCGCGGCTCGAGGTCGTGCACACCTCGGGCGAGCAGGAGGGGCAGATCTACATCCCGTCGGTGAACGCGCTCATGCTGGTGGGCTGCCTGTTCACCGTACTGCTGTTCCCGACCTCCACGAGCCTCGCGAGCGCCTACGGCATCGCGGTCACCGCGCTCATGGGCATCACCACGATCCTGTTCGCGGTCGTCGCCCGCCGGCTCTGGCGCTGGCGCCGCCGCTGGGTGATGGTGCTGGTGGGCGCGTTCCTCGTGGTCGACCTGCTGCTCTTCGCGGCCAACGCGCCCAAGATCGTCACCGGCGGCTGGTTCGCGATCGCGATCGGGTTCCTGGCGTTCCTGGTCATGTCGACCTGGGTGCAGGGATCGTTCTTCATCGGCCGCAAGCTGGCGGAGGAGACGCAGTCGATCCACGACTTCCTCGCCGAGCTCTGGACCGACGCGATCCCGCGCGTGCCCGGCACCGCGGTGTTCCTGACCACGAACTACAACACGCCGCTCGCGCTCAAGCACTTCGTCGAGCACGCGCATGTGCTGCACGAGCAGGTGGTGCTGATGACCATCGTGTCGTCGAACCTGCCGGTCGTGCCCGCGGGGCGTCAGATCCGCGTCGAGTGGCTGCCCGACGGCGTGTGGAAGATCACGGCGCTCTGCGGCTTCATGGAGAGCCCGAACATCCCGCG
>JBMOGJ010000070.1:0-16106 GCA_049318425.1 Phycisphaerales bacterium | reverse complement strand
CCCCGCCGCCGCGCCGACGCCCCCCGCCGCCGCGCCGACGCCCCCCGCCGCCGCGCCGACGCCCCCCGCCGCCGCGACCGACGCACCGCCCGCCGAGAAGCCGATCCGCGTCGCCGTCATCGGCGCGAGTGCGTCCGCGGGGTTCGGCTGCGTGTTCCGCGAGACGCGTGACGACGGCGAGTACGCGGGCGGTTTCCGGCTCGTCGACATGGTGCGCCTCGCGTGCCCCGAGCTCCGGCTGCTCACGAGCGACCTGTCGAGCGGGTTCTTCTTCATGGCGCCCGTCCGCAACGGCACCCGCGCGGCCGCGCGCGCGAAGGAGTTCGCGCCCGACTGCGTGATCGCCCTCGATTTCCTCTTCTGGTACTGCTACGGCGACGACGCGCCCGAGGGCGGCGCGCTCAAGGACGAGTCGCAGCGCCTGGCCAAGCTCGAGCTCGGCCTGAAGGAACTCGAGTCGTTCGACGTGCCGGTGCTCGTCGGCGACATCCCCGACATGTCGCGCGCGGTGGGCAAGATGCTGTCGCGCATGCAGGTGCCCTCCGAGGACACGCTCCGCAAGGCCAACGCCCGCTTCGCCGAGTGGGCGAAGACGCGGTCGAACGTGCGCGTCGTCCCGCTCGCCGCGATGCAGCGGCAACTCATGGAGGAGCGCGCGCTCGACATCGCCGGCGAACGGCTCGTGGCCACCAAGGACGCCCCGCTCCTGCAGCGCGACGAACTGCACCCCGCGCCGCACGGCCTGGCCGGACTCGCCTGCGCGGTGGCGGAGGAGCTCAAGTCGGCGGTCGCGGCGGCGCCGGGCGGTTGCGATCCCGATCCACGCGAGACCGTCGAGCGCGCGCGCGGCGAGCTCAAGCCGGCGCGGCGGGTGAACAACGGCGCGAAGGCGGCGGGCGATGACGGCGCGAAGGCGCCGGGAGGCGACGGCGCGAAGGCGCCGGGAAACAGCGGCGCGAAGGCGCCGGAAGGCAGCGGCGCGAAGGCGCCGTGAAGCAACGCCGCGAACGCGCCGGGCGACCCAACTCCCCCGCCCTCAGCGAAGGAGCTCGATGCGGTCCTTCACGCCCTGGTCGGTGGCGTCGCGCACGGCGGCGTCGCACAGGGCGTTCCAGCCCGGCTTGCCGAGCACGCGGAGCGCGGTCTGCTTGATGAGCTCGAGGTCGGTCTTCGGATCGCGTCCGCGGGGATAGCGGCCGAGCAGCGCCACGACGCGCTGGTCGTCGATGGTCGCGAGCCGCGGCAGGAAGAGCTGCCAGAGCATCGCGCGCTCGATGCGGCCCTTGCGCGCGCTCTTCGCGAACGCGACGGGATAGCGCTCGATGTCGCGCGCGCGGAACAGCGCGCCGAGGGCGTGGGGCGCCGCCGCGGGGGCGGCGTCGGTCGCGACGGCGAGTTCCCACGCGGCCAGCACCGCCTTGTCGTCGCCGCAGAGCTCGAGGTCGCGGATCGCGGCGGCCAGCGCCGCGGCATCGCCGGCGTCGCGGAAGCGCGCGAGGTTCGCGGCGGCGGATGCGCGCAGCGACGAGGCGGGGTCGGACTCGCCGCCCGCGCGCGCGATGCGGCGGATGCCGATCTTCGCAGGCGTCGCGAGCAGCGTGAGCGGGTCGCCGTACGCCGCGGTGCGCCACGGACGCGCCATCGCGCCCTCCATCGTGCGCGCCGAGACGAGGAACGGGATCAGCGCGCCGCAGCGCGCGGCCATCAGTCCCGGCGGCACGAACGCCGGCAGCAGCGGTTCGTAGACCGAGCCGAAGTACGCGTACGCGCCGTGCTCGATGAAGCGTCCGCCGACCGAGTCGTCGACATTCGGGTTCTCGAGCGAGAACGAGTGCAGGAAGTGCACCATCGCGGGCCGGTCGAACAGCGGGACATCGCCCACGTTCGCCGTGCCGCCGGCGTGCAGGCCGAACTGCGTGCTCATGCCGTGGGAGTTGACCCACAGCGCGTCGCAGCCGAAGCCGCCCATGAGGAGCGGCCGCCACGCCTCGAGCGAGGCGCGGTCGCGCGACCAGCTCTGCGTGAGGAAGCCCTGCTTGCCGAGCTCGTCGGCGGCGGGCGCGACGTCGTACTTCGCCCACGGCTCGCCGCCGTCGTAGGTGTGCACGAGCCAGGCCGACTCGCGCGGCGCGAAGAGCGCGCTCATCGCCACGTACGCGCAGCGCGCCTCGCTGCCGAAGATGCCCGCGCCCATCGCCCACCACGCGCCGTCGGCGTGGCGGCCGAGCGCATCGAGCGTCGACACCGGCTGGCCCGGCTTGGTCGGGAACGGCCCGGCGGTGATCTCGATGCGCGATCCGGGCGGCAGCTCGGGCGTGGCCTTCCACGGGATGTCGCGGCAGACGGCGAAGGCGTCGATCGCGTCGCCGAGTCCCTTCCACGGGAGCCCGGTGCGCTCGGCGGCGACCTCGAGCTCGTTGGCGAGGCGGCGGAAGCCCGCGTCGTTCAGGGTCGCGCTCGGCACCCCGTAGGGCTCGCTCGAGAAGTGGATGGTGGCGCAGCGACCGGCGGCGAGCGCGGCGGCGGCGGTCCACGCGGGATCCATCGCGTCGCCGAGGATCACCATCGACGGCGGCACCTGGCGCTTGAGGCAGGCGCCGACGATGTCGGTGCAGCCGTCGAAGATCGCCTCCGACGCGGACGCGACGATCAGCCGCTCGCGCTCGGCGCGGTCGGCGGGCATCGCGCCCACCGATGCGCGGCGCACGACCGACTTCGGCGCGAAGCCGCGCACGAAGAGCGGCGCGTAGAGGTCGTCCTCGATGAGGACGGGCCAGCGGGACTCCGCGGTCCACTTCGCGATCTCGTCGAGATAGGTGCGGCCGTCGGGCACGAGCACGACCTCGTCGACGACGGGCCAGCTGCGCTCGAGGGCCGCGGTGCGGTAGCCGAGCTGGATCGGCCAGGGTGTGGGAGGTTGGGTGGTGGCGGGCGGCGTGGGTTGGGGCGTGGTTTCAGTCGCGCCTTGCGCCGTGGCTCCCTCCGTCGCCTCCACACGCGCAGGCGTTGCGCCGAGGGCGCTCGGGCCCGCCGCGACCATCGCGATGCAGGCGGAGGAAGCGGCGACGGTCACGGCGGTGCGGATCAGCATTCCCCAAGCGTAGCACGCCATGCGTGGGCGACGCGGCGCGGCATCGCCAGGCGCGCGCCGCGGCCTCACGCGCCGGCGGCGTCATGCAGCCCCGCCATCATGCAGCCACGCCGTCATGCAGCAACGCCATCATGGGGCCACGCCATCACGCCCCCGCCGACGGCGCCGCGACGTACCCGCGCGCGATCGCGCGGAACTCCTCCGCGCTCGCCCGCGCCGCCTCCGGCGACCACTGCAGCAGCGGTGCCATCGTCGACGCCACCTCGTCGGCGATCGCCGCCGCGGCGCGCGCATCGAGCAGCAGCGACCGCGAGCGGCGCGCGAGCACGTCGTCGACGCTGCGCGCCATCTCGGCCTCGACGGCGAGGATCACCTCGGACCGCGTGAGCGGCAGCGCCGGCGAGATCGGCTCCGCGAGGCGGCGATCGCGCGCCTCGATCGCCTCGAGCGCCGGCAGGTCGCTGCCGTACATCCGCCGCGTGTCGGGCAGCCCGGCCTCGACGCCCGACCGCAGCACGAAGCCGTGGAGCCGCAGGTGCTCGGTCACGCACGCGCGCACCTCGAGCCCGGCGGTCTCCATCGCGAGGTCGACCGTCTCCTCGGCCATGCGGCGGTAGGTGGTCCACTTGCCTCCGGTCACCGTGACGAGCCCCGAGGGCGAGACCTCGATCTGGTGCTCCCGCGAGACCTTCTTGCTGCTCGCCGCCTCGCCGGACGGCTTCGCGAGCGGCCGCAGCCCGGCGAACACCGAGAGGATGTCCTCCCGCCGCGGCTCCCGCGCGAGGTAGCGGCCGGCGTTGCGGAGGATGAAGTCGATGTCCTCGCCCGACGCGCGCGGCTCGAGCTCGGCGCGCTCGACCTCGGTGTCGGTGGTGCCGACGAGCGTGCGCCCGTGCCACGGGATCACGAACAGCACGCGCCCGTCGTCGGTGTGCGGCACCATGATCGCGCGGTCGCCGGGCAGGAAGCTGCGCGGCAGCACGATGTGGGTGCCGCGCGACGGCACGAGCGACGGCTTCGCCTCCCCGTCGTCGAGCCGGCGGACCTCGTCGGCGAAGACGCCCGTCGCGTTGACCACGATCGACGCGTGGATGGTGAAGGCGCGCCCGGTCTCCCCGTCGCGCACCTCGGCGCCGACCACCTGTCCGTCGACCTTCACGAGCCCGGTGCAGCGGACGCGGTTGGCGATGCACGCGCCCCGCGCCGCCGCCGTGCGCGCGAGCGCGAGCGCCATGCGGGCGTCGTCGAACTGCGCGTCGTGGTACTCGATGCCGCCGAGGAGCCCCTCCTCGCGGACGCCGGGGATCGCGCGGATCGTGTCCTCGCGCGACAGCGCGCGGCTCGGTCCGAGGTTGCGGCTGCCCGCGAGCGCGTCGTAGAGCTTGAGCCCGGCGCCGTAGAACGGGCCCTCCCACCAGTGGTAGCGCGGCACGATGAACGCGAGGTCGTGCGCGAGGTGCGGCGCGTTGGCGCAGAGCAGCGCGCGCTCCTCGAGCGCCTCGGTCACCAGCGAGAACTGCATCTCGGCGAGGTAGCGCACGCCGCCGTGCACGAGCTTCGTGCTGCGCGAGCTGGTCGCGCTCGCGAAGTCGGCGGCCTCGACGAGCGCGGTCGTAAATCCGCGGCTCGCGGCGTCGACCGCGACGCCGAGTCCGGTGGCGCCTCCGCCGATCACGAGGATGTCGAAGTCGAGCGCCTCGAGCGCGGCGATCTGGGCGGAACGGTCGAAGGGGCGGGTCATGGGTCGGGGCTCAGGCGTTCGGTTCGGGATGGGCGAAGGTGCGCACGGCGGTGACGGCGGCGCGCCAGCGTCCGCGTGCGGCCGCGCGATCTGCGGCGGCGGTGGCAGAGGTGGTCGGGGTGAAGGTCCGTTCGAGCGGGGATACGCGCGCGACTTCAGTGATCGACGCGCCCGCGTCGAGGGGGCCCGCGTCCGACGGCTCCGCATCCGCACGCCCCGCGAGCGAAAGTCCCACGCGCGCGAGCAGCGCCGCGCCGAACGCGGTCGACTCGAGCATGTGCGGCCGTTCGACCGGCAGCCCCGCGAGATCGGCCTGCATCTGCATGAGGAGGTCGCTCGCCGCGGCGCCGCCGTCCACGCGCAGCGCCGTGATCGCGATGCCGCCCGCGCGGATCGCGTCGACGAGGTCCGCGACCTGGTGCGCCACGCCCTCGAGCGTCGCGCGCGCGAGGTGGGCCTTGGTCGCGCCGCGCGTGAGTCCGAGCACGGCGCCGCGCGCCTCGGCGTCCCACCACGGCGCGCCGAGTCCGGCGAAGGCGGGCACCACGACCACGCCGCCCGAGTCGGGCACGCTGGCCGCGAGCGCGTTCACCTCGGAGGCGCGCGCGAAGAACCGGAGCCCATCGCGCAGCCACTGCACCGCGCTGCCGCCGACGAAGACCGATCCCTCGACCGCGTACTCGGTGCGCCCCGCGATCCGCCACGCGACCGTGGTGAGCAGCCCCTCGGGCGGCGCGACCGCCTCGTCGCCCGCATGCGCGAGCAGGAAGCAGCCGGTGCCGAAGGTGCACTTCGCCATGCCCCGCGCGACGCAGCGCTGGCCGAACAGCGCCGCCTGCTGGTCGCCCGCGATGCCCGCGATCGGAATCGCCGCGCCGAGCAGCCCCGGCGCGCTCGCGCCGACCACGCCCGCCGAGTCGACGATCGCGGGAAGCATCGCGCGCGGCACGCGGAACAGCGCGCACAGCTCGTCGCTCCACGCGCAACCCGCCGCATCGCCTGCGTGACCGCCGATCGCGGCCAGCAGCGTGCGCGACGCGTTCGAGGCGTCGGTCGCATGCACGCGGCCGCCGGTGAGGTTCCACAGCATCCACGCGTCGATCGTGCCCGCGGCGAGCTCGCCCCGCTCGGCGCGCGCGCGTGCGCCCGGCACATGGTCGAGGATCCACGCGAACTTCGAGGCGCTGAAGTACGGGTCGAGCCGCAGCCCGGTGAGCGCGCGCACGCGCTCCTCGTGCCCCGCCGCGCGCATCGTGGCCATGAGCGGCGCGGTGCGGCGGTCCTGCCAGACGATGGCGGGCGCGATCGGCTCCCCGGTCGCGCGGTCCCACACCACGGCGGTCTCGCGCTGGTTGGTGATGGCGATCGCCGCCACGCCGCGCGCATCGACGACGCCGGGCGCATCGACCACGCGGCGCGCATCGACCACGCCGGGCGCATCGACCGCCGCCGACGCGAGCACCCCGCGCGCGCACGCGAGCGACGCACGCCAGATCTCCGCCGCGTCGTGCTCGACCCGGCCGGGCTCCGGGAAGTGCTGCGCGAACTCCTGCTGCGCCACCGCGATCACGCCCTCGTCGCCGAACAGGATCGCGCGCACGCTGGTCGTGCCGCAGTCGAAGGTGAGGATGGGGCGCTGCGGGGTCGACATGGGCGGTGGCGGCCTCAGTCCTCGTCGCCGCCGTTCATGCCCCACGGAGTCACGGCCCGCGCCGGCTCGTCGACCGCCTCGGCGAGCCCCGGCACGCGCGCGACGCGCTCCGCACCGAGCAGCCGACGCAGCTCGCCGAGCACGCGCATCGTGCGCTCGCGGCGATCGAAGCGGAAGCGCTCGACCTCCTCCATCTTCGCGCGGTAGAGCGACCAGTCGGCGTCCTCGCCGATGACCGCCTCGGAGCCCGCCTGCGCCATGCCCTTGGTCATCTGGTCGAACAGCGCGAGGTACTCGGCGCGCAGCGCCTCGATGCGCGCGCGCAGGTCCTCGTCGATCCCCCCATCGATCCCCGCGAGCGCGAGCGCACCGTCGAGCTGGCGCTCGGCCGAGTCGGCGGGCAGGAACAGGTCGGGATGCATCGCGCGCAAGCGCGCCCGCTCGAACGCCGCGCGTCGCTCGCCGTCGGGGATCGCCGCGGCGCACGACGCGTCGAACGCCTTCACGAGCCGCCCGCGGAGCTCGCCGATCTCGCGGGTCCGCGCCTCCATCGCCGCGCGCCTCGCCTCGAACGCCTGCACGCCTTCGCCGGCGTCCATGCGCGACTGCGTGACGAGCGTCTCCTGCTCGAGCGCGAGACCGCGCGCGACGAGCGGCCGGATCGCGGCGACCGCGGCCTTCCACTCCTCGGGCGCGGCGGCGAGGATCGCGCGCACCTCGTCGGGCGTGGCCTTCGCGAGCGCGAGCGCGCGGGTGAGGTTCAGGCTGCGCGGCGTCGGGAAGCCGTAGCCGCCCATGTCCCCGGACGGCACGCGGTCGACCTCGCCGAGGCGGATGAGCAGCGCCGCCGCCGAGTCGGCCGCGAAGCCAAGCGCACCCGCGAGGTCGTCGACGAGCGCCGACTCCGCCTCCGTCGCGGCCGCGTAGGCCGACTGCGCCGCGGCACCGACCTTGTCGATCTCGGCGCGGTTGTAGATCAGGTTGCCCGCGTCGTCGAACTCGTAGCACTTCGACGACGCCTCGGCGTGCGCGGCGACCAGCGGTCCGACCCGCGGCCCCCAGCGGTCGGCGAGCCATGCCTCGTGCAGCGCATCGACCACGGCCTCGTCGGCCGCCACGCCCGCGAGGCGGAGCGCCTGCGTCACCTGGGCGCGCGAGACCGGCGCGAGCTCCGAGATGCTGAACCGCATCGGCACGCCGTCGGCGGCGACCTCGGGATCGGCCGCCTCCGGAGCGGCGGCGTCGGGCGTCGGCATCGCCTCGGGCTTGGGCAGGAAGACCTCCTTGGCCCCCTCGCCCTCGCCGCCCTCCATCTGCTCGCGGCTGAAGTACTCGTCGACGCGCGCGCCGAGGGCTGCGACCAGCGCCTCGCGCAGCGTCTCGTCGAGCGCCTGCATGCGGATGTACGAACCCGAGATCGCGGCCGCGTGCTCGAGCGCGAGGCGTCCCTCGGCCGTCTCGGGGTCCGGCTCATCGCCGTACCCCCGGTCGAGCCGGAGCCCTGCCGCGCCGAGGCGGTCGAGCGTCGCGAGATGCGCCTCGAGGGCCTCGGCGCGCCCGGCGCGCCACGCGAGCAGCGCCTCGTCGACGCGGGCGACCAGTTCCGGATCCGCGTCGCGGCCCCGCTTGATCCGCTTGGCGACGGCCTGCAGGTCCTCGCCGCGCTGGTAGCCGTAGGCCGACATGCCGAGCGAGCGCAGCGCCACCGTCTCGCGCAGCTCGACGGCGATCGGGCGCCCGAGGATCGCCTCGAGCTGCGCCGTCGCGCCCCGGTTGTCGGCGTGGTTGGCGCGGACGATCTTGCGAAGCGGCTTCGACAGCTCCGCCATCGAGTCCTGCATGCGCTGCATGCGGGCGTCGTTCTGCGCCAGCGCCTCCTCCGCGGCGCCGTCGGCGGCGGCCTGCTGCGCCGCGGCATCGACGGTGGCGGGTGCGTCGCCCTCCGCGGCCGCGGGCGTCGACGCGCCCGCGGTCTCGGCCTGCGCGTCCTCCATCATCTGCATCGAGAGGCTGATGTAGCCGCTCATCGCCTGCCGCGCCTCGGTGTTGTAGCCGCGCGCCTGCGCGTTCAACCGCGCGTCCTGGGTGGCGAGCAGCGCGTCCAGCTGCGCCCGCGCCTCGGGCGTGAGCGGCGCGAAGTAGCCAGGCCGCGCGAGCAGGTCCGCGACGTCGACGAAGGCGGTGCCGACACCGAACGCCATCGGCGCGAACTTCGCCATGCCACCGAGCAGCCGCTGCCGCTCGCGCGCCGCCTTCATGCGTGCGAGGCCCGCGCGCTTGGACTCGACCACCGCCTCGGCCGCCGCCGCGAACAGCGCCGCGTCGGCCTCGGCGATCCGGTCACCGACCCGCTCGATGTCGCGCAGCATGCGCTCCCACTGCTCCCTGGTCGGCATGCCGTCGTCGGCGCTCTCGGCGATGCGCTTCACCTCGGGATCGATCTCGTTGCGGAAGCGCTCGAGGTACGCCTCGTGCAGCCGGTCGAGCGCCGACATCTCGGCGTCCGTCGGCAGCACGTACACGCGCGCCAGGCGCTCGAAGCGCTTGGTGGTCATCGGGCCACCCACGATGTCGCGGTAGCCCTGCGCCTCCGCGCCGCGGACCAGCCCGACGACCACTGCCACGATCACGAAGGCGAGCGCGGCGACACGGTGAAGAATCGAAGGTTGCATGCGTGCTGGCCCTGCCGGAAGCTGGACTTGGAGACACCGCCCTGCGGCGCCGATCGGCTCGCAGCGTAGCACCCGCGCGGCGAAGGCCGTGCGATTCGGCCCCGCGCGGCGAAAACCGCGCGGCGACGGCCGCGCGCGCACCTCCCCATCGCCCACCGCCACGCCCGCGAACCCGCCGATTTGCCCGGCACCCCGCCGATGGCGGGAACCCCCGCGCGCGGAACCCCTACACTCGACGCCCCGTCGCGGACCCGCCGCGCCGGTGCCGAGGTCGCGCGCGCGTCCCGGCCGATCCCAAGCCACTCTTCACGCGTGCCGCGCCCCCCGCATCCGCGCCGCACCCGCAGCCCGACCACCATGATGAACACCACCGCCTCTCCCACCGCCACCACCCTCGCCGCGCAGCTCGTCGTCCCCTCCGCAGAGTTGCTCCTCGGCTACGCCGACCAGCTCGTCAAGACCGCGCCCGCCGAGACCTTCGCCAAGATGCCGATGAAGGACGTGAACAGCGCCGCCTTCAACATCGGGCACCTCGCGATCTACGGCGACCGGATCTGCAGCATGCTCGGCCGCGAGGACCTCGTGACCCCGCTGCCCTTCTCGGCGGACCTCTTCAAGGCCGGCGCCCCCTGCCTCGACCAGCCCGGCCTCTACCCCGAGAAGGATGTGCTCGTCGCGACCTTCTTCGAGCGCCAGCGCCGCGCGATCGACGCCATGCGCGGCGCGGGCGAGTCCGCCCTGCGCGCGGAGAATCCCGCCGCCGGCCGCTTCAAGGAGATGTTCCCCACCGTCGGCGGCGCGGTCGCGTTCCTGCTCTCGGGCCACGTCGCGATGCACCTCGGCCAGGTCTCGGCCTGGCGCCGCGTGATGGGCCTCGGCTCGGTCGGCTGACCCGCGCCCCGCGGCACCGCCACCGCCACCGCGCGACTCACCCGAGAACGGACCCCCCGATGACGCCTGCATCCACGCTTCTCCTCGCGATCCTGCTCGCCACCGCTCCGCAAACCGCGCCCGCGCGGCCAGCCGGCGCGAGTGCAGGCGATGACGCTCCGGGGAAGGCCGACACGGGGCAGGCCGACACGGGCCAGGCCGACACGGGCGGGAGCAACGGCGCGAAGGCTCCACAGCGCGAGACGCCGGTCCAGCTCCAGGTGCTCCCGCGTCCGATCCCGCTCGCGCGGGTCTACGAGTACCTCACCAAGCAGATCGCCGACGACGCCGCGCGCGCCGCGCTCGAGGCGCGCATCAAGCCGGTCTGGGAGGCGTATGTCGGCGACTTCGCGCTCCCCAACCGCAACGAGTTCGGCGAGGTGCGCGGCATCCTGTCGACGATCCCGACCGACCGGCCGCCGTCGCCCGACGAGATCCGCAACAAGTACGCGTCGGCGCTCGCGGTCGTCGACCGGCTCGACGCATCGTTCCTCGCGGAGCTCGGCGCCATCGTCGGCGAGCCCTCGAAGCCGGCGCTCGAGGCGCTCCGCCGGGCGCGGCTCCGGAGCATCGCGTCCATCGGCGTCGCGGGCCACCTCTCGATGTCGGTGCCGATGCGCTGGATCGATCCGATGGCCTGGATCCTGGTCACCGAGTCGACGATCCCGCCCGACGCGGTGCAGCGCTTCGACCTCGAGGTCACGCGGATCTCGCAGGCGCTGACGCCCGTGCGCCGCCGCTTCGAGTTCGAGATGGTGGTGCGCGCCCGCAGCCAGGAGCAGCTCGTCGCGGCGCTCCCCACGAAGGGCAAGGACCTCGTCGCCGCCTCCCGCGAGGCCGCGCGCGCGAGCCTCGCCGCGGTCGACGCGCTCAAGGGTCCGCTGCCGCCCGAGGATGTCGCCCGCATCCACATCGCGCGCATCGAGGACCTCTACTTCGACACGCCGAAGCCCGAGCGTCCGCTCGGCGCGGAGAACTTCCCCAGCGACCCGTCCGCGCGCGACGCCTGGTTCGCCGAGCGCGCGAAGCTCGCGATCGCCGACGCCGAGATCCTGCTCCGCTACGAGGACGCCGCGCTCAAGACGCTCGCCGCCACCCCGCTCTGGGACCGCGGCGCGTACGACGCGCGCCAGCTCCTCGCCAAGTCGTTCGGCGACGAGCGCACGCGACTCCACGACGAGACCCGCGCCCGGCTCGAGCTGATCAGCGGCAAGCAGTGACCAGGGGCGGTGGAAACGGCGCCGTGCGCGCCGCGGCCGTCGAACGCGCGCGGATGCGCAGCGCGTCACGATGCCGAGCGCTCTGGAGCTGAGCGTCCCGCCACCGAGCACTCCGATACCTAGAGCCCGTGCTCCTCGAGCAGCTTCCGGAGCCCCTCCACGCCGCCGGCCGCCTTGATCAGGTCGGCCAGCTCGCGGCGCTCGCGTCTCGAGCGGGACTTCCGCCGCCGCGCATCCGGCGCCTGCTTCTTGAGGATGCTCGCATCGAGCTCGACGAAGTCGACCTTGCCCTCGTTGCCCGCCCGCCGCAGCACCGGGTCGAACTGGTCGACGGTCCAGGCCACCAGCGTCAGCATCCGCGAGAGCTGCGCGCTCGTGACGGTGCCGTCCTCGAGCGGGACATCGCACACCACGCGCACCTCGCCGTCCGACTCGTCGAGCACGTAGCTCGCGACCCGCACGCGCCAGTTCGCAGCCAGCATCGCCTCGCAGAGCGTCCCGCGGTGGGCGAACTCCGCGACGGCGTAGACCTCGGGCACGCAGATGCGCAGCATCTTGCCCTCTTCCTGGAGCATCACATGCAGGAGCATGCTCCGCTCGCCGTCGTGCGGATCGACGTAGTTCTGGGTCGGCACCGCGACGACGACCTCGTTGTGCTCGCGCGAGGCGCGGAAGTCACAGCCGATCTCGGCGATGCGTCCAACGAGGTCTGCGAAGGTCACGGCCATCTTCGGTGCGCTCCCCGCGGGTGGTTGCCCGCCCTGGCTGCGGCGCGGAGGTCCACCCCGCCCGCACGGGCGAATGCCCGCGAATCGAGACGGGCGAACACCCGCCAGACCAAGTGTAGCTTTGCCTCCACGCCCGCCAAGCGGACGCGCTCGGTTTGGACGCGATTGCCACGGCCGCGACGGTACGACGCCGACGCCGGAACCCGCGCCCGCAACGACGCCCACACCCACGCGTCGCACATCGCCGGCGATCCCCGCGCGGACCGCTCCCCGCGGTTCGATTCTCAGACGCCGATCCAGCGCGCCACCAGCGAGCGCGCCTGCTCCGGATCACGCGTTCCGTCGACGATCGCGCGCGTCGCCTCGGCGCCCGCGACCACGCTGATCGCGCCACCGTCCGCGAGCATCACGCGCGCCACCCGCGTGGCCCCATGGACATCGCTCGCGACCTCGCCCGCCGCGCCGAGCCGCGCCACCAGCCGCGCGAACTCCGCCCCGTCGAGCGCACCGCGCTCCGCGCCGCCCAACCGCACCTCCACGGCGTTGCGCCCACACAGGACGCGCACGCCCGCGGATGCCCCGCTCCCCGCGCCGTCGAGATACTCGAACCTCCGGCCGACGCAGCACGGGCACGACGGATCACGCGCGCCCTCGAGCGACGCCGACCCGAACCGCAGCGTGCCGAGGTCGAAGCGCACCATCTCCGCGGGAACATGTTCCGCACCCTCGGCGATGAGCCGGAGCACCAGCGCCGCCTCGATCGAGCCCACGATGCCCGCGGTCGCCGCGAGCACGCCCGCGGTGTCGCAGGTGGCCACCTCACCGGGCTTCGGGAGCTCAGGCATCAGGCAGCGCAGGCACGGCGTCGCACGCGCCGCGCTCCACGCGACGATCGGTGTCGCGGCGGCGCGCGCCGGGAGACCGGCCTCCGGTGCCTCACCCCCACGCGCCGCTCGCAACGGGAGGATCGCGGCGGCCATGCCCGTCATCCCGATCGCGCCGCCGTAGATGTACGGCACGCCGCGCTCGACCGCACAGTCGTTGAGGATCGCGCGCGTCTCGAAGTTGTCGAGACCGTCGACGATCAGGTCGCACTCCGCCGTCGCCCGTCGCGCGTTGCCGGCATGGAGGTCGTCCACGAAGGCACGCACCGTGGTGGTCGCGTTCACCGCCGCGAGCCGCGCCTTGGCGGCCTCCGCCTTCGGCACCGCCCGACGGGCATCCTGCTCGGTGAACAGCGTCTGCCGCTGCAGGTTCGCGTGCTCGACCAGGTCGCGGTCGATGATCGTGATCGTCCCCACGCCCCCGCGCGCCAGCTGCTCGCACACCACGGTGCCGAGCGCACCGCACCCGACGACCAGCACGCGCGCGGCCGCCAACCGCTCCTGCCCCTCGGGGCCGAAGCGCGGCAACTGCATCTGGCGCTGGTAGCGCGTGAAATCCATGGGCACGCGCGGAGCGTAGCCCAAGTCCGCCGCCGCAGAGGACGGCCACGTCGCCGCCCCCCGTGTCCGCCCGCGGTCCCGCCCGCGACCCCGACCCGAACGGCGAGTCGCGGATCCGCGGCGGCCGCACCTTCCGCCGCTCCGGCAGCCCCTCCCAGCCACGGCTCGTGCGCTTGAGCCCGCAGGCCGTCCGCCAGCGGTCGATGGTCTCCTGCGTGAGCTCCGAGACGCCGCGCCCGACCAGCAGCGCGCCCTCGGGCGAGACGCAGAACGAATCGACGCGCTCCGCCCTGCGCGCCCGCACGCCGAGCAGCACCTCGGCGAGCACCGCGCACGGCGGCCGCTCCAGCATCGCCAGCTGCACCTTGGCGACCACCGGATCGCGCGCCCGGCTGCGCGGCGGCGCCCAGCCCGCCATCGCCAGCCGCTCCGCGCGCAGCACCGCGACGACCGCCCGTCCCTCGGCATCGCCCGCCCACGCGGCGATCGTCTCGGCGAGCGCCTCGAACCGCGCGCGCCACTCCTCGGCCCTCACCTGCAGGCGCGCGAGCTCGGCGCCCACCCGCTCGGCCTCCGACGCATTCGGCCGCGACAGCCGCCGCGCGCGCTCCAGGCGATCGACCATCCGCAGGACCACCGGGTCCGCCGCCGGATTGGTGGGCGGCGCCGGCAGCGCCTCCATCGCGTCACGCACGAGCGCCGCGGGGAACGCGAATCCCCCGAGGTTCGCTCCCGGGCCCGGGACTGGCGCGCGAAGCCGCGTCATCACCGCCTCGCGCACGAGCAGCGTGCAGGCACGGTCGAGGTCCTCGTCGGCCGCGTCGATCGCCGCCGACGCGCGCGCGCCCTCCGGCGTGCGCCGACCGAGCCGCATCGCGGACCACACCGCCGCGCCGCGCGGTCGCACCGGCTCGACCAGCATCGCGAGCGCCAACGCAGGCTCGACCTCGAGCGCGCAGCCGAGCACGGGCGAGAGCAACTCGCCCTCATGCCACGCCGACACCCGCATCGCCGCGACCGCCTCATCCGCGAGCAGCTCGACCAGCCGCTCCGCCTCGGGCTTCAGGCCCGGCGCGCCATCCGCGAGCACGGTGACGCCTGCGGCCGCGGCCACGCCTCCACCCACACCGACACTCTCGCCTGCGCCAACGCACCCGCACGCAAGCACCCACGCAGCCACGCGCGGCATCCGCCATCTCTTCGCCCACGATCCCATGTTGCGCCCCCTTTCGAGCGGACGCGAACATACCCGCGAAATCGCGCCCTCCCCGATTCAGCGACACTTTTGTCGCGCAGTTTCGCCGACCGGAAGATTCACACGGTCACGCGATGGCTTCCGCCACGCTCGTCGACGAGCTCGCGCACCTTCGCCAGCAGCTCGGCCGGCGAGAACGGCTTCGGCATGTAGCGCTGGTGCGGCCGGAGCGCACCCGACCGGATGAGCTCGTCCTCGGTGTGCCCCGACATGAAGATCGTCGGCACCGCACCGCACGACGTTTCGATGCGCGCCGCGAGCTCCGGTCCCGTCATGCCCGCCATCACGACATCCGACACCAGCACGTCGAACGCGCGCTCCCGCTCGGCGAGCGCGAGCGCCTCGATGGGATCGCTCGACGAGCTGACCTGGTAGCCCGCCCGCGACAGCAGCTGCTCGAGCAGCTTGCGCACGAGCGGCTCGTCCTCGACGAGCAGCACGCGCTCGCCGCGGCCCCCCTCGGCGGGCGCCGCCGCGTGCGCCGGCGCGGGCTCGGTCGCCTCGATGCGCGGCAGCAGCACGCGGAACATCGATCCACGGCCCGGCTCCGACTCGACCTCGATGGTGCCGCCGCACTGCTCGACCAGGCCGTAGACCTGCGCGAGCCCGAGCCCGCTGCCCTTGCCCGGCTCCTTGGTGGTGAAGAACGGCTCGAAGGCGCGCGACCGCGTCGCCTCGTCCATGCCGATGCCGGTGTCGCGCACGGTGAGCTCGATGAATCCGCCGCCGCGCACCGTCCCGCCCGGCAATTCGTGATGGATGCGCGAGCGGATCTCGAGCTCGCCGCCGTCGGGCATCGCGTCGCGCGCGTTCAGCGCGAGGTTCATCACGATCTGGTGGATCGCCGACGCGTCGGCCCACGCGTGCCCGAGCCCCGGCTCCGCCGCGACGGTGAGGCGGATGCGCTCGCCGATCAGCGGGCTCAGCAGCTTCTCGAACTCCCGCAGCTCGTGCGCGAGGTCGAGCGCCTGCGGCCGCAGCACCTGCTGCCGGCTGAACGCGAGCAGCTGCCGCGTGAGGTTCGCGGCGCGGTCGGCCGCCTTGCGGATCTCCTCGACCCACGCGCGCACCGGATCGTTCGGCGTGATGCGCGACAGCGAGAGCGCGACATAGCCCTGCACCGCCATCAGGATGTTGTTGAAGTCGTGCGCGATGCCGCCGGCGAGCCGGCCGATCGCCTCCATCTTCTGGCTCTGCCGCAGCTGCGCCTCGAGGTTCGCGCGCAGCGCCATCTCGCGCTCCATCTCGCGCGTGCGCGCCTCGAGCGCGGCGCCGGTCGCCCGCAGGCGCGCGGCCAGCTGCTTCAGGTCGGTGAGGGTCGACTCCTGCGTCTGGAGCAGCACGAGGAAGTCGCCGCGCGGATCATGCGGCGG
>JBMOGJ010000069.1:0-16194 GCA_049318425.1 Phycisphaerales bacterium | reverse complement strand
GGCTCTTGCCGAAGCTGCCGAGCATGCCGCCCGGCCCGCCGCCCGCGCCGCGCATCTGACGCGCGATGAACCAGATGATGCCGATGATCAGGAGCACGGGCAGCAGGTTGACCAGCACCGCCGGCCAGATCGAGGTCTCGACGACCTTGAACTGCTTGCCTTCCTTGACCAGGAAGTCAGACCAGTACGACTTGTCGCGGTCGATCGACACCGAGATCTGCTTCGGCGCCTGCTCGGCACCGGTCTGGGGATCGACGGTGAAGCCCGGGACGCCCTTCTTGACCCACGCCGTGATGCGGCTGCCGTCGACGACGATCGGACCGCTGCCCGGATTGGCCGGGTCGGTGCCGTCGTAGACCTTCTTCTGCTCGACCAGCTCGCGGAACTGCGGCCAGTAGACCTCGCTCGGACGGCTGAAGGTCTGCAGGGCCAGGATCACCAGGCCGATCATGCCCATGATCATGATCCAGGTGAAGACCTGCTGACCGCCGCGCTGCTGCTGCGGGGGCACCGGGGGGCCGCCGCCGGGAGCGCCACCGGATCCTCCGCCTCCGCCGCTTCCACCGCCGTCCTGACCGGCCATGAGCATGGGCTCCGCGGACGGCGTGGCGCTGCCGGTGCGACGGGTGGGGAGGAGGCGCGAGAGGGTCTTCTTCATGCGTACCTGCTTGGACTGGGGAGGCTTGTCACCGAGATCGGGCGGAACTCAGGTCCGATTCGGTCAAGCGCGGCTTCTTTTCGGCATTCGGCGGATTCAGGCGTGATCGGGAGGTTGCGGACGAGACTCCCCGCGCGGTCCGTGGCGTCGGCAGAGGATGTTCCCACGGTAGGCGCGTCGCCCGTTGGTTCGCCAGCCCATTTCGCCAGCCCACCTCGACAGCCCACGAGGTTCCGCGTCCGATTCCCCGACGGCGGTGCGGGGCACCCGGCGGGGACGGCTCGGCTCACCAGCGGGACTGCATCGCGGCGACGAGCTCGCGGGACAGCTGCTCGACGGCCGCGAACCGACCCAGCTCGAGCGGCTCTCGGGCGGGGTACGACGGGACGAAGAGCGCCGAGGATTCGACGCCTTCGCGGCCGACGATTCGCTCACCGGTGCGAAGATCGACCCATTCGAAGTCGACCCGCATGCGCACCATCATCTCGTTGGCGAGACCGGTGGTCGGATCCTTCGAGAGCTGGACGAGGTCGATCGAGGTGATCACGCCGCGCAGCGCGGTGTCGGCCGACGCCTCCGAGCGGACCTTGTACGGCGTCGACTGCTCGACCGACTTGACCAGCGCGTCGGCAAGGTCGCGCTCGAACCCGCGCATCGGGCTGTCGTTGCGGAAGACCGGCAGCGCGACGCTCTTGTACTTGGTCGGGAACGGGCTGGCCGCCGCGTAGCCCTCGCGCGGATTCGCGGCGCAGCCGGGTGGCAGCGCGGCGGCGGCGACGAGGGTGGCGAGCACGGCGAGGAGGCCGCGCGCGCCCGCGTTGGCAGGGTTCATGAGGGAGGCGCGCGTCACTTGGAACGCTCCGCGGCGCGCTCGGCGGCCTCGCCGACCGCCTTGCCGAAGGACTCGCCCGAGTCGTTTCCGGCGCCGGTCGGCGCGGCGAGCGTCGCGTCGGGCTGCTCGTCCCACTCGAGTCCGAGCAGTTCCTTGCGGAGCGCGCGGTAGTCCGGCGCATCGTCGAGGATCGACTTCGGCAGCTTCGCGACGACCGCGGGCACGATGCGGAGCGCCTCGAGGGTCGCGATCGACGCGGGGTGGCGCTGCACCAGCCGGCGGATGAAGAGCTCCGCCGAGATCGGGTCGTTGACCTCCAGGTACCACGCCGCGGTGGAGAGGAACTTCGCCGCCTCCGACTCCTCGATGCGCACGAGGATGCTCTCGGCGCCGACCTGCTGCGCGAGGCCGGGCTGCAGCGACTGCAGCGAGCGCAGCTTCGCGCGCGCCTCGAGCAGGCCGCTGGCGTCGTACTCCGGCCCGCGGAAGCCCGCGAGATAGGCGTAGATCAGGCGC
Organism: Phycisphaerales bacterium; assembly: GCA_049318425.1. Taxonomy (GTDB): domain Bacteria; phylum Planctomycetota; class Phycisphaerae; order Phycisphaerales; family SM1A02; genus QWPT01. The sequence goes on along the minus strand of JBMOGJ010000069.1, from coordinate 14,188 downwards.
AGCCGCGCCTTGCTCACGCGGCCGCTGCGCGGGTAGTTCTCGATGAAGATGCGGTAGGCCTCGGCGGCCATCATCATCTCGCGCTTGTCGAAGTAGTAGTCGGCGAGCGACATGCAGGCCTTCTCGCCCAGCTCGCTGCCGGGGAGCCGCTCCTGGACGCGGATGAGGAGCTCCTCGGCGTCCTCGCTGGCGTCGACCCAGCGGAAGGTGCCGAAGAAGCGCCGGCGCAGGCCGTCGGCGTAGGTGACCGCGATCTCGTACTCGCGCTCGAGCGCGGGGATGAACACCGCGCTGCCCGGGTAGCGGCGGCAGATCTCCTCGTAGTCGAAGAGCGCCTCGTACTCGTCCTGGCCACGCTTCGCGTCGCCGCGGACCAGCAGGGCGTCGGCGCGGTAGCGGGAGAGCGGATACCGCTCGAGGAACGCCGACGAGAGGCGTTCGGCGCGGGCGGGTTCGCCGTCGATGAGCGCCCGGCGCGCGGCGAGCAGCTGCGCCTCCTCGCTGCTCGGGTCGATGTCGGCCACCTTCTTCCACTGGTCGAGGGCGTCGAGTTCGTAGCGCTCGGCCTGCGACCAGCCCGTCTGGGCCATGCAGAGCACGGTCAGGACGGCAAGCAGGGGGAGGAGAGCGCGACGAAGCATGGGGGGCGATGGTAACGCGGACGGGGAGGGATTTCTCGGTCCGCGCGGCGTGGCTCGTCCCGTGCGGCGTGGTTCCACCCGCGCGGCGTGGTTCCCTCCGCGCGGCGTGCTTCCACCCGCGCGGCGTGGTTCCACCCGCGCGGCGCCCCTCCCGTGCCGACGCGCAGGCTACGCTGCCGCCCCGTGACGATCGCCGTGCTCTACAACCCCATCTCCGGTGCCGGCCGTGCGCAGGCGACGGCCGCCACCATGAAGGACGGCCTCGAGCGCGCGCGGTGCCGCGTCACGATGATCCCGACGCAGCGTGGCGATCCGTCGGAGTGGCTGCGCCCCGCGCTGACCGATGACGCGGGTCGTCGGGTCGACGCGGTCGTGGTTGCGGGTGGCGACGGCGCGGTGCGACTCGCCGCGGGCGAGTGCGCGCGCGCGGGAGTCCCGCTGTGGCACGCGCCGTGCGGCACGGAGAACCTCTTCGCGCGGGCCTTCGGCATGCGCAGCGATGCCGCCGCGGTGGTCGAGGCGATCCGGGCGCAGCGCACGCGCCGCATCGATCTCGGCGAGGCCGACGGCGAGCCCTTCGTGATCATGGCCTCGTTCGGGTTCGACGCCGATGTGGTGCACGCCCTCGCGAGCACGCGCACCGGCGCCATCAGCCACCTGTCGTACGCGGCGCCCATCCTGCGCACCATCGGGGCCTGGCGCGCCCGCGACCTCGCGTGGACCGTCGACGGCGAGACCGAGCGGCTCGGCGAAGGCATGGTCGTGGTCGGCAACCTGCCCGACTACGGCGTGCGGCTGAACCCCGCCGCCGAGGCGGTGCCCGACGACGGTCTGCTCGACGCCGTCTTCCTGCCGGCGCCGACGCCGCTGGCGATCGCCTCCTGGGTGCCCTGGCTACGCACGGGCATGCACCTGCGCCACCCGCACATCCGCCAGCGACGGGGGCGGTCGATCGAGATCCATGCCGACCGTCCGGTCCGCATGCAGGTCGACGGCGACGCGGCGGGAGGCGGTCACGGCGCGACCATCGTCCGCCTCGGCATCTCCGGCGAGCGGCTCCCGGTGCTGCTGCCGGCGGGCTGACGTCCGTCGGACGGAGGCCTGAAGGCGGGGGCCGAGCGGGGGCCGAACGGGGGGCCGACAGGGGCGAACACCCGCGTTTGACCCCGGTTTGGGGGTGATGCCGCAGCCTCGCTCAAGTCGGGGCATGCGCCGTCCGATGGGCTTCAGGCGTGACCCGTCGTGGTCCCGGCGATCCGTTCCCGGCGATCCGGCGGGCGCGATCGGTGTGTCCGGAGGAAGTCCCCATGTCAGACAAGAACGCGTCAGACAAGAAGTCCGAAGCGAAGCCCGATGCCAAGGCCGAGGGCGCCGAGGGCGCACCGAAGAAGAAGGGCGGGCTCAAGTTCGCGCTCATCACCGTCGCGCTGCTCGCGATCGAGGGTGGCGTGCTGTTCGCCGTCTTCTCGATGGGAGGCCCCAAGGACGCCCAGGCGACCCACGCCGAGGAGGCGGAGAAGCCAGCCGACCCCGGCGAGGACTCCTGCGAGGTGCCCGTCTACAGCGGCGCTCTCTACAACAACCACACGGGCATCAACTACGCCTTCAAGGTCGATGTCGTCGTCACCACCAAGGCGAAGCACCGCGACGCCATGACGAAGAAGATCGAGGACAGCAAGAACGCCCTCAAGGCCGAGATCGCGGGCCTCTGGCGCAAGGCCGACTCGAACGACCTGTCCGACCCGCTGTACGAAGCCCTCCGCCGCCGCATCGAGGCTGCGCTCATGGAGCGCCTGAACCCGAAGGACGGCGACACCAAGGACGCCGACCCCCCGAAGATCACCTCGGCGGTCGTCAACTCGACTCCGCCGGTCCGCGCCGAGCGCTGACCGCACCAAGCCACAAGATTCTCGATCGCCGCCCCGTGAACCGGGGCGGTGGTCGTTTGGGGGGTGGCGGCGCGCAGGATCTGCGCCTGAAAGGCGGAAGGTGCGTCCATGATTCTCTACAGGCGCAAGCCTTGCGCGACCGATCAAGTCGCGTCCGAGATGCTCGCGGGGCAGGATGCCCTTCGTCCCGGACGGTCAGCAGGCATCAGGCGGAGCCTGAGGAAAGCCGAACCATGGCAGATACCACCAACACCACGGCCGCCGGCGGACCCTCTCCGGTCGGGCTTCCCGACTTCGGCGGTTCCGCGAGCGGCGGCGCCGCGGGCGCGATCGGCATGCTGTCCGATGTGTCGCTGCAGGTCCGCATCGAGCTCGGCCGCACCAAGATGCTGGTCGAGGACGTGCTCCGGCTCAACCCCGACTCGGTGGTGGAGCTCGACAAGGCCGCCGGTGATCCCGTCGACATCTACGTGAACGGCCGCCGCATCGCGCGCGGCGAGGTGCTCGTGCTCAACGAGAACTTCTGCGTGCGCGTGAGCGAGATCATCGAGCCGCTCGAAGGCTGATTCCTGCGTGTGATGACTGGTGGGATGTTTGGTGGGACGCCCGGCGGAGCCGGGCTTGATGGCCAGGATGGCTCATGCGGAACCAGCGCGACACCCTTTCCCTGAATGTCTCCCGCGGCATGCGTGCCGCGACGGTTTCCGTGACCTGCGCCGTCCTGTTCGGCGCCACGCTCGCGCTCGCGGGCGGCGCGGCGGCGGCGATGCCGGTCCAGGACCGACCGCTGTTCCGCAACGGATCGGCGCCCGCGCACTCGGCCGCGATCGGGCTGGGCGCCGGGAGTGCCGCGGCAGCGAATCCCGCCGCCGATGCCTCCGCCGACGCGTCGGCCGCGGACCTGAAGTCGCTCGCCGCCGGCGGATCGTCGTCCTTCGCCAAGGAACTGCTCCCGACCGGTGCCGCGCTCGGCGCGACGCTCCTCGCGATCGTGCTCGCCCGCAGCGCCGTCAAGCGTTTCGGCGGCAAGCTCGTGGGTGCGGGCCGGCCGCAGGGCGTGGTCGAGGTCCTCGCCCGCTACCCGGTCGCGCGCGGGCAGCACATCGTGCTCCTCAAGGTCGGACGCCGCGTGATCGTCACCCACCAGGGCGCGCAGGGCATGAAGACGCTCAGCGAGTTCTCCGGCGAGGCCGAGGTCGCGGACCTCATCGGTCGCTGCGAGGCGGGCGCGCGCGCGTCGTCGCCGTTCTCGTTCGATGCGCTGCTGCGGCAGTCCGGCAAGTCGATCGACGCCGATGAAGGCCGGGCCGAGCGCTTGGGTGCGGGCGCCGCGGAACGCGGTGCCACCGCCGCGAAGCCGGCCGCCGCCGCCGCCGCCCGCGGCCGCCGCCTCGACCCGCGCGACGCGCTCCCCGAACTCATGCGCGACGCCGAGATCGAGACCGTCGACCTCACCCGCGGCCGCCGCCACGGGGGCGCGCGATGATGACCGCGCTCCTCGCACAGGCCGTCGACGCCTCCGCCAACGCGGCGCAGTCGCTCGACACCCTCAACCCGATCGGCGTGCTCGAGGATGCCTCGCGCAACGTCCCCGGCTTCGAGGGCGGCCTGAGCTCGGCGCTCAACATCATCATCCTGCTGACGATCCTCACGGTCGCGCCCGCGATCCTGATCCTCTGCACCAGCTTCACCCGGATGGTGATCGTGCTCGGCCTGCTCCGCCAGGCGCTCGGCACGCAGACGCTGCCGCCGTCGCAGGTGATCGTCGGCCTCTCGGTCATGCTCACCGCGGTCGCGATGGGCGGGACCTTCGAGCGCATGTGGAACGAGGGCCTCGGCCCGTACGCGCGCGGCGAGCAGAAGGACCAGCTCGTCGCCTGGGATGGCGCCAAGAAGCCGCTGCGCGAGTTCATGATCGCGCAGATCGAGGCGACCGGGAACACCCCGACCGTGCTGATGATCCTCGAGCACCGCGGCGTCGACACCAGCGAGCCCGAGCGGCTCTCGTGGGAGAAGGACGTCGACATGCTCACGCTGGTCCCGAGCTTCGTGATCAGCGAGCTCAAGACCTCGTTCATGATCGGATTCCGCATCTACCTGCCGTTCCTCGTGATCGACATGGTGATCTCCAGCCTGCTGGTCTCGATGGGCATGATGATGCTCCCGCCGGTGCTGGTGTCGCTGCCGTTCAAGCTCCTGCTCTTCGTGCTCGTCGACGGCTGGACGCTCGTCGCGGGCGGTCTGCTCACCGGCGTGATGGCGCCGCTCGGAGGTCCGTGATGGATGGCGAGGCGCTGGATGTCGTGCGCGAGGCGTTCCTGCTGATGCTGACCGTGTCGGCGCCGATCCTGGCCGTCGGCCTGGTGGTCGGCCTCGTGGTGAGCATCGTGCAGGCGGTCACCCAGATCCAGGAGCAGACCCTGGTGTTCGTCCCCAAGATCGTCGCGATGGTCGCGACGACCGTGCTGCTCCTCTCGTGGATCACCATGAGGATCATGGAGTTCTCGGTGGAGATGTTCTCCTGGTCGCCCGCCACCGGAGCCTGAGCCAACGATGAACGCCGTCGAGACCCTCTCGCAGCATCTCGTGCCCGCCGCCATGGTGGTCGCACGGGTGGCGGGTCTCGCGCTCCAGGGTCCGGTGCTCTCGTCGCCGGCGATCCCGATGCGGATCAAGGCGCTGCTGGTGGTCTCGCTCGGTCTCGCGGTCTATCCGTCGGTGGCGGCGGGGGCCGACCTGCCCTCCGGCATCCCGATGGCCGCGGCGGCGCCGCTGGTCGCGCTCGAGCTCGCGATCGGCGCGTTCATCGGGTTCATGGCGTCGATGCCCCTGCTCGCCGCGCAGTTCGGCGGCCTCGCGATGGGCCAGCAGATCGGCCTCGGCTTCGCGCGCTTCTACAACCCCGCGATCGGCGACGAGTCCGATGCGCTCGAGCAGATCCTGTACTTCCTCGCGCTCGCGACCTTCATCGCGCTCGGCGGCATCGAGTCGATGTTCTCCTGCGTGGTCGCGAGCTTCGCCACGCTGCCGGCGGGCGCGGTGCCCGCGATGTTCATGCCCGGCACCGACGTGTCGCCGGTCGCGGTCTTCACCGGCGCGCTCACCGCCGCCTTCGAGCTCGGCCTGCGCGTCGCGGCGCCGCTGCTCGCCATCGTCTGCCTCGAGACCGTCGTGATGGGCTACCTCTCCAAGACGGTGCCCCAGCTCAACGTGCTCTCGATCGGCTTCCCCGTCCGCATCATCCTCGGCCTGGCCGTCATCGTCGCGTCGCTCGCGGCGATCGACGAGGCGCTCGTCGATGGAACCGCCGGCGCGCTCGAGGAACTCCTCGTGGCGAGCGGTGCGGCGAACCCGAGCGCGGGCTGAGGAGGCGCGATGGCGGACGATCTCGGCGAACGCACGGAGGACGCGACCCCCAAGCGCCGGCGCGAGGCGCGCGAGGAGGGCAACATCGCCCGCTCGCAGGACGCGTCGAGCGCGATCCTGCTGCTGGGCGGGGTGCTGGTGCTCTCCTCGGGCCTCAAGCCGCTGCTCGGCTCGCTCGCCTCGATCCTCGAGAAGACGCTCGGCGGCGACAACATGCAGGCGCTCCACGCCGACGATGTCGCGGCGGTCATCACACCGACCGTGACCGAGGCCGTGATCGCGAGCGCGCCGATCGTGCTCGGCGCGACGGCGGTGGCGGTGCTCGGGCACCTCTGGCAGGTCGGCTTCCTCGTGACCGGCAAGGCGCTCACCCCCAAGTTCGAGCGGCTCGACCCGATCAAGGGCTTCGGCCGCATCTTCGGGGCGCAGGGCGCGATCAAGACCGCGATGGACCTCATCAAGTTCGCGGCGGTCGGCTGGATCGCCTGGTCGCTCGGCGTCTCGCTGCTGCCGGAGATCGCGTCGCTGCCGGCGCTCGGCGTGGTGGCGGGCTTCCACAAGATCGGCTCGATCGGGCTCGACCTCGCGCTGCAGGCCGGCGCGGTGCTCCTCGTGCTCGGACTCGCCGACTACGGCGTCCAGCGCTTCAAGCACGAGCGCGACCTGCGCATGACCAAGCAGCAGGTGAAGGACGAGTGGAAGGAGAGCGAGGGCGACCCCAAGGTCAAGCAGCGCCGCATGCAGATCGCGCGCCAGATCGCGATGCAGCGCCTCCAGACCGCGGTGCCCAAGGCCGATGTGATCGTGACCAACCCCGAGCACATCTCGGTGGCGATCCAGTACGACGCCGACACCATGAACGCGCCGCGCATCGTCGCGATGGGCGCCGATCAGGTCGCGTTCCGCATCCGGCAGATCGCGAACAAGCACGGCATCCCGATCGTCGAGCGCAAGCCGCTCGCGCGGGCGCTGTACGCACATGCGAAGGTCGGGCAGGAGATCCCGGCCGACCACTACAAGGCCGTCGCCGAGATCCTGGCGTACGTCTACCGACTGAAGGGCAAGGCCGTCGCCTAGCGCGCACGCCCGTCGCCCGACCGGCGCGCGCCGCGACCACCCGCGGCGCGCCGCCGGCGACCTGAGAGAACGCGAGCATCCACATGGCAGCACCCACCGCAGACAACGACGGCATCCCCGCGATCTTCCACACGGTCGCGAAGCACCGGCACCTGATCGTGCCCGTGTCGTTCCTCGCGCTGGTCGGCGTGCTCGTCGTGCCGCTGCCGTCGGCGGTGCTCGACCTGCTGCTCTGCCTCAACATCGCGATCGGCGCGATCGTGCTCATGACCACGATCTACATGCGGAAGCCGCTCGACTTCAGCGTGTTCCCCGCGCTGCTGCTGGGCACCACGCTCTTCCGCCTCGTGCTCAACGTCGCCTCGACGCGACTCATCCTCTCGATCGAGTCGAAGGACCCCGCGACCGCGACCGCCGCCGCCGGCCACGTGATCGAGGCGTTCGCCAACTTCGTCGCCGGCTCGAACGCGGTGGTCGGCGCGATCATCTTCATCATCCTGGTGATCGTGCAGTTCGTGGTGATCACCAAGGGCGCCACCCGCATGTCCGAGGTCGCCGCGCGGTTCACCCTCGACGCGATGCCGGGCAAGCAGATGGCGATCGACGCCGACCTCTCCGCCGGCACGATCGACGAGAAGACCGCGCGCGACCGCCGCGACGAGATCTCGCGCGAGGCCGACTTCTACGGCGCGATGGACGGTGCGTCGAAGTTCGTCCGCGGCGACGCGATCGCCGGCATCATCATCACGCTCATCAACATCGTCGGCGGCTTCGCCATCGCCAAGTTCCAGCTCGGCTGGGACGCGGCCGACGCGATGAAGACCTTCATGCTGCTGACGATCGGCGACGGCCTGGTCTCGCAGCTGCCGGCCTTCCTGGTCGCGATCGCCTCCGGTCTCATCGTGGCCCGCGCCGGCGGCGGCAAGACGGTCGGCGAGGAGATCCCCAACCAGCTCGCCTCGCAGCCGATGGCGCTGTACCTGATCGGCGGATTCCTGATCCTCCTGTCGTTCACGCCGCTGCCGACCGTGCCGCTCATGGGCGCCGGCCTGATGCTCGGCGGCACCGCCTACGCGATCCAGTGGAAGGCGAAGAAGGAGGGTGCGTCCGCCGAGGTCCGCGCCCGCGCCGAGGCCGCGCGCAAGCCGGTCGAGCCGCCCAAGGTCGAGGAGCTCCTCACGGTCGACACCCTCGAGCTCGAGATCGGCTACGCGGTGGTGGGGCTGGTCGATGCCGCGCGCGGCGGCGACCTGCTCGAGCGCATCGCGGGCATCCGCCGCCACCTCGCGGTCGAGCTCGGCCTGGTCATGCCCTCGGTGCGCATCCGCGACAACATGCAGCTGGACGCGAACGAGTACCGGGTGAAGATCCGCGGCGCGGTCATCGCCAGCGGCAAGGTGTACCCCGAGCTGCTCATGGCGATGGATTCTGGCCTCGCCCACGGCCGGCTGGACGGCATCGCGACCAAGGAGCCGGCCTTCGGCCTCGACGCCATCTGGATCGCCCGCGGCCTGCGCGAGCGGGCGGAGAACGCGAACTGGACCGTGGTCGACGCCACCAGCGTCCTCGCGACCCACCTGTCCGAGGTCGTCCGCAGCCACGCCGACGAGCTGCTCACCCGCGAGGAGGTCGCCAACCTCCTCACCCAGCTCAAGCAGAAGACCCCGAAGCTCGTCGAGGAGATCGTCCCGTCGCTGGTCAAGCCGAGCGACCTCCAGAAGATCCTCCAGGCCCTGCTGCGCGAGCGGGTGGCGATCCGCGACCTCGAGACCATCCTCGAGACCCTCGCCGAGTGGATCCCGCACACCAAGGACCACGACGTCCTGGTCGAGTACGTCCGCAACGGGCTGCGGCGCTCGATCTGCATGCAGTACAGCGAGACCGACGAGCGCGGCCGGCCGCGGCTCCGCTGCGTGACCATGGATCCGGCGCTCGAGGACACGATCTCCGGGTACATCGACCGCAGCGCCTCGGGCACGACCTTCACCATCCCGCCGCAGCTCGCGACCCGCATCGCCCGGTCGGTCGCGGAGACGGCGCGGCCCCTCGCCGACCTCGGTCGGCCGGTGGTGGTGCTCGCCTCGCCGTCGGTCCGGGCGCAGGTCCGGCAGATCCTCGAACCGCACATTGCGGGCGTTGCCGTCCTCGGGTACAACGAGGTGGTTCGCGGCACCGACCTCGAGAGCGTCGGGCTCGTGCAGCTGTCGGCTTCGGCGACGCATCCGCATGCGTCCGCTGGAGTTGGCTGAGGCCGACCCTCCGATCGAAACGACGGCCGCCGCGGATGATTTTGAACGCGGCGGCGCGATCGTTGGCAGGATGCCCTCGGCTCGCACGCAGGTGAGTGCTTGATGAAGGTGGTCGCACGCTCGGTGCGCAACCACGAGGAGTCCGTTGGCCACGCGCTGACGCCACGCGACTGAATGCCAGGAGGGCCACCCGTGAAGCTCAAGACCTATCAAGCCTGGACCATGGGAGAAGCGCTTGCGTTCGTGAAGACGGACCTGGGCGCGGATGCGGTCATCCTCCACACGCGCACCTTCGAGCGCGGCGGCTTCTTCGGGATCGGCAAGCGATCGGTCGTCGAGATCACCGCGGCGCGCGCCCAGGACATGCCTCGCATCGAGGTGCGCGGGCGCGGCGCGGGCGCTGTTGGACAGGCAGCTGCGACCGCGGGTGCGGCTGGAGCCGGCAACGCGTCGAGCGCGGGCCGCTCGGGCGACGCGCTGCGCATGTCGGCGGCGACCCGCGCGTACGGCGCGCAGACGCGGGGTGGCGACGACGGGGCTGCGGTTGGCGCGCGATCGAGCGAAGCCGGGCGTCCGTTTGACGCAGGCCGCCCCTTGGATGCAGGCCGCCCCTTGGATGGAGGCCGCCCCTTGGATATGGAGTCCGAGCGCGAGAAGACGCGCCGGCTCGCGCAGGCGATGGCGATCTCGCTCGAGCGTCAGGCCGGCGAGCGCGGCAGCGCCACGCGCAACGAGGACGCAGTCCGCGACGCGGCGATGTCGGCGGCGCGGTCCGCGCCCGCGGCGCCCGCGAGGTCGGAGACCACGCCGATCGATGGGCCGGCGCAGCGTTTCGTGATCGTTCCCGAGGCCGGTGGCGCCTCGCGCCTGACCGCGGCGGTGGTGCGCGTGCCGGACGGCGCGGGCGTCAATGCGCCGAACAGCGGTCCCGGGCAGCCGGGCAACGCCGCGCCCGCCGCGTCGATCTCGCCGACCCACTCGAGCGTCGATGTCGTGCGCGCGATCGTCGAGTCGAAGCCGAACGCCGGCGAGGGCGAGCTGGACGCAATCTCCGATTTCGTCGGCCGCGTGCTGAAGCGGGGCGGTTCCGACGCCGGGGCCGCTGCGGCGATCGGTGCCGCGACGACCTCCTCTGCGGCCGCTGCCACGGCCACCACGACTTCATCGACCCTCTCGCTGCCGGCGACGCCGGCGCCCGCGCGCCCCGGCCCGCTCGGCGCCGTGCACGCGCACCTGCTCGAGCAGGAGGTTGGCGCGGAGCTCGCCGACCGCATCATGAACCACATCGCGCGCCAGTTCGGCGCGGTCCCGCAGCCGAGCGAGCCGCCGACCGAGGCCGATGTGCGCCGCGCGGTCGAGCAGCGCCTCGTCGCGCTGCTTCCCGATGACGCCGGCGACGCCTTCGATGTCCAGCTCGGCCGCCACGGACCGCGCCGGATCGCCTTCGTCGGCCCGACCGGCGTCGGCAAGACCACCACGCTCGCCAAGATCGCGGCGCAGCTCAAGCTCAAGCGCGGGCTGCGCGTCGGCATCGTCGCGGCCGACACCTACCGCATCGCCGCGGTCGACCAGCTCCGGACCTACGCCGAGATCCTCGGCCTGCCCGTCGAGATCGCGTCGAGCCCCAAGGACGCTGCGCGCGCCTGCGCCAGCCTGTCCGATGTCGATGTCATCCTGATCGACACCGCGGGACGCAGCCAGAACGACCACATGAAGATCTCCGAGCTGCGCGCGTTCCTCGGCTCGGCGCAGCCGGACGAGACGCACCTCGTGCTCTCGGCGACCGCGGGATTCCGCACGCTGTCGCGCGAGGCGGAGGCCTTCGGTCCGCTCGGCGTCGATCGCCTCGTGCTCACCAAGCTCGACGAGGCGGCGGCCTTCGGCGCGCTCGTCACGCTCGTCGAGCGGCTCGGCAAGCGGGTCAGCTTCTTCACGCAGGGCCAGGAAGTTCCGGATCACATCGAGCTCGGGCGCAACCGCCGGCTGGCCGCGCTCGTCATGGGGAGCGAGGTCCGCTGATGCACGACCGCACACCGTCACCCGATCAGGCAGAGCGACTCCGCAAGCTGGTGATTCCGCCGCGGAACACGCCGATGGCGCCTGCGCCGGCCGGTGCATCCTCGGGTGCATCCTCGGGTGCATCCTCGGGTGCATCCTCGGGTGCGTCCGCACCCGCATCGACCGACGCCTCGTCGAGCAGCGCCGCCGCCACCGGCCTCAGCGTGAGTCCGGTCACCGCGCCCGAGCGCACCCGCTCCACGCGCATCGCGCGCGCCATCGCGGTGTCCTCCGGCAAGGGCGGCGTCGGCAAGACGAACCTCGCGGTCAACCTCGCGGCGGCGTTCGCCGCGCGGGGGCAGCGCGTGGTCCTGCTCGACGCCGATCTCGGCCTCGCCAACGCCGACGTCCTCTGCGGCCTCACGCCGCGTGCGACGCTCGAGGATGTGGTGAGCGGCGAGCGCACCCTCGAGGAGGTCATGATGGTGGCGCCCGGCGGGTTCCGCCTCGTGCCCGGAGCCTCGGGCGTGTCGCGCCTGGCCGACATGGGCCAGATGCAGCGGCGCAATGTGCTCGACCAGCTGCTCGCGCTCGAGCGCACCACCGACCTGCTGATCGTCGACACCGGCGCCGGCATCGGCGCGAACTCGATGGCCTTCGCCGCGGCGGCCCACTCGATCCTGGTCACCGTCACGCCCGAGCCGACCGCGATCGCCGACGCCTACGGAGCGATCAAGACGCTGGTCGCGCGCGGTTGCCGCGACGGGCTCAACCTCGTGGTCAACATGGCCGCCAGCGAGGACGAGGGCAGGGCGGTCCACGCCCGCATCGACCGCGTGGCGCGCGCGTTCCTCAGCACCCCGGTCCGCTACGCGGGCTCGATCCCGCTCGATCCGACGGTGCCCGCGGCCGTCCGGCGCCGCACGCCGGTCACGGTCGCCGCGCCCGAGGCCGCTGCGTCGCTCGCCATCCGGCAGCTCGCCCGCGTGCTCTCCGGCGAAAGCGAGGCGACCCATCGAGCCGATCAACGCAAGGGCTTCCTCGCGCGGCTCGCGGCGCTGGTCACGGCGCGCTGATGGCGGTCCGCCGGCATCCGCGGCGCCGCCGAATGAACGGCGTCGGTCGTGAGTCCTCCCAGACCGGTTGATCCATGGCGAAGGTCAAGCACCAGATCCCGATCCCCCAGGCCGCCGCGGCGTGCACCGCGTTCGCGGCATTCAGCGTGTCCATCCTGGTGGGCATCGCGAGCGACAACCCCGTGACCACGGTGCTGTCGCGCGCGCTGTTCGCGATGGTGGCCGGGTTCGCCGGTGGATTCCTCGTGGGTCTCGTGTGCGATTGGCTCGTGCGGGAGGAGATCACGCGCGTCGAGAAAGGCATGACGGAGGATTCCGCGGCCTCGGAGGTCGGTCTGGATGGCCTCACCGGCGTCGATGTGATCGAAGAAGACGGTGGCTCGGTGGCGGAACCCTCGTCGCAATCGGAAAGTTCCGATGCGGTAGGACGCCGTCGAGAAAAGAGCGCGGCCTGACCCGAAAGGCCCTTGCGCGTTCTGGATTCTCGTTATACTGACGTCGTGAAAGTGGACATGGATGTCCAACGATCACGACGCGCGCAATGCGCGGCTCGCCGAGAAACATCGGTAAAGCCCTGCAGAAACGCGCGGATCTGCGGCGGAAGTCACGGCCTGGCCGAGGCATCCACGCCGATCGAAGGGCGCACGCTTCGTGTGCCCGTGCGAACGGATCTCGCTCCTGCGCCGCCATCGCGGCGTCCTGCGGTTCTCTTCGTCACGGGGTCACGACACGCGCGTACTGGCGGTCCGTCTGGAGAACGGTCCGCTGGAGGTGGTCCCGTTCGGCGCGTTCCCCGCGCCGGTCGGGAGAGGTGAGCGGGTCCGAATGCGGACGGTCGTCGGTGGAACATCCACCTCGCCGCGCGCGCTCGGACTCCGAGAACTGAGGACGAATGGTCAAGGAGCCGACCGAATGTCCAGGACTGCACGAGAGACCCAACCCGTTCTGAAGTCGTCGTCCGTTTCCAAGGCCGGCGCGAGCAGTGGCAAGTCCACCGCCGCGCTTGCCCCGGCAAACCCCAACCCAACCCAGCGAAACGCATCCGGGCGGAAGTCCCGCGCGGCCGTCGCACTCGCGGAGAGTCCGCGCCAGCGCGGTCGCGCGTCCGCGTCGACGATCGAGGTGACGTCCGTCGCCCCGGCGCCGATGAAGGCTGCGGGCAAGGCTGCGAGCACCGCTGCGGCCACCGCTGCAACGAAGCCCGCCGCCAGCGCGCCCGCGAAGGGCTCGCCGAAGGCTGCGTCGAAGCAGCTTCCGGTTGCGAAGCCCGCCGCGACGACTCCTGCGCCCCGCGCCAAGACCACCGTGCGCGCCGAGCGCACCGTGGTGAAGGCGACCGCCGCCGACGCCGCCGCGACCCGCGCCGCGAAGGCGCCGCCGAAGCCGCTCACGCTCGCCGAGCGCCCGATCGACCAGGTCTGGCGCGAGTACCGGGTGAGCCCGACCGAGGAGGTCCGCAACTTCCTCATCGGCCGGCACCTCGACCTCGTCGCCTACGCAGCCGAGCGTCTCCACAAGCGCCTGCCGAGCGAGGTCGAGATCAACGACCTCAAGAGCGCCGGCGCGTTCGGCCTCATGGACGCGGTCGAGTCGTTCGACCCGGACCGCGGTGTGAAGTTCGAGACCTACTGCACGCAGCGCATCCGCGGCGCGATGTTCGACGAGCTCCGCTCGATGGACTGGGTGCCGCGTCTCGTGCGCAGCCGCACCGCCAAGGTCGAGAAGGTCCGCAAGTCGATCGAGATGGAGACCGGCGCGCGTCCGACCGAGGACGAGGTCGCCGCACGCCTCAACGTCTCGGGCGATGAGTTCGAGAAGCTCCAGAAGGACTCGCGTCCGATCTCGATGGTGAGCCTCACCCGCAAGTGCTTCGAGACCGACAGCTCGAAGGA
>JBMOGJ010000068.1:0-16290 GCA_049318425.1 Phycisphaerales bacterium | reverse complement strand
CCGGCGCGATCGAGAACTGCGACAACATCGCCGTCGACAACGACTGCGACGCCGACGTCTCGGCCGACGAGGCCGTGGACAGCATCGCGTACTTCGTCGACGGTGACGCCGACGGCTTCGGCGCGGGCACCGCGACCAAGTCGTGCGCCCCGATCGCTGGCTCGGTGACCGACAGCTCCGACTGCGATGACGCCGCCGTGATGTACGGCGACGCCGACCAGGACGGCTTCGGCGCCGGCGCGATGGTCGCCTGCGGTGGCGTCGCCACCAATAGCGACTGCAACGACGCCGCCGCCGACATCTACCCCGGCGCGATCGAGAACTGCACCAACCTCGCCGTCGACAACGACTGCGACACCGTGGTCCTCGACGACGAGGCCATCGACAGCATCGACTACTACACCGACGCCGACGCCGACAGCTTCGGCGCCGGCCAGGCGGTCAAGTCCTGCAGCCCGCTCCAGGGCCGCGTGACCGCCGCCGGTGACTGCGACGACGCGTCGCCCGCCGTCTTCCCGGGCGCGATCGAGGCCTGCCTCAACGACGGCATCGACAACGACTGCGACGGCGAGGCCACCCTCGACGACGAGTCGATCGACGCCCTCAGCCTCTGCGTCGACGCCGACGGCGACGGCTTCGGCGCCGGCGCCATCACCCGCTCGTGCAGCACGATCTCGGGCATGGTCGCCGATGGCTCCGATTGCAACGACGCCGCCGTGATGTACGGCGACGCCGACCTCGACGGCTTCGGCGCCGGCGCGATGATCGCCTGCGGTGGCGTCGCCACCAGCAGCGACTGCAACGACTCGGCCGCCGACATCTACCCCGGCGCGATCGAGAACTGCGACAACATCGCCGTCGACAACGACTGCGACGCCGATGTCTCGGCCGACGAGGCCACCGACAGCCTCGCGTACCACGTCGACGCCGACCAGGACGGCTTCGGCGCGGGCGTCGCGACCAAGTCGTGCGCCCCGATCGCCGGCTCCGTCACCGACAGCTCCGACTGCGACGACGCCGCCGTGATGTACGGCGACGCCGACCAGGACGGCTTCGGCGCCGGCGCGATGATCGCCTGCGGTGGCGTCGCCACCAGCAGCGACTGCGACGACGCGGCCGCCACGGTCTTCCCGGGCGCCGCCGAACTCTGCGCCGACCTCGCCGTCGACAACGACTGCGACGGCTCGACCGCCGAGGACGAGGCCACCGACCGCACCACCTTCTTCGCCGACACCGACGCCGACAACTTCGGCGACCCGACCGTCTCCACCCTGGCCTGCGCCGCGCCGCAGGGCTACGTCGCCGTCGCCGGTGACGACTGCCCCGCCAACGGCCAGCTCCAGAGCGCCGTGACCTACTACCGCGACCTCGACAACGACGGCGCCGGCGACGCCGCCGACAGCATCCAGTCGTGCGAGTCGTCGGCTCCCGCCGGCTACTCGGCGAACAGCATCGACGGCTGCCCGTCCGATGCCGCGAAGACCGAGCCCGGAACCTGCGGCTGCGGTGTCGCCGACACCGACGCCGACGCCGACGGAACCCCGGACTGCAACGACGGCTGCCCGAACGACCCCGCGAAGGTCGACCCCGGCACCTGCGGCTGCGGCACCCCGGACACCGACACCGACGGCGACGGCCGCGCCGATTGCGTCGACAACTGCGACGCCATCGCCAACGCCGACCAGCGTGACTGCAACGCCAACGGCATCGGCGACGCCTGCGAGATCGCCGACGGCACCGCCACCGACTGCAACGCCAACGGCCAGCTCGACGCGTGCGACCTCTCCACGGGCGCGTCGACCGACCTCGACGCCTCGGGCGCGCCCGACGAGTGCGAGTTCGTCGTCGGCGGCACCGGCTACGCCACCATCCAGGCCGCCCTCGACAACGCGCCCAACGGCACGGTGATCAAGGTCGGACCGGGCACCCACGGACCGATCGTCGCCACCAAGCGCGGCGTCACCATCCAGTCGATCGCCGGCGAGCGCTTCACCTTCATCGACGGCGGCGGCACCGACCGCTGCGTCGAGGTGACGGGCCGCGCCGCCATCCGCTTCACGCTGCGCGGCTTCACCATCCGCAACGGCGCGGCCGCGGAGGGCGCGGGCATGCTGATCACCGACGCCGACCCGGTCGTCGAGCACTGCATCTTCACCAACAACATCGCCAGCGGTGCCGGCGGCGCCATGCGCGCCATCAACAGCGCCGGCGACTTCGCGCTCATCAGCTTCCTCAGCAACCACGCGGCCACCGGCGGCGCGGTCTCGAGCACGGGCCCCGCGCCCGCCGACGGATCGCTCCACTTCTCGAGCAGCCTCTTCCGCCAGAACACCGCGACGGCCAACGGCGGCGCGATCGAGAACGGCGCCCGCCTGTTCCTCCTCGAGTGCACCATCGAGCAGAACGTCGCGGGCGGCCTCGGCGGCGCGGTCAAGCAGCTCGAGACGGGCGAAACGACGCTCTTCACCAGCCGCCTCTGCCGCAACGTGCCCGACAACATCCACGGTCCGTTCGTCCAGGTCGGCGACAACATCCTGTCGCAGGACTGCAACACGAACGGCATCTGCGACGCCGACGAGATCTCGGCCGGCACCGAGCTCGACTGCAACGCGAACGGATTCCCCGACTCGTGCGACCTCTCGGGCGGCACCGCGGCCGACTGCAACACGAACGGCATCCCCGACTCGTGCGACATCGCGGCCGGCACCTCGACCGACGTCGACGCCAACGGCATCCCCGACGAGTGCAAGCCGGACTGCAACGGCAACGACATCCCCGACGCGTTCGAGATCGCCACGGGCACCGCGGTCGACTGCGACGTGAACGGCATCCCCGACTCGTGCGACATCACCGCGAACGCCGCGCTCGACTGCAACGCCAACGGCCAGCTCGACTCGTGCGAGCTCGCCGACGGCACCGCGGCCGACTGCGACGCCAACGGCACCATCGACACCTGCGATGTCGCCAACGGCGCGAAGGACATCGACACCGACGGCCGCCTCGACCGCTGCGAGTTCGCCTACGGCGACTTCAACCTCGACGGCGCGATCAACGCCGTCGACCTCGCCGCGGTCCTGCAGTACTGGGGCACCGCCCCGGTGACGGGCATCGGCGACGCGAACGGCGACGGACTCGTCGACGCCTTCGACATGGCGGTCGTCCTCAGCCGCTGGGGTGCCGCCCCGCAGTGATCGCACGCGTCGTCACGCATGACGCACCCGGACCGGCGCGGCGCGCTCAACCCGCGCCGCACGCCGCGCGCACGATCTCCGCAGCCCTCCACACCTCGTCGAAGGTGTTGAAAAGCGGAGCCGGCGCCAGGCGGACGATCCCGGGCTCCCTGTAGTCGCACGCCAGACCCGCCGCGAGCAACGCCTCGTAGCGGGTCCGCGCGTTTTTCGGGAAGTACAGCGACAGCTGCGCGCCGCGCTCGTGCGACGCCGCCGGCGTGATGATCTCGACGCCCTCGATCGCCCGCAGGCGGAACTCGAGCAGCGCGGTCAGCCGCGTGCTCTTCGCGCGCAGCGCCGCCATGCCCGCCGCGTCGAACTCGGCCAGGCTCGCCACCAGCGGCGCGACCGCGAGGATCGGCGGGTTCGACAGGCTCCACGCGTCGGCGTGCTGCGTCGGAACGAAGCGCTCCTCCATGCGGAAGCGGGTCTTCGGGTCGTTCCCCCACCATCCCGCGTGGCGCGGCAGCGCGGTGTCCCGCACATGGCGCTCGTGGATGAACGCGCCCGCGACCGCACCCGGCCCGGAGTTCACGTACTTGTAGCTGCACCAGACGGCGAAGTCGGCGTTCGACCCGTGGAGGTCGAGCGCGAGGTTGCCCGCCGCGTGGGCGAGGTCCCACCCGCAGCGCGCACCCACCGCGTGGGCGGCGCGGGTCAGGCGCGCGATGTCGAAGGCCTGCCCGGTGCGGTACTGGACGCCGGGCAGCATGGCCAGCGCGAGCGTGTCGCCGAGTTCGGCGATGCGGGCCTCGATGTCCTCCTCGCGGATGGTCCACTCGCCGGCGCGCGGGGCGATCTCGACGACATGGACCTCGGGGTCGAGTCCGCGCGCGGCGACGTGCGACATCACGGCGTAGGTGTCGCTCGGGAAGGCGCCCTTCTCGAGCAGCAGCCGGGTGCGCGCGCCCGACGGGCGGTAGAAGGTCGTCAGCAGCAGGTGGAGGTTCGCGGTGAGCGAGTTCATCGCGACGACCTCGTGCTCGCGCGCGCCGACGAGCCGGGCGAGCGGGCCGCGGAGCTGCTCGTGGTAGCTGAACCACGGCCGTCGCGAGCCCATGTGGCCGGCGACGCCGAGGCGGGACCAGTCGTCGAGCTCCTCGTTCACGAGCGTCCGCGCCGCCAGCGGCATCGGCCCGAGCGAGTTGCCGACGAAGTAGATGTCGTCGGGCCGCCGGAGCGGCAGCGCGAAGCGCGCACGGAACGGCGCGAGCGCATCCTGCGCATCAAGCGCCCGTGCGAACTCGCGGTCATGACTCAAATCAGCAGCAGTAACCATCATCGCGTACCCGCAGACTACCTGCTTGTACCCGCCAGTACCCGCCGAGGACCGGGTTCCGAACGGGGATTGTCGCAAGTCGATGACGGCACAGGGAGTTGCCTCACTCCCTGAGATGTACCCGCCAACGACCCGCGAGTACCCGCCAGTACCCGGTAGTCGGCGGGTACATCGGAGTCGGGTCAGGCGGCGGCCGACGCGATCGCCCGCTCGAGGCGCTTGCGCACCTCCGCCGGCATCCGGTCGTCGAGCCGCGCGCACGCGTCCTGCCCCAGGTCGAGCTCCGCGAACACCAGCCGGCAGCGCTCGCACATCACCTCGCGCCCGATCGGGAACCCGCGCCCCGAGTCCATCGCCGCCAGCTTCGCCTGCAGCAGGTCGTAGCACAGCTGCTTGTCGTACTCCGGCGCCGGCGCCTTGCGCGTCCGCAGCCCCTGCGCCAGCCGCTGCCGCAGCGCGAGGCGCGCGCGGTGGATCCGCGTCTTCACCGTCTCGAGCTTCAGCCCCAGCGCGGCCGCGCACTCCTCCAGCGGCATCTCGAGGATGTCCTTCATCACCAGCGGCACCCGATACTGCGGCGGAAGCTCCAGGATCGCGTCCTGCACCAGCTCCCGCGCCTCCTCCCGCATCAGCGGATCGGCCGGCTGCTTGCGGTCGATCGCGAGGTCGATCGCGCCGTCGTCGCGCATCGGCGACAGGTCGCTGAAGCTCCGCATCTTCGACCGCTTCGTCGAGCCGTCCTTGCGCGTGCGGAACCGCTTCTTCGCGAACCGCGCGGCGATCGCGTACAGCCAGGTCCCGGGGTCGGCGCGGCCCTCGAAGGTCTCCCAGCGGCGGTAGGCCTGCATGAAGGTCTCCTGGACCACATCCTCCGCCTCGGTCACCGAACCGGTGACCCGCAGCGCCATCGCGTAGGTGCGCGGCCCGAACTCCTTGAACAGCGCCGGAATCGCGCGGGACGGATCGGTCGACACCCGGTTCATCGTGGCAGGCATGCCCGCAATATAGATGAGTACGATGCGCCCCATCATGTCCGGTCCCGCGCAGACTTCCGCTCCCCTCCGGCCCGGGCGCGCCCTCATCGTGGGCGCCGGCCTCGCCGGAAGCCTCCTCGCCGTCTACCTCGCGCGCGCGGGCTGGACCGTCGAGGTCGTCGAGCGCCGCGCCGATCCCCGCGCGCGCCGCTTCGCCGCCGGCCGCTCGATCAACCTCGCGATCAGCGCCCGCGGCATCAAGGCCCTCCGCCGCGCCGGACTCGAGGAGGCGGTCATGAAGGACGCCATCCGCATGGGCGGGCGCATGGTCCACCCCGTCGAGGGCGCCGCCGGATACCAGCCCTACTCCGCCGACCCGACCCGCGCGATCAACTCCGTCTCGCGCAGCGCGCTCAACCTCGCGCTGCTCGATGCCGCGGCCGCCGAGCCGAATGTCTCCGTCTCCTTCGACGAGCGCTGCGCGGGCGTCGACTTCGCGAAGGGCGAGGTGACCTTCACCAACGACGCGACCGGCGCGACGCGCACCGCGACCGCCGACCTCGTCGTCGGCGCCGACGGCGCGTACTCCGCCGTGCGCGGCGCCATGCAGAAGACGGAGCGCTTCAACTACTCGCAGGATTTCCTCGGCCACGGATACAAGGAGCTCCACATTCCGCCTGTGTCCGCGGGCTCCCATGCGCCCTTCGCGATGGAGCCGAACGCGCTCCACATCTGGCCGCGCGGCGAGAGCATGATGATCGCGCTGCCGAACCCCGACGGCTCGTTCACCTGCACCCTCTTCTGGCGCCACGACGGCGCGGGCTCGAGCTTCGCGACAGTGAAGTCGGGTGCCGACGCCCTCGCGCACTTCCGCAAGGTCTACCCCGACGCCGTCCCGCTCATGCCGACGCTCGCCGAGGACTTCGAGCGGAACCCCGTCGGCGTGATGGTCACCGTCCGCTGCGCCCCGTGGTCGCGCGGCCGCGTGACGCTCCTCGGCGACGCCGCGCACGCGATCGTCCCCTTCTACGGCCAGGGCGCGAACGCGAGCTTCGAGGACTGCGAGGCGCTCGCCGACGCGCTGGCGACCGCGCCGTCGATCGACGAGGCGCTCCGCCGCTACGAGGCCGCCCGCGTCGCCAACGCGAACGCCATCGCCGACATGGCGCTGCGCAACTTCATCGAGATGCGCGACCTCACCGGCCGCGCCAGCTTCAAGTGGAAGAAGAAGATCGAGCACGCGCTCCACCGCGTGATGCCCGCGACCTTCGTGCCGCTCTACGACCTGGTGAGCTTCTCGACCGTGCCGTACTCCGAGGCCAAGGCGCGCGGCGCCGCGAACGACCGCGCGGTGCGCAGGCTCGTCGGCGCAGGCGTCGCGCTCGCGGTCAGCGCGATCGCGATCGCGGTCCTGCTCGCGACGAAGGCCGTCCCGTGATCGACCGCGTCCCGTGATCGACCGCGTCCCGTGATCGACCGCATACCGTGATCGCGCTCATCCCTGACCGAGGCCATCCCACGATGCAGGCCCTCCCATGACCACGCCCAGCACACCCGGCACCGGACTCCCCAGGCCCTACTGCGCCGCGTGCGGCCACGATCTCTCGGGCGCCGTCGGGAGCTCGAGGTGTCCCGAGTGCGGACGACCGCTCGTCGACGTGCTCGTCCGCGAGCGCCGGCTCGGCGGCATGTACGGCAAGCCCACGCGCCGCTACACCTCGGATCGACGCGTCTTCGGCCTCCCGCTCCTCTCGATCGCGCTCGGCCCCGACGCGAGCGGCAAGATGGGCCACGCCAAGGGCTACTTCGCGGTCGGCGACATCGCGACCGGCGTGTTCGCGTTCGGCGGCGTGTCGCGCGGCCTCGTGGCGTTCGGCGGAATGTCGTTCGGCGGCGTGACCTTCGGCGGACTCTCGATCGGCACCTTCGCCGCCTTCGGCGGTGGCGCGGTCGCGTGGCTCGGCAGCGCGGTCGGCGGCATGGCGGTCGGACTCGCGGCGGCCGGCGGCGGCGCCTTCGGACTGATCGCCCAGGGCGGACTCGCGGTCGGCTGGCTCGCCCGCGGCGGCGACGCGAAGGGCGTCCACACCTGGGGCCGCGGAAGCCCCGTGCCCGACGCCGCCACCCAGGCGCTGTTCGACCAGTACGCGTGGCTCGTCGGCCCCTCGGGCGCGATGCCGCAGATCCACTACCACCTCGCGTGGACCGCGGCGATCGCGGTCATCGTCATGGTGCTCGCGGTGCTGCCCATCATGCTCGCACGCGCGAAACGCGACCCGATCGCCGAGGAGCTCGCACGATGACCCGTCCTCCGATGACCGCTGCTCACACGACCGCGACGACCGCGCGCCCACTCATCGACATCACCCCCTCGATCACGCCCGACATCGCGGTCTGGCCGGGCGACACGCCCGTCTCGCGCGAGGTGCTCTGCGAGATCGAGAAGGGCGCGACCGTCACGCTCTCGACCCTCCGCGCGACCGTCCACCTCGGCGCACACGCCGACGGCGCGAACCACTACGGCGCGGGCGCGGCGCCGATCGACGCCATGCCGCTCGAGCGCTACCTCGGCCCATGCCATGTCGTGCGCGCGCGCGCCGAGCGCCGCGCGGGCGGGATGCGGGTCGGCATCACCGATCTCGAGTTCGATCCCGCCTCGCTCCGCCACCCGCGCGTCCTGATCCACACCGGCACCTTCCCCGACTTCACGCGCTGGAACACCGACTTCGCCGGCCTCGACCCCGCGCTCGTCGATCTCCTCGCCGACCGCGGCGTCACGCTCATCGGCACCGACACCCCGAGCGTCGATGTGCAGGAGTCGAAGGATCTCCCCGCGCACGCGCGCTTCCTCGCGCGCGGCGTGTCGATCCTCGAGGGCCTGCGCCTCGCGCATGTCGCGCCGGGCGAGTACGAGCTCGTCGCCCTGCCGCTGCCGCTCGTCGGCTTCGACGCAAGCCCCGTGCGCGCCGTGCTACGCTCCCTCGCATGAGCCAGAGCGAAGGCACCGAGAAGGACATCGTCTCATCGCGCGCACCCGAACCCGTCGGCGCGTACCCGCACGCCAAGCGCGCGGGCAACCTGCTCTTCCTCTCCGGCGTCGGCCCGCGCAAGCGCGGCTCGAAGGAGATCCCCGGCGTCACGCTCGGCCCCGACGGCCGGCTCGTCGCGAAGGACATCGAGGCGCAGTGCCGCTCGTGCTTCGACAACGTGAAGGCCGTGATGGAGGACGCGGGCGTCCCGTGGGCGAACCTCGTCGATGTGACGGTGTTCCTCACCGACATGAAGAACGACTTCCCGATCTACAACAGGATCTACGCCGAGTACTTCGCGGGCCCGGGCAACCCGAACCCGACGCGCACGACGCTCGCGATCACCGCGCTGCCGACCCCGATCGCCGTCGAGGTCAAGGCCATCGCGGTCATCTGAGGCCGGGTGCGCCGGCATCTACCCGATACGGTCGAGATACCGTCGGATCTCCGCAGCGGCTGCCGGTAGCACGCGAACCGCAGCGTCCCACACCAGTTCGTCGTCGACCCTGTGATAGCCGTGGATGAGCACATCCCGCATTCCCGCCATCTCGGCGAAGGGGACGGCGCGCATCTCACTGCGGAACCGGTCGTCGACGGCGCGAGCCGCCTCGCCGATCACCTCGAGGTTTCGCACCACCGCATCCACGGTGCGCCTGTCCGACGCGAACCGCTCGAAGCTCATGCCGTCGACGTACCCCGCGATGCGCGCCGCGGCGTCGAGCATGTCCTGCAGCCGGATCCGGACATCACGCGGCACGGATCCACTCGCTCTCGATGCCACTGCGCATCGCAGGGTGCAGCGACTTCACCGACACGAGATCCACGCGCCGCCCGAGTCGCCGTTCGAGCGCGATCTTGAAGCCGACGAACGCGAGCATCGTGACCGGCCCATCGAACGTCACGCACACGTCGACATCGCTTGAGGGCCCGGCACTGTTCCGCGCGAACGATCCGAAGAGATAGGCCTCGCGCACGCCGTAGGCAGGCGCACACTCGCGAATCGCCTCGATGACCTCAACTTGCGTCATGCGCGGAGTCTACCGTGCCAGGCACGAACTCGGGCCACCGTCCGCGGCGCGCCACCCGAGCGTGACGACCGACCTCCGCACCCCCTCGAACTCGCACGCATCCGGAAACCGCCCCCACTCGGTGAACCCGCGCGACCGGAACAGCCGCAGGCTCGGCTCGTTGTGGTCGAAGCACAGCGCGAGGATGCGGTCGATCCCGCACCCAGGCGCCCGCGCGAGCAGCGCGTCGAGCAGCGCGCGCCCGACGCCACGCCCCGCCGCGCGGTCGGCGACGTACACCGACACCTCCGCGGTCGGCGCGTAGGCCTTGCGGTCCTTGAAGTTCGTGAAGCTCCCCCAGCCGCACACGCCCTGCGCGTCGACCGCGACCAGCACCGGCCGCACCGCGAGATCGCGGTTCACGAACCACGCGCGCCGCGCCTCGAGCGACTGCGGCTCTGTGTCGGCCGTCGCGATGCGCCTCGGGATCGACTCGTTGTAGATCGCGCGGATCGCCTCGAGATCCTGCTCGGTCGCCGCGCGGATGTCGAAGGCGCCGCTCATGCCGGCTCTCCCGTCGCGATGCAGACGTTGGACACATCGCTGAAGAACCGCAGCGCCTCGTGCCCGCCCTCGCGGCCGATGCCCGAGTCCTTCACGCCGCCGAACGGCACGCGCAGGTCGCGCAGCATCCAGCAGTTCACCCACACCGTGCCCGCGTCGAGCTTCGCCGCGATCCGGTGCGCGCGCGAGAGGTCGCGCGTCCACACGCTCGCCGCGAGCCCGTAGCGCGTGCCGTTCGCCATCGCCACCGCGTCGCGGTGCCGGTCGAACCCGTGCACCGTCACGACCGGGCCGAACGTCTCCTCCTGCACGCACGGACTCTCCTGCGGCACGCCGAGGATCACCGTCGGCTGCAGGAACGCGCCGCCCGCCACGCGCGCGGGCAGGCTCCGCGGGATCCCGCCGCCGCACGCGACCACGCCGCCGTCGGACACGCCGCGCTCGACCGCGGCCATCACCTTCTCGCGGTGCGCCTTCGAGATGAGCGAGCCGACATCGGTCTCCGCCGAGAGCGGGTCGCCCACGTTCATCGCCTGCGTCGCGGCGACGAACCGCTCGGTGAACTCCTTCATCCGCGCGCGGTGCACCAGGATCCGCGACGAGCACAGGCAGATCTCGCCCTGGTTCAGGAACGCGCTCCGCACGATCTCGGGCACGGCGAGCGCGAGGTCCGCGTCCTCGCACACGATCGCCGCGTTCTTGCCGCCGAGCTCGAGCGACGCGGGAATCAGCCGCTCGCCGCACCGCGCTGCGAGCCGCCGTCCCGTGACCGTCCCGCCCGTGAAGCTCACCGCGCGCACCGCGGGGCAGTCGACGATCGCCTGCCCCGCCTCGGCGCCGAGCCCGTGCACGATGTTCAGCACGCCCGCGGGCAGCCCCGCCTCGCGCGCGATCTCGCCGAGCACCGCCGCCGTCGTCGGCGTCAGCTCGCTCGGCTTCGCGATCACGCAGTTGCCCGCCGCGATCGCCGGCGCGATCTTCCAGGTGAACAGGTAGAGCGGCAGGTTCCACGGCGAGATGCAGCCGACCACGCCGAGCGGCTTCCGCAGCACGTAGTTGATCGCGCGCGCCGGCCGCTCGGTCGCGAAGCTCTCGCTCGCCTCGTGCAGGATCGCCGTCGCGAAGAAGCGGAAGTTCGCCGCCGCACGCGGGATGTCGAGGCTGCGCGCGAGCGACAGCGGCTTGCCCGTGTCCTCGCACTCGAGACGCGCGAGCACCTCGAGCCGCGCGTCGATCCCCGCGGCGATCGCGAGCATGATGCGCGAGCGCTCGGACGCGGGCGTCCTGCCCCAGATCTCGAACGCGCGCGCCGCGGCGTCGGCCGCCCGCGCGACATCCGCCGCGTCGCCCCGCGCGATCGCGCGCAGCGGCTCGGAAGTCGCCGGGTTCTCGCGTGCAATGCGCGCACCCGAGGCCGCGCCGCAGTATCCGCCGTTGATGAAGTGGTCGACCTCTCGCATGGTTCGCTCTCCGCCGATCGCGCCACCCGTCACTGCGCCGCGAGCCGCCCGCCATCCACCGGGAAGTTCACGCCGTTCACGTAGCTCGCCGCCGGGCTCGCGAGGAACAGCATCGCCATCGCCAGCTCGCGCGGCTCGCCGAGCCGCCCCGCGGGGATGGTCGCGATCGCGTCGCGCTCGACCTCGTCGACCGTCATGCCGCCGCGCGACGCCTTGCCCTTGAAGAGCGCGTCGAGCCGCGCCGTCTTCGTGAACCCCGGCATCACGTTGTTCACCGTGATCCCGAACTTTCCGAGCTCGCTCGCGAGGGTCTTCGTCCAGTTCGCCATCGCCGCGCGCACCGAGTTCGACACGCCGAGCCCCTTGATCGGCGTGAACACCGAGGTGCTGGTCACGTTGATGATCCGCCCGTAGCCCGCCGCGCGCATGAGCGGCGCGCACGCCTGCGTCCACGCCTGCGCGCAACCGAGGTGCATCGCGAGCGCGTTCACGTAGTCGCGCGGCCGCGCCTCGATCGCGCTGCCCGCCGCCGGCCCGCCCGTGTTGTTCACCAGGATGTGGACCTCGCCGAGCCGCGCCGCCACCTCGTGCGCGATGCGCTCCGTCGCCTCGAGGTCGCTGAAGTCCGCCTTGATCGCCTCGTGCGCCAGCGGCGACACGGCGCGCAGCTCGTCGAGCACCTTCGCGAGCCCGTCCTCGTTGCGTCCGACGATCGCGACCCGCGCACCCGCGCGCGCGAACTCGAGCGCCGCCGCGCGTCCGATGCCCTGCGTCGCGCCGCACACGACGGCGGTCCTGCCTTCCAGTGAGAATGGGTTCGTGGTCACGCCGCGGAGGATACCGCGCCGCTCACCCGAAGTTGTTCAGCAGGATCGCCATGTCCTGCGCGTCGGTGGTGCCGTCGCCGTTCAGGTCGGACACGCCGCCCGAGCCCCAGCCGTTCAGCATCGTCGCGAGGTCGACGCCGTCGACCACGCCGTTGCCGTCGAAGTCGCCCGGGATGCCGCACGAACCCGGCGCCGCGAAGCTCTTGACCGGGCTGGTCGCCGTGTTGCTCGACACGTCGAGCGCGCGCACGAAGTACTCGACCGTCGCGCACGCCGGCACGGTCGCGGGGATCACGCCGCGCCACAGGCTGTTGCCCGACCACGCCATCGGCACCGTCACCGGCTTGCCGCCGTTCACGCTGTAGACGAGGAACACGCCCTTGTCGTCGTACCCGCGGTCGCTGGTGATGCCGTCGAACACCTCGGTGCGCACCACCCACGGACCCGCGGTCCGCGACGGCACCTGCTCGACGAGCTTGATGTTCGGCGCGATCGTGTCGGCGGGGCCGGTGTTGATGTAGATGCGGTTCTGGAACGCGCCCGACTCGCCCTGCGCGGTCACGATGTCGGGCTTCCCGTCGCCGGTGAGGTCGCCGACCTTGATGTCGAGCGAGCTGTCGGTGATCGCCGGCAGGATGCCCGTCGTCACCTGGGTGAAGGTCCCGAGCCCGTTGTTGCGGTAGATGCGGTCCGGCCCGCCGAGCGCCGCGATGAGCAGGTCGAGGTCGCCGTCGTTGTCGAAGTCGATGAAGCGCGAGTCGTTGTCGTCGACCGTCGGGTTCGGCGTGATCTGCGACGAGACCGCCGTCCACGAGGTGCCCGCGCCGTTGTTGCGCAGCAGCAGCTCGGTGTTGGTCGCGCCCGCGTTCACGCCGATCAGGTCGAGGTCGCCGTCGCCCTCGATGTCGCCGAAGTCGTAGGAGTAGCAGGTCGCGTCGGTCACGAAGGTCGTCAGCCGCGCGAAGGTGCCCGCGCCGTTGTTGATCCACAGCTGGCTCGAGTTCGCGCCGCTCGCGCGCGTGCCCACGTGGAAGTCGAGGTCGAGGTCGTTGTCGACGTCGCCGAACACGCAGTCCATCTGCTCGGCCAGCGCCGTCGACGGGAACTGCGTCGTCGGCGCGTCGGTGAACACGCCCGCGCCGTTGTTGTTGAAGATGCGCGGACGGCCCGTCGTCGCGAAGCGGTTCGCGCCCGAGTTGCAGATCAGGATGTCGAGGTCGCCGTCGTTGTTGATGTCGGCGAACTGCGCGCGCGCCGAGCCCATCGTGATCGCCGGCAGGCGCGACGCGGTCTCGTCGCGGAACACGCCGGTGCCGAGGTTGATCATCAGCAGCGGCTGGCGGTTGTAGTCCTGCGCGAGGATGAGGTCCCAGTCGCCGTCGCGGTCGACGTCGCCCGCCTCGACCCCGCGGAAGCAGCCGGTGATGCCCGCGATGCGCACGTCGGTCTCGTCGGTGAAGGTGCCCGTGCCGTTGTTCACGTAGATGCGCGGCTTGAGCAGCACGCCCAGCGTCGAGTAGCCCTGGCCGTTCGCCCAGACGATGTCCTTGTCGCCATCGCCGTCGAGGTCGACCAGCGTGCACTGGTTGGTGTACTCGGCGATGGTGGGGAACCGCGTCGAAGTCTGGTCGACGAACTGCTGGCCCCATGCGGGAAACGCGACCGCCATCGCAAGCACGGAAACGGCGAGATTCTCGGTCTTGACGGGTCGCAGCACGGAGGGCACTCCTGTCGTTCGGGGTCCTATGAATGTACCCCGCGTTCGCGGAACTACGAAGGCGATCCGTTCATTTCGGGCGCGATTGCGGACCTGCGGTGCGGTCGGAGTACGCTCCTCTCCGTAGGCACGGTCGACCACAATTCACCCATGCTGCGCACCGCATCCATCCTCCTCGTGGCGCTCGCTTCCAGCGCCTTCGCCCAGGTCGCTCCGCCGACTGCGGAGACCGCCAACGACACGCTCGATCGGCTCGCCGCGCAGCTTTCGGCGATGCAGAGGGAACTCGGCAGCGAGGGTGCCGAGTCGGTCGAGCCCTACAACACTCCCAACGAGGCGGCGCGGCAGTGGCTCGATCGCACCCGACCGATCGCCGAGGAACTGCAGCGAGTCACCGCACGCCTCCGCCCGCGTGCGCTCGATCTCTCGCAGGGATTCCGCCTTGTGCTGCCGCATCTCTCGGGACTGCGAGGCGCATCGCGCACGCTCGGCTCACTGGCGTACGACGCGATGCGGCGCGGCGACATGCCGAGCATGGTCGCGATGCTCCGTGCACAGCGCGACATCGTCATGCATACGGCAAGCGACGGCGTCACGATCTCCTCGATCGTGGCCATGTCGCAGGCGGGCCTTGCGCACGGGACGCTCGAAGTCGCCATCGACCGCGGGCTCTTCGACCGCGACACGGCCGCCCAAGCGCTCGCGTACGCGCGTGAGCTCGGCGACGGCGCAAACTACGGGCTGACCAGCGCGATGCGCAGCGAGTCGAGCGCGATGCTCGGCGAACTCGCCAAGCTCGAGGCCGCGCCCGAGGCAGACCGGCTCGGGTTGCTCGGCGAGATCGGCGTTTCCGACACGCCGCCACCCGGCGTGGACCTGACCAGCGATGCGGCGTTGGCGCAGGCGCGGACCGAGACGGCGGCGTACTTCCAGAGCGCCGAGGCCGCGATGGCCAACCCCGACCGCGAGGCTGGTGGCGAGGCGCTCCTCGCGCTCGATGCGTGGATCCATGCGGACGGCCGCAGCCCGCTGCTGCGTGTCGTCGCACCCGCACTCATCCGCGTGCATGAGCGGCTCGCGAAGCTCGAGGCCGATTACGCCACGATCGAGTCGCGGCTCGAGGCCCTCGCCAATGGCTCGCGCACCGCGGCCGACTTCACCAACGCAGCGCCGCACTACCTCGCCGCGGCCAAGATCATGGCGGCGCTCGACGTCGAGTCGCAGCAGCAGATCGAGGCCGCGCGCCTCGCGGGCGCCGAGCTTGCGCTCGAGGACCGCATGCGCGCGCGCCGCATCGTCGACGCACTGCGCGAGCGCGTGATCGACAGGCTGCTCGCGGGCGCAACCTGCGGTCGCTGCGAGTTCGAGAAGGACGAGTGGCCCACACTGCTCTCGCAAGGCGTCATCGGCGCCAACGGCGCCGCGCGGCTGCTGCTGGCCGATCCGCTCGTACCCGGCGACCGCGGCAAGGCGCACTCGCGCGCCGATGCGGTCGTCGCGGTGCTCTCGATGTCGCGGCACTACGCGAGCGCAGGCGGCTTCGGTCGCGCGATCGCCGCGCACGAGCTTGCGCGCGACGCGCAGCGCGAGTTGTCGGCGCTCATCGACGCGAAGCTGCTGGCCGACGAGGAGCGCAACCGCATCGACGCCATGCTCGCGCGCTTCTCGGCCGAGGATCCCTTCGGCTACCGCGCCGCGGGCACCTATGACCGCGCCATGCTGTCATCGCGGCGCGGCGGCTTTCGCGCCCAGTCGATCCGCGGGCTCGCGCCGAACACGATCGTCTTCCTCGTGGCCCTGTGGACCAGTGGCCACGCCGCCACGGCGCCGCAGCCCTGCGAGTGCCCGCATGACGGACCGCTCCTCTCGATCCGCACGTGGTTCGATCCAAACGCGCTGATCGAGGCGCGCACGCAGCTTCGCGCGCTGCGCGATCGCCCCGACGACAGCGGCCCGCTCGATGGGCTTCGCGTGACCGTGCCTGTCGACATCGATGGACGCACGGCGCAAGGCGACACAGACTTCGCGCGCCTGCGCGAGTCGGTCGCGCGAGCCGCAGCTCAACCCTGACCGCCTGATCGCGCGAAAAAGCGTCGGCTCAGCGGATGAACCGCAGCTCGCCGAAGTCGGGCATCACCTTCGGCAAGCCTTCCATCGGGCTCACGGGCGCGGGGAAGTACACGCACCACGCCTTCCCGAGCAG
>JBMOGJ010000067.1:0-16318 GCA_049318425.1 Phycisphaerales bacterium | reverse complement strand
GCGGCATCGGCGCGGCGATGGCCAGCGCGGGCGAGGTCAGGATGTGCGACGCGGCGATACCTCCCGCGGCGACCGCGGTGGTCCGGATCATGTCTCGGCGGGTGAGCATCGGCGCACGCTAGCGCGGGCGCGGCGCGCGCACAAGCATCGTCGCGCCGATTGCGGCGTACATTGCGCTGGTCGCATGACCATCGACCGCCGCACGCTCCTCAAGTACGACCCCCTGCCCGGCCCCCGCCGGCGCCGGTCGCGGAACGACCTTGCGCTGGCGATCGCCATCGCGATCCTCGGCATGATCATGATCGTGCCACTCGCGCTGCTGGGCGTTTCGTCGACCCGCGCGCTGCAGTGGTACCTGTGGGCGGCCGGCGGGATCGGCATCCTGCTCACGCTGCTCATCGCGTACCTCGGCTTCCGCGACGGCGGGCTCCTCGGCGCCTACCACCGCCTGCGCTATCCCCTCGCGAACTGGGGCGAGTTCGGCCCGACGGGCGGCCGGTTCATCGACCACGACGACGACTGGATGTGGCGGCGCTACGCGATCGCGTGGCTCTACCTCTGGCTGTGGCTCGCGCTGCCGCTGGTCGCGACGCTGCGGTAGCGGCCGGCCTCACTCCGCCGCGACGGGCGCGCGGGTGAACAGCGTCTTGCGCGCCTTCGCGAGCTGGATGACGGCGACCCCGCCGAGCATGAGCGCCGCGGCGTAGACGGTGCGCATGCCGATCGGCTCGCCGATCAGCATCCATCCGAGCAGGATCGCGACCAGCGGGTTCACGTACGCGTAGGTCGCGACGCGCGCGGCGGGCTGGTTCCGCAGCAGCCAGATGTACGCGGTGAACCCGCACAGCGAGCCGAACACCACGAGATACGCCCACTGCAGCCAGGTCGCGAGATCGGGCGGGTTCGACGCGAGCAGCGTCCACTCGTCGCGCGCGACGAGCTCCTTGGGCACGCTCGCCGCGACCAGCACCGCGCCACCCGCGAGCATCTGCATCGCCGTGGCGACCAGCGGCGAGTGCGCCCCGCCGGGGCGCTTCGACCACACGCTTCCCAGCGCCCAGCCGAGCGTCGCGATCAGCATCACGACGACGCCGATCGTCGACACCGCGCTCGCGCCGCCGAAATCGCCGAACTTGAGCAGCACCACGCCGGCGATGCCCATCGCGATGCCGAGCCACACGACCTTCGACGGCCGCGCGTGGGTCCGGTGCATCATCGAGTCGAGACCGACCAGCCAGAGCGGCGTGACCGCGGTCATGAGCGCGACCAGCCCCGAGTCCACGGTCTTGGTCGCGATGGCGACGCCGCCGTTGCCGAGCAGCATCAGGCAGGTTCCGACGACGGCGGCGTTCATCCACGACACCCGGCTGAAGTCGCTGCGGCGCACCTCGCCGCGCATCCACGCGATCGCGAGCAGCAGCGTGCCCGCCGTCAGGAAGCGCGACCCCGCCATCACGAACGCCCCGTGCTGCGAGACAAGCTTGATCGCGAGGTAGGTCGAGCCCCAGATGAGGTACACGGCGCCGTAGGCGGTGGCCGTCCTCATCGCACTCGGTGCATGGCGGGCGGCGTCCGCCACCTCAGCCCTGCACCCTTGCCGCGCTCTCGACGGCGAAGTACTTCGCCTCCGGGTGGTGCACGACGATGGCGCTCGTCGACTGCTCGGGCACGATCTGCCAGTTCTCGGTGAGCACGCAGCCGATGCGCTCGGGTCGGATCAGGCGGAAGAGCTTCTCCTGGTCGCTCATGTCGGGGCACGCGGGGTAGCCGAAGCTGTAGCGCGAGCCGCGGTACTGCTGCGTGAAGAGCTTGCGGATCTCGGGGCTGTCGTCGTTGCCGATGCCGAGCTCGGCGCGCATGCGCTTGTGCCACATCTCGGCGAGCGCCTCGGCGCACTCGACGCCGAAGCCGTGCAGGTAGAGGTACTCGGTGTACTCGTTGCGCTCGAAGAGCTGCTTCGCGCGGTGGCTCGCCTCGGTGCCGACGGTGACGCACTGAAGGCCGAGGATGTCCTTCTCTCCGCTCGACAAGGGGCGGAAGAAGTCGCTGATGCAGAGACGCTCGCGGCCGAGCTGGCGCGGGAACCTGAAGCGCTCGATCTCGCGCCCCTGGTCCTTCGGGTCGTAGACCACGAGGTCGTCGCCGTCGGCGTTCACGGGGTAGTAGCCGTACACGACCTGCGGGCGGAGGATCTTCTCGTCCTTGCACTGCCGGCAGAGGCGGTCGAAGACGGGGCGCGCCTTCTCCTCGATGAAGCGCTCGTACTCGGCCTCGCCCATGTCGCCCTTCTTGAAGCCCCACTGGCCGCGGAAGAGCGCGACGAGGTTGATGTACGGATAGACCTGCTCGAGCGGGATGTCCTCGACCAGCCGGTCGCCGAGGAACGGCGCGCTCGGAAGGCCGACCGTCGTCGACACGCCCGAGCGCGCGGCGACCTCGACCTTCGGCTCGGCGGCGCGTGCGCGCGCGACCTTCGAGTCGACCTCCTCGCGCTTGGCGAGGCGCGCGTCGATCTCGGCATCGATCGTCGCGAGCGACTTCGACGCGAGCGCGTCGCACACCGAAAGTCCCTCGAACGCATCACGGCCGTAGTAGAGCGGCCCCTTGTAGATCGAGCGCAGATGGCTCTCGGCGTAGTGGCGCGTGAGCGCGGCGCCGCCGAGGATGACGGGCACCGTCACGCCGAGGCGGTTCATCTCGTGGAGGTTCTCCTCCATGATCGCGACGCTCTTCACGAGCAGGCCGCTCATGCCGATCGCATCGGCGCCGGTCTTGCGCCACGCGTCAAGGATCGACTGCAGCGGCTGCTTGATGCCGATGTTGTGGATCTCGAAGCCGTTGTTCGAGAGGATGATGTCGACGAGGTTCTTGCCGATGTCGTGCACATCGCCGGCGACGGTCGCGAGCACGATCTTCGCCTTCTTGCCCGCGCCCGCCTCGGCCTTCGGCATGTGCGGCTCGAGCAGCGACACGGCCTTCTTCATGACCGCCGCCGACTGCAGCACGAACGGCAGCTGCATCTGGCCCGAGCCGAAGAGCTCGCCCACGGTCTTCATGCCCGCGAGCAGGTGGTCGTTGATGATCGCAAGCGGCGGGTACTTCTCCATCGCCTCGGCGAGCGTCTTGTCGAGGTCGCGGTCCTCGCCGTCGATGATGTGGCGCTGCAGGCGCTCCTCGACCGGCAGGTCGGCGAGCGACTTCTTCGCCGTCGTGTCCTCCATGCCGTCGGGGAAGAGCCCGATGAAGTGGAGCAGCGGATCGAAGTTCTCCGGCATGCCCGCGGGGCGCTCGGCGCCGCGCTTGTCGAAGATGAGCCATTCCGCCGCTTCCCAGTGCTCGGGCGCGATGCGGTTCCTCGGCATGATCTTCGACGCGTGCACGATCGCCGCGGTCAGGCCGCGCTCGCGCGCGTGCTGCAGGAACACGCTGTTGAGCACCGCGCGCGCGGCGGGCTTGAGGCCGAAGGAAATGTTCGAGAGGCCGAGGATGATGCCGCAGCGCGGGAAATGCTTCGAGATCGCGGCGATGCCGTCGAGCGTCTCGAGGCCGAGCCGGCGGTCGTCGTCGTTGCCCGTCGCGATGGTGAAGGTCAGCGGGTCGAAGAGGATGTCCTCCTCGGGCAGCCCCCACTTCCGCGTGTAGAGGTCATGGATGCGCGCGGCGACCTCGAGCTTGCGCGCGCAGGTCTTGGCCATGCCCGCCTGCTGGTCCTCGTCGATCGTGAGCGCGACGCAGGCGGCGCCGTACTTCCTGAGCAGCGGGCAGAT
This sequence comes from Phycisphaerales bacterium, assembly GCA_049318425.1. Taxonomy (GTDB): domain Bacteria; phylum Planctomycetota; class Phycisphaerae; order Phycisphaerales; family SM1A02; genus QWPT01. Next base: position 12,551 of record JBMOGJ010000067.1, on the reverse strand, counting down.
GCGGTTGAGCCGCTCCTCGCCGTCCTCGAGGTTGATCGAGTTCACGATCGCCTTGCCGCCGTGGCGCTTGAGGCCCTCCTCGATCACGACGGGGTCGGTCGAGTCGAACATGATCGGCGCGTTCACCTGGCGCACGTAGCGCGCCGCGACCTCGGCCATGTCCTTCGGGCCGTTGCGGCCGACGAAGTCGACGCACACGTCGAGCACCTGGCCGCCGTCCTTGATCTCCTCGCGCGCCATCGACACGAGGCCGTCGAAGTCGCTCTCGTCGAGCAGGCGCTTGAACTTGCGCGAGCCGTTCGCGTTGGTGCGCTCGGCGACGATGAGGAACGAGTTCTCCTGCGCGAACTCGACGAATCCGTACAGGCTCGAGCAGCCGGGCGCCTGCGGCGTCGACGCGCGCTCGCGCGGCTTCATCGACTGCTTCTGCGAGAGGCCGAGCTCCTCGACCAGCCCGCGCAGCTCGCGGATGTGCTCGGGCGTGGTGCCGCAGCAGCCGCCGACCGAGTTCACCTTGTATTCCTCGAGGAAACGCCGCATCGCCTCGCGGAACGGCTTGGCCTGCAGCGGGTACTCGGTGCGCCCCTCGACGAGGATCGGAAGCCCCGCGTTCGGGAGCACGCTGATCGCGCGGTCCCAGTTCTTTGCGATGTACGCAATGTGCTCGGCCATCTCGACCGGGCCCGTCGCGCAGTTCAGGCCGAGCGACGCGATCGGGAACGGCTTGAGCGCGTTCACCACCGCCGCGATGTCGGAGCCGAGCAGCATGGTGCCGGTGGTCTCGATGGTCACGCTCGAGAAGATCGCGCGGTCGTCGGGCGTGAGCCCCGCCTCCTTGAGCGCGTCGATGCACGCGTTGATCGCAATCTTCTGCTGCAGGAGGTCCTGCGAGGTCTCGATCATGAAGCCGTCGATGCCGCCCGCGATCAGGCCGCGCGCCTGCTCGAGGTAGCTTGCGTGCATCTCCTCCCATGTCACCTGTCCGAGCGAGACGAGCTTGGTGCCCGGACCCATCGAGCCGATCGCAAAGCGCGGCCGGTCGGGCGTCTCGAACTTCGCGGCGGCGGCGCGCGCGACCTCGGCGGCGCGCTTGTTCAGGTCGAACGTCCACGACGCGAGCTCCTCGTCGAACTCGCGGCCCACCAGGATGTTGGCGCCGAAGCTGTCGGTCTCGACGACGTCGGCGCCTGCGGCGAAGTAGTTCTCGTGGATGCGCTGGATGATGTCGGGCCGCGACTTGACCAGGATGTCGGTGCAGTTGTCGCGCCCGAGGTAGTCGCTCGGCCGGCAGTCGGCGCAGGCGTGGATCTGGGTGCCCATGCCTCCGTCGAACACGAGGGTGCGGGACTCGAGGGCCTTCAGGAGCGATCGCTGCATGGGGCGGGAGGATACGCGCTTGCGCGGATGCGTTCAACCATTCATCCGGATGAATGGATGAAGCAAGCCCGAGAAATCGGCGAAATCGCGCGGCGGCGCGGGGCGGCGCGATCGGCTCGTGCGAATCACTCCGTACCATCCGCCCCGCCCGAGCCTCCTCCATGACTCGCCTCCACGACCGTCATCCCGACCACACGCACGCCGAACTCCGCGGCGGCAGCCTCGCCACGACCGCGGCTGCCGCCCTGCTCCGCGCGCTGCGCCCCGCCGCCCGCGCGCTCTGCCTGGTGGTCGCCGCGCTGCTCACGACCGCGTGCGCGTCGAACGCGCGCACCGCCGCGCGCGAGCCCGCGATGCGGCCGGTCGAGACCTTCGACGCCGCGTGGACGATCGTCCGCGACGAGCACTTCGACAAGTCGCTCAACGGCGTCGACTGGAACGCGGTGCGGGACGAGCTGCGTCCGCGCGCCGCCCGCGCGCAGAGCGCCGACGAACTGCGGGGCATCCTCAACGAGATGCTCGCGCGGCTCGGCCAGAGCCACTTCACCATCATCCCCGCCGCCGAGGCCGACGCATCGCCGTCGATCGCCACCGCGTCCGACCAGGGCAAGCTCGATGCGCCGGCCCTGCCGCCGGCGGCGCGCGCGCAGGCGGCGACCGATGACAGCGGTCTCGATGGGGCGATCGCCCGCACGGACCGCGCGCCGAGCGACGCCGCAGCCGATCCGAGCGCTACCCCGAGCACGAGCACGAGCGCCACCCCGAGCACGAGCACGGGCACAACGACCAGCGGCGCCCCCGCGACCAGCACCCCCGTGATCGGCGGTCCCGGCATCGCCGGACTCGACATCGCCCTCATCGAGGGCGAGCCGACCGTGCTGCGCGTCTCGCCGGACCTTCCCGCGGCGCGCGCCGGCGTGCTGGTCGGCTGGCGGCTGGTCTCGGTCGACGGCGTCCGCGTCGCCGACATCCTGCACCCGATCCGCGCGTCGCTCGCGGCCGAGCGCAACCCCGATTCGCCGCACGCGCGGCAGCTCCGCGGCACGCTCGGCTTCATGGCGAGCGAGCTCCTCTCGGGCGAGGCGGGCACGACCCGCACCGCGGTGTTCGCCGACGCCTCGGGCGCCGAGCAGCGCGTCGACATCCGCTTCGAGCCCGCGCCTCTCGGCACCACCAAGTTCGGCAACCTGCCCGCGTTCCCGATCGAGGTCGACGCCCGCATCCTCGAGGTGCCCCTCGAGGGCATGAAGCCCGTCCGGATCGGCGTGATCTCCTTCAACATCTGGATGACCGGCGCCTCCGACGCCATCGACCGCGCCGTCGACTCGATGCGCAGCTGCGACGGCATCGTGCTCGATCTCCGCGGCAATCCCGGCGGCATGGGCGCGATGTCGATGGGCGTCGCCGGACACTTCCTGCGCGAGCCGGCAAGCCTTGGCTCGATGCTCGGCCGCGACAACGCGCTCGAGTTCCGCGCCGAGCCGCGCAAGGTGTCGGCCGCGGGTAAGCGCGTCCGCCCCTACTCGTCGAAGCCGCTGGCGATCCTGGTCGACGGCCGCAGCGCCAGCACCTCCGAGGTGTTCGCCGGCGGACTGCAGGATCTCGGCCGCGCCCGCGTCTTCGGAGAGGTTTCCGCGGGCATGGCGCTCCCCGCCCAGGCGAAGGAGCTTCCCAACGGCGACGTGCTGCTCCACGCCGTCGCCGACTTCGTGACGCCGAAGGGCACCCGTCTCGAGGGCCACGGCGTGGTGCCCGACGAGGCGGTGGCGCCGACCCGCGACGCGCTGCTGCGCGGCGACGACGCGGTGCTCGCCGCGGCATCGAAGTGGATCCGCACCAGCACCCTGGCCGCGCGCGCGGCGAAGTCGATGCCGTCGGTCACGCCGGGCACGGGTCCCGAGTCCTCGCTGATCCCGAACGCGATGCCTTCGCAGATGCCTGCGGCGATGCCCCCGACGACCGCCGACCAACCGAAGTGAGCCGTCCCGCGCGGATCCCGCGTCCGCCCCACCTCCGCGGATTGAGTTCGAATTGGGATGGAATGCACCGCGCCCCGGAATCGTCCGCGCGCCCCCGCTGTACGCTTCCGCCTCGACTGGCTCCTCGCCTCGCACGAATCCGTGCGCATCCGTAAAGGACACACCGTGACCCTCCGTCCGTCGCGCCTCCTCCGCTCCGCGCCCTCCGCCCTCCTGCTCGGAGGACTCCTCGCCGCCTCCCCCGCACTGGGACAGGACAAGGTTCCCGCCGCACCGGCTCCCGTCGCACCGGCGGCCACCCCACCCGCGGCCGCCGCGGCCCTGCCCGACGCGAAGTCGATCATCGAGAAGTCCGTCGCCGTGATCGGTGGACGCGAGCTCTGGATGAAGCGCACGTCGATGGAGATGACCGGCACGATCGAGATGCCCGCCCAGGGCATCAAGGGCACGATCCTGTCGCGCACCGCGCAGCCGAACAAGATGACCACCACGCTCGAGATGCCCGGCCTCGGCGCCTTCCGCACCGGCTTCGATGGCAAGACGGGCTGGGCGAGCGACAAGATCCAGGGCACCCGCCTCATGCAGGGCAAGGAGCTCGAGACCATCGCCCGCGAGGCCGACTACATGAAGGATGTCGACCCGCTCCGCCGCTGGGACAAGGTCGAGACCATCGGCGAGGGCGCGTTCGGCGCCTACGACTGCTGGAAGATCCGCGCGACCAAGGGCGAGGAGAAGTCCGTGCTCTGGTACGAGAAGTCGACCGGCCTCGCGCGCGGCTTCGAGATGACCATCGACACGCAGCTCGGCAAGCTCCCCGTGGTGACGACCTTCGTCGAGTACCGCGACTTCGACGGCCTCAAGCTTCCCGTCCGCACAGAGGCGACGCAGGCCGGCCAGAAGATCATCACCACGTACGAGTCGGTGAAGTTCGACACCGCGACCGCGGCGCAGTTCGAGCTGCCCGCCGAGATCAAGGCGCTGCTCGAGCCCGAGCCCGCGGAGGACGAGGACGGCGAGGACGGCGAGGACGGCGCCCAGGCCCCGAAGACCCCCGTGGCGCCGAAGACCCCCGAGACCCCGAAGGCTCCCGAGTCTCCGAAGGTCCCTGCGTCGCCGAAGCGCTGAACCCACGAAGCGCTGAACCCACGAAGCGCTGAACCCACGTCGCGCTGAACCCACGTCGCGCTGAACCCACGTCGCGCGACGGAAGAGCCTCGGCGGCGCTCGCGTCGGTCGGCCACCGCGAAAGGAAGCCCTGCATGTCCAGCCGAAGCTCCAGCCAATCCTCCACCCGCGACCTCCGCCATCGCGTTCGCTCGCCCCTGATCGCCACCGCACTGCTCGCCGGAGGCTGCGTGGCCTGCGTCGCGCTGCTCTCGGCCGCGTCGCCGCTCGCGCCCGCGCCCGTGCCCGCGGCGCGCGCCCCGCAGGACGCCACCACGCCCGACGCGGCCGCGCTCGTGCGCCTCGCCGTCGAGCGCATCGGCGGCGAGTCGTGGACCCGCATCAAGAGCTTCGAGACCATCGCCACCGTGCGCAGCGCCGTGGGCGACGCGCGCGTCGAGTTCCGCTTCGTCGCGCCGGACGCGCGCCAGCTCGTGCAGGTGATGCCGGGCGGCCGCGGCGTGCTCGAGATGGGCGTGGTCGGCGGCGTCGCGTGGATGGGCGAGCCGGGCCGCGCGCGCGCGATCGACCCCAAGGTCGCCGAGGAGATGTCGGGCGGCGGCGACCTCCAGACCCTCGTCCACTCCCTCGACACCCGCTTCGAGAAGTTCGAGGCGAAGGGCAAGACCACGCTCGACGGCCGCGAGGCCTGGCGCGTGACCATGAGCCCCAAGGCCTCGGGCGCGGCGCCCGCGGCGGGCCAGCTCTGGACGGTCTACATCGATGCGGCCAACTCCACCATCCTCGGCATCGACATCCCCGCGCCGCCGAAGGACCGCGTGCCCAACGCGCCCGAGCAGAGCGGGCAGGTGATCCGTTTCCGCGACTGGCAGTCGGTCGAAGTCCCCGCCGGGCAGAAGGCCGGCCGCATGCTCGGATTCCGCAGCGCGACGGTCGAGAGCGGCGGGATCAAGACTGAGCTCGTCTACACCAAGGTCGCCGTCGACACGCTGGAGAAGGGCGCGATCGCGCCGCCGGCCAAGATCGACGCGGCGCGCTGACCGCGCGGCACTGTTGTCTTCTTCTTAAAAATGACAACAGAGGCGCCGCGCCCACCCCACGGCGGCTACACTCGCCGCCATGTCGGTTCTCCAGTCCACTCCCCCGCGCGGCACGGCCTCGACGGCGCGCCCCGCGGTGCGCATCGACCGCGTCACCAAGCGCTTCGGCAACGTCCAGGCGGTCAAGGGCATCTCGCTCGAGATCCCCGAACGCTCGCTCTGCGGCTTCCTCGGCCCCAACGGCGCCGGCAAGAGCACCACGATCCGGATGATCATGTCGATCATCTCGCCGGACTCCGGCACGGTCGAGGTGCTCGGCTCAAGCGCGCTCGCGATGAAGGACCGCATCGGCTACCTGCCCGAGGAGCGCGGCCTCTACCGCAAGATGAAGGTCGGCGAGTTCGTCGGCTACATGGCGCGGCTCAAGGGCGTCCACCCGACCGGGCTCGCGCGCCGCATCGACGACTGGCTCGAGCGGCTCGCGCTGCCCGGCGTCTCCAAGCGCCGCTGCGAGGAGCTCTCCAAGGGACAGCAGCAGAAGATCCAGCTGCTCGCGTCAATCATCCACGCGCCCGACCTCCTGATCCTCGACGAGCCGTTCAGCGGGCTCGACCCGATCAACGGGCGGCTGGTCACCGACCTGATCCGCAGCGAGCAGGCGCGCGGCGCGACCATCATCTTCTCCACGCACCAGATGCACACCGCCGAGGCGCTCTGCGACAAGGTCGTCCTGATCAACAAGGGCGAGAAGGTGCTCGACGCCACGCTCGCCGAGCTGCGCGCGAAGCACGACGACCGCGGCCTGGTCTGCGAGCCGCGCGGCGACGCCCACGGGTTCGCCGATGAGGCGCTCCGCAGCGGGATCGCGCGGCAGGCGCGCGTCCACGACAACGGCACGGTCGACCTCGACCTCGCCGACGGCACCGACGCGGTGCAGGCGATGCAGGCGGTGACCGCCCTCGCCCCGATGCGCGCGGTCGCCCTCCGGCGCATGAACCTCGACGACGTGTTCGTCGACCTCGTCGGCGCGGCCGACGGCGACACAGGGAACGGAACGGACGGCGCCAAGGCCCTCCGGAAGGGAGCGCGGATCGATGCGTGAGCGCCCGCAGCAGTCGTACCTCGGCAAGATCGCACTGATCGGCTGGCGCGAGTTCCGCCACACCGCGCTCACGAAGGGCTTCATCTTCGGCGCGGTCGCGATGCCGGTGCTCATGTTCGGCGTGATCGCCGTGATCCCGAAGATGCTCTCGCAGAAGTCGCCGCCGCTGGTCGGCACGATCGCGGTGGTCGACCCCTCGGGCGCCATCGTCGAGCGCGCGAAGCAGATCCTCGAGCGGCCGGCGAACCCGATCGAGACCGTCCAGGAGATGGCGAAGAACCCGCCGAAGTCGACGGGCGCGCAGATCGAGGCGCTCTCCGACCTCACCGCCCTCGACCAGCAGGTGGTGCAGGTCGAGTGGAAGTCGATCCCGTCGGCCGACGCGGTCGAGGGCATCAAGGCCGACCTCGCCAAGGGCACGCTGATCGCGGGTGCGGCGATCACGGCCGAGACCATCGACCCCGCGCTCGACGCGAAGCCGTTCGAGCTCTTCATCCCGAGCTCGCTCTCGCCCAAGCACGTGCGGCAGATCTCGCGCGCGCTGCAGCGCGCCGTCGAGGACGAGCGCGTCGCGCGCAGCGGCGTCGACAAGGCGATGCTCGCGCGCCTCTCCGACCAGCCCGAGCCGCAGACGCTGCGCATCTCCCCCGCCGGCACCGAGGCGAAGGAGCACACCGAGCTCCGCTTCATGGTGCCGGGCGCGTTCATGTTCCTGCTGTGGATCTGCGTGTTCACCAGCGCGAACTACCTGCTCACCACCACGATCGAGGAGAAGTCGAACAAGGTCATGGAGGTGCTGCTCGCGGCCGCGAGCCCGATGCAGCTGCTGGCCGGCAAGATCCTCGGCTACTCGCTGGTGAGCGCGGTCATGCTCGTCATGTACGGCGGCCTCGGCATCGCCGGACTCTCGGTGGCGTCGATGATGGACCTCGTGCCCGTCGCGCACCTGGTGTACCTGGTGGTCTTCTTCGTGATGGCGTACGTGATGGTCGCCGCGATGATGGCGGCGGTGGGCAGCGCGGTGAGCGATCTCCGCGAGGCGCAGTCGCTCGTCGGCCCGGTGATGATGCTGCTCATCGTGCCGCTCATGCTGTGGGTGCCGATCATCGACAACCCCAACGGCATGCTCGCGACCGTGGCCGGGTTCATCCCGCCGGCGACGCCGTTCGTGATGATCCTGCGCCTGACGGCGTCGACCGAGCCGATCCCGCTGTGGCAGACGGCGCTCTCGATCGCGTGGGGCTTCGCCTGCGCGTTCGGCATGCTGTGGCTGGCGGCGCGCATCTTCCGCGTGGGCGTGCTCATGCAGGGCAAGCCGCCGACGCCGAAGGAGCTCATCAAGTGGGCGTTCGTGCGCTGAACGGCGCGGGACACCGGCGCACCCGCATCGCACGCGGATTCGCCGCGATCGACGCCATGCGCGGTGCATCGCCGCACCCCCGCCCGTAGACTGGCCGCGTGTCGGATCTCTCGGCCTGGCTCCTCTCGATCGGCGCCTTCGCGGGCATCGTGATCTGCACCGCGTACGCCGCCAAGGCGATCGCGGGCGATCCGCCGCGCGGCCGTCGCCGCTGCCCGCGCTGCTGGCACGAACTCGGCCCCGCCGACGCCCACAACCCCGCGCTGCAGTGCGCCGAGTGCGGACACCGCGCCCGCGACGAGGCCGACGTGACGCGCAACCGCCGGGAGCTGCTCCGCGCGGCGCTCGCGGTGCTCGGCGTCATCGCCATCGCCACGGCGGCGCGCGTGCGGCTGCTCGATCGCGGCGCGTGGAGCATGGCGCCGACCTCGGTCCTCCTCATGGCGACGCCCAGTGTGTCGGGCGGCGGCTACCGCTCGGCCGCCTGGGAGCTCGCGTACCGCGTGCGGTCGGGCGCCGCGAGCGACGCGCAGGCGCGCGAGGCGTTCGAACTGTTCCTGGCGGGCGACGCCGAGGCGCGGCCACCGAGCCAGGCGTGGCGCACGAAGTACCGCGACCTCGGATCGGCCGCGATGGCGCGGCTCGGTCCGGCCGATCCGCTCATGGCGCGGCTCCTCGAGATCCCGCCGTCGTTCGATGTGTCGGCGCTGAGCGGCTGCGCGCTCCCCTCGGGCGACGGCGCGCCCCCGCTGCTGGTGCTCGACGCGGAGTGCTGGTGGCCGGCGGGCGTCGAAGGGATGCTTGAGCTCGGATTCGCCGACGGGTCGCGGGGCTTCGCGGAGTTCCATCCCGACGGACGGTTTCCCGCGCTCGTGATCGAACTGCCGGCCGCCACGCGCCGCGGCGACGAAGTCACGCTCACGCTCGCGCACCGCGCGATCGGATCCACGGCGTCGGCGGGCGCGGATTCGGGCTGGGATCGGGAGGCCGGGGGCGGATCGCGCTGGCAACGCTACCCCGCGGTGACCATGAAGGTGCCGCCCATCTCCGAAGTCGGCGCGATGCCCTGGGATCCCGCGGACGGTGACGAGTTTCGCAGCGCGGTCGGCGCCGTGTTCGAGCAGGGACTCGTGCTGTGGGCGTCGGGCGCCCCGCGCGGAGGCCTGCGCTTCGACCACCGGGTGACCGCCGACGAACTCTTCGCCGACATGGCGATCGGCCTGCGCGTCGAGGTCTGCGAGCACGGCGTCCCGCGGAGGACGAGCCGGATGTGGTGGACCGGAGGGTCGGCCGCCCGCCAGCCGCGCTGGCTCCCGACGCTCGAGGACGCCGACGCGATGCAACGCCTGTACCAACAGTTGGATGCGCGGATCGACGAACGCGCGGGCCGAACCGCCGCGACCGACGGCGAGCCGCGCCCCGCAGGACGGGCGGAGGGCATGGTCGACGGCTGGACGCTCCGCATCACTGGAGACGAACGGCTCGCGCACTATGCGGCGCTCTCGCGCGGCGAGGGATCCAGCTCCCAGTACCGCCTCACGCCGCCGATCGACGCGACGGACGGAAACCCCGCCGGCGGCAGGCTCCGGGGCTGGTTTGCGGGAACCATCGAGGTACCGCTGCGAATCGAGCGGATGCCGTCGCCCGCACCGGTCCGTCGCTGGAAGGTGCGCGAGTCGGTTCCAATCTCGCCAGAGCCGCGATCCTGATCACACGCTCCCCGACCCCGCCGGGAGGTATCCGACCGAAACGGCCGGTGCGGAAGTGCCTTTGCATGGCCTTCCGCCAGCCAGGGACGAGCGCTCGAACCCTATTGCAAGGTGGGTTCGACGTCCATCGATCCCGACCTTCCACTCGATGCGGTTCCGTGGGGAGCCCGCAAAGGAGGCCTGGTCTTCGTCGCGGCAATCGTCGATCCCTAGGGTTCAAGCAAGGTTCGAGGCGATGTGCCTGGAAGCCGCCCGAGGGGGTCGGGGAGCGTGCGGTTCGAGTGTATACCCAACTTTTCGCGGTGATTGACAACGCCCGCGGATTCCCCCATGATGCACCCCTCTCAAGAGGAAGATCCCTATGTCGCGCATGACCGCTCTTTCGACCCTCTCCACGACCGCACTCAAGTCCACCGTGTCCGCCGCTGCGGCCGTGGCGCTCTGCGCGTCGTTCGCTTCGCTCACCGGCTGCTCGGCTCCGGATCCGGACCGCAAGTACCGCACCGACCTCGACTCGCTCTCCGTCGACCTGTCGCCGGAGCTGAAGAACACTTCCCAGACCCACGACGAGGCCCGCATGGACTGGGTCGTCAACAAGGACCAGGACCTGCGCGGCGCATGGTCGGACCTTGGCCGCGTCTGGCTGACGGACAAGCCGAGCTCGCTGAGCCCGTATCCGATCATGCAGACGAACGGCAATCCGTGATTTGAGCGCCGGCGACTTGGGTTGAGCGCTCGCGACTGTCGCCGAAGCCGCTGGACGCGGCTTCGGCATCTTCGCGAGCTTTCGACAAGATCACGTGAACGCGGCTGGAAGGCCGCGTTTGCCGTTTTGGAGGCGCGGGGTGTGGGGTGCATCGTGGGGAGGCGCGGATGCGAAACGGAGGCCTACGATCGGCGCTTCTGCCGATAGGTGCGGTTCGCGATGCGTGAGTTGGCTCCACTTCTTCTTCCCGTGCGCTGGGTCAGTGGCTTCGCGCGGAGCTTCCATCCGAACGAGCTGCCGCCGCTGCTGCGGCGGACCTACGGCCGCGAACTGGTGAGCTGGGCGTTCCTGCCGCTCATGCTGGGCGCGATCGAGGGCGGCACGATCGCGATCGTGGTCAAGAAGGCGTTCGAGGGCCAGCCGGGCGTCGATCCGTTCTGGCTCGACCTCGCGACCGCGTGGGCGCTGGCGGCGCCGAACGTGGCGAACTTCACGAGCTTCGTCTGGGCGGCGCTCGCCAAGGGGCGGCCGAAGGTGCCGTTCATCTCGTGGCTGCAGATCGCGTCGTGCATCCTGGTGGCGGCGATCGCGCTGTTCCCGCGCACCGGCTGGGGTCTGCTCGCGGTGTGCATCGCGCTCGGGCTCGCCCGCACCGCATGGACCGGCGTGATCACCGTGCGCGCCGCGGTGTGGCGCAACAACTACCCGACCGCGAGCCGGGCGGCGATCGCGGGCAAGCTCGCGACGGTGCAGAGCCTGTTCCTCGCGGCGGCGGGCTTCATCGTCGGCAAGGCGATGGACTCGGACCCCGACAACTACCACTACCTCTTCCCCCTGCTGGCGCTGTTCGGGCTGTTCGGCAACCAGATCTACCGCAAGGTCCGGCTGCGCCGCGCACGGCAGCTGCAGCGCGCCGAGCTCGACGGGCGCAAGAAGGACGCGGGCTTCAATCCGCTGGCGATGGTGACGCTGCTGCGGGAGGACCGCCTGTACGCCCGCTTCATGTGGTGGATGAGCGTGTTCGGCTTCGGCAACCTCATGCTCGGCGCGCCGATGACCTTCGTGGTCGCCGACCAGCTGCGGATGGGCTACACCGCGGGCATCATGATCAACACGATCGTGCCGCTGCTGGTGATGCCGTTCGCGATCCCCCTGTGGGCGCGGCTCATGGACCGCATGCACATCGTGCGCTTCCGCGCCATCCACGGCTGGGCGTTCGTCTCGGCGAGCGCGGCGATCACCGCGGCGGCATACCTGAACTCGGTCGCCTTCATCTACGTCGGGGCCGTGCTGCTCGGCGTCGGCTACGCGGGCGGCACGCTGGCGTGGAACCTCGGGCACCAGGACTTCGCGCCGGCCGAGCGCGACGCCGAGTACATGGCGGTCCATGTCACGCTGAACGGCATCCGCGGCGTGCTCGCGCCGCTCGCGGCGTGGGGACTGCACCAGTGGCTCGCGCCGCGCGGCCACGCACCGCTGGTGCTCGTGATCTGCACGGTGATCAACATGATCGGCGTGCTCGGCTTCATGGCGATGCGCAAGGCGATCGCGCCGCGCGAGGAGCCGGAGCCCGCGCTCGCCTGACCGTGCGACCGACCCGCTCCGGCACAGGGCAGATAACTCCGACGGGATGCTTCCCGCTGCGCGGCACGACGCGGGGCGTGGTATCTTCGTCGATTCGCCCGTCGCCTCGTCGGGCTCCCCGGCTTCAAGTTCGGACGGTTGTCCGACCCGGTGCACACAACGCGGCGCGCGGTGGCTCGGTGCCCTCGCGCAGGAAACACAACCACACATGGTCGACTACAACCTGATCGAGGATCTCAAGCTCCAGGACGGCGAAGTGGAGCGCATGCTCCGCGAGGCCTACGGCGACAAGGTCGCCGACGGCGACATGGACACGCTCATCTCCAAGGAAGTGAGCGGCTACGCGCCGGGCAGCATCCTCAAGGGTCACGTCGTCGGCTTCTCCGGCGACCACGTCGTCGTCGACGTCGGCCTGAAGAGCGAAGGCCTCATCGATCGCAACGAGTTCGAGGACACCGATGTCGCCGTGGGCGACGTCGTCGAGGTCCTCCTCGAGAGCCTCGAGGACGAGACCGGCGGCGTGCGCCTCTCGAAGCGCAAGGCCGACCGCATCCGCGGCTGGGAGACCA
>JBMOGJ010000066.1:0-16722 GCA_049318425.1 Phycisphaerales bacterium | reverse complement strand
AGATCTTCCACTACCGCGCGAACTTCCTGCAGGACTGGACGATCTCCGCCGACCTTCCGCAGGGTGGCACCGGCCTCTGGCGCCTCGACGCCAAAGTCGCGGGCTCGGGCGTGACGGGCGACCTCCTCGCCCACTGCATCGACACCGCGCGCTGGATCAACGGCGACATCGTGTCGGTCAGCGCGATGACCGAGACCTTCATCAAGGAGCGCGTCCACACCGCGACCGGCAAGAAGCAGCCCGTCAAGATCGACGACGCCTGCGCCTTCCTCGCGCGCTTCGAGAACGGCTCGATGGCCGTGTTCGAGTCGACCCGCTACGCGCGCGGCCACAAGGCGCTCTACACCTTCGAGATCAACGGCGCGAACAAGTCGCTCGCGTGGGACCTGCACGACCTCAACCGCCTGTCGTACTTCGACCACGGCGTGCCCGGCGACCGCCGCGGCTGGTCGAGCATCCACTGCACCGACGGCGACCACCCGTACGCGGGCAAGTGGTGGGTCCCCGGCCTCTGCCTCGGCTACGAGCACTCCTTCGTGCACGCGCTGCATGAGTTCCTGTCGAGCCTCGACAAACCGAAGGCCGCGAAGCGCTACCCCGACTTCCGCCACGCGCTCGGCACGCAGTACGTGTGCGACGCGGTGCTCCAGGCCGCGCGCACGCAGAAGACCGTGAAGGTCAAGCGCGCGTAGCAAGCCTCCTCGGGAATCGCTCCTCCATCCGTGCGATCGACGCGCGGGGCGGACACCTTCGGGTGGTTCCGCCCCGCGCGTTGTCTATGGTCGTCGCCCGAGGTCGCGATGCACGCCGGCATCGAGGCCGCGGTCGATCCGCGCGGCGGGACGGGCGCGAGGCCGCCTGTGCGTCGGCGGATCGGTCCGCATCAACTCGTCCGGAGAAAACCATGCCCAGCCTGCGCCGCATCCTCGCGTTCATCGTCGTCCTCGCCTTCGTGTCCGTGGTGGCGGTCACCGCGGCGTGCAGCACCGCGCCGCAGCGCGAGGAGGACCGTCGCGCGCTGAGCGCCGACACCGCGGTGTTCGTCGGCCGCGCGAAGGAGGCCGATCCGACGCTCGCGCGGTTCTTCACCAACTGCGCGGGATACGCCGTGATGCCCGAGATCGGCAAGGGCGGGCTCATCGTCGGCGGCGCGTACGGCAAGGGCCAGCTCTTCGACCGGCAGGGGCGCCTGATCGGCTACTGCGACGTGAGCCAGGGCACGCTCGGCGCGCAGATCGGCGGGCAGAGTTTCGGCGAGATCATCTTCTTCGAGAACGACCGCGCGCTCACCGAGTTCAAGGACGGCAAGTTCGCGCTGGCGGCGCAGGCCTCCGCGGTCGCGCTCACCTCCGGCGCCGCGGCGGCCGCGAAGTACGACAACGGCGTCGCGCTCTTCATCATGAATCCCAAGGGACTCATGCTCGAGGCATCCGTCGGCGGACAGCAGTTCGGCTACCAGGCGCTCGCCAACGCGGGCAGCATGATCGACTGAGCGCGCGCGCCGCGTCCCGCCCTCCACGCAAAATCGCGCAACGCCCGGGCGGGTGCTCCCGGGCGTCGCGCTTCCAGCATGGAAGAAGTCGGTGTGTGCGCCGTGATCCGGCGGTCAAGTCGTCGTGGTCGTTGTCGTTGTCGCCGTCGCGAAGTGCTTGCGCCAGCCTCAGCGCCGCCGTCGCGCCGCGATCCCCGCGAGCGCAAGCAGCGCCACCGGTCCCGGCGACGGAACCAGCGAGAAGGTCCCCTGGCTCTCCGCCACCGGCGAGCCGAAGCTGGTGTTGTGCGAGATCCGCAGCGAGATCGTCTTCGCGGCGTGTCCGGCGGCGAGGACGAACTGCCCGACGAGCACGCGTCCGTTGCCGTCGACGCGACCCTGGAGGTTCTCGGTGAGGCTGTTGTACCAACCGGCGATGCCGCTCGAGGCGAAGTCGGGGATCGAGGCCGTGTTCCAGCCGTTGATCCAGCCCGCGTCGGGCACCGTCGTGTTGCCGCCGCCGAGGACGGCCGGGCCGCCGATGCAGAGGTACGAGTCGCTGGCCGGGCCGAGCACGAAGTTCGGATTCCACGAGCCGAGCGCCGAGCTCTGGCCGCCGGAGACGATGTCGTTGTGCACGAATCCGCCGAGGTCGCCCTCGACCGCGTGGATGTTGTAGGCGCGCAGCAGGGTCTCGGTGCCGCCCGTGAACTGCGCGAACACGCGGTAGGTCACGAGGTTGCCCGTGGTCGACGCGTCGACGTCGTAGCCGGTGAAGGCCGCGTTGGCGGCGCCCGCGGCCGCAAGCGGCGCGAGCGCGATGATGGTCATGCGCTGCAGGTTCATGTCTTCTCCCCGATGTGGGCACCGCGCGGGTCGCCGGGTGTTCACCCGGGCTCGGCGGTGCTGCGCTGATCCTGCCGCGCGTCGCACCGCGTGCAAGCGCGTCGATGCATCGGGGCGGCGAACGACCGCATTCGGAGTGGGGGTGTGCGGGCTGTGACGGGTGGGGAGCCGCGCGACGGCCGTGGACGGTCGGCGCGGCCCGTGGCCGGTCGGCGCGACCCGTGGCCGGTCGGCGCGGCCCGTGGCGGTCGGCGCAGTCCACGCCCGACCGGCGCAGCAATGCGGGTCAGCCCGCGGCGCGCCCGGCCACCAGGCTCCGCGACACCGCCTCCGCGATCTTGATGCCGTCGATCGACGCCGACAGGATGCCGCCCGCGTAGCCGGCGCCCTCGCCGGTCGGGTAGAGGCCGATCGTGTTGAGGCTCTGCATGTCGCCCGAGGTGGGGGCGCTGTCCTTCGCGTCGTCGCGCGTGATGCGGATCGGCGAGGAGGTGCGCGTCTCGACGCCGGTGAGCACGGCGTCGGCGAGGTCGTAGCCCTTGATCTCGCGCGCGAACGCGGGGATCGCCTCGCGGATCGCGGTGATCGCGTAGTCCGGCAGCACCGTCGCGAGGTCGGTCAGGTGCACGCCCGGCGTGTACGACGGCAGCACGTTGCCGAACGCCGTCGACGCGCGGCCCTTGAGGAAGTCGCCGACGAGCTGGCCCGGCGCCTCGTAGGTCCGCCCGCCGAGCTCGTACGCGCGCGACTCCCAGAAGCGCTGGAACTCGATGCCCGCGAGCGGGCCGCCCGGGTAGTCGGCCTCGGGGGTGATGCCCACCACGATGCCGGCGTTCGCGTTGCGCTCCGCGCGCGAATACTGGCTCATGCCGTTGGTGACGACGCGGCCTTCCTCGCTGGTCGCGGCCACCACGGTGCCGCCCGGGCACATGCAGAAGCTGTAGACCGAGCGGCCGTTCTTCGCGTGGTGCACCAGCCGGTAGTCGGCCGCGCCGAGCAGCGGGCTGTCGGCCTTCTCGCCGTAGCGGCACTGGTTGATGAGCGACTGCGGATGCTCGATGCGGAACCCGATCGAGAACGGCTTCGCCTCGATGTGCACGCCGTGACGGTGCAGCATCGCGAAGGTGTCGCGCGCGCTGTGGCCGACCGCGAGCACGAGGTGGTCGGTCGCGATGCGCTCGCCGTCGGAGAGCACGACGCCGCGCACGCGCATGGTGCGGCCGCCGGGCGCGGGGCCGTCCGCGGGCACCGCGAGCCGCTCGAACTCGATGTCGTCGACGCGCGTGCCGAAGCGGATCTCGCCGCCGAGCGCGAGGATCTTCGCGCGCATGCGCTCGACCATGCTCACCAGGCGGAAGGTGCCGATGTGCGGCCGGCTCGCGTAGAGGATCTCCTCCGGTGCGCCCGCCTCGACGAACTCGCGCAGGACCTTTCGCCCGAGGTGGCGCGGATCCTTCACCTGGCTGTACAGCTTGCCGTCGGAGAACGTGCCCGCGCCGCCCTCGCCGAACTGCGTGTTCGACTCGGTGTCGAGCACGCCCTGGCGCCACATGCGGAAGGTGTCCTTGGTGCGCTCGCGCACGATCTTGCCGCGCTCGAGGATGAGCGGGCGGAAGCCCGCCTGCGCGAGGATCAGCCCCGCGAACAGGCCCGACGGACCCATGCCGACGACGATCGGCCGGGGACCGCGCGCCATCTCGCCGCTGGGTGCGGTCGCCGCGAACCGATACTCCATGTCCGGCGTCGGCCGCACGTGCGGATCGGTCTGCAGGCGGCGGAGGACCTTCTCCTCGTGCCGCAGCTCCGCGTCGACGGTGTACACGAACAGGATCGACGACTTCTTGCGCGCGTCGACCGCGCGCTTGTGGATCTCGAAGCGCACGAGGTCCTGGTCCGAGACGCCGAGCCGCGCGACGATCGCGGGGCGCAGCGCGTCCGCGGGATGCTCGAGCGGGAGTCGGAGTTCGGTCAGGCGCAGCATGGTGGTTCCCGTCGGCTCACGCGTTCTTGAGCGACGCCATGTCGATCACGAAGCGGTACTTCACGTCGCTCCGGAGCATGCGCTCGTACGCCGCGTTGATGTCCTGCATCCGGATGAGCTCGATGTCGCAGGCGATGCCGTGCGCGCCGCAGAAATCGAGCATCTCCTGCGTCTCGGCGATGCCGCCGATGCACGAGCCCGCGAGGTTGCGGCGGGGCAGGATCAGGCTGAACGCCGCGATCTGCTGCGGCGACGGCGGCACGCCGACCATGCACATCGTGCCGTCGAGCTTGATCAGCGCCATCAGCGCGTCGAGCGAGTGGTCGGCCGACACCGTGTCGATGATCAGGTCGAACGAGCCGGCGTGCTTCGCCATCTCGGCCTCGTCCTTCGAGATCACGACCTCGTGCGCGCCGAGGCGCAGGCCGTCGGCGACCTTGCCGGCCGACGTGGTGAACAGCACCGTGTGCGCGCCGAGCGCCCGCGCGAACTTGACGCCCATGTGGCCGAGCCCGCCGAGGCCGACGATGCCGACCTTCTTGCCGGGGCCGGCCTTCCAGTGCTTGAGCGGCGACCAGGTGGTGATGCCCGCGCAGAGCAGCGGGGCGGCGGCCGCGGGATTCAGGTTCGCCGGCACCTTGAGCGTGAACGCCTCGTCGACCACGACCTTCTCGCTGTAGCCGCCGAAGGTCATGCCGCCGAGGTGCTTGTCCTCGCCGTTGTAGGTGAAGGTCGCGCCGCCGGTGCAGTACTGCTCGAGGCCCTTCCTGCAGCAATCGCACGCGCGGCACGAGTCGACCAGGCAGCCGACCGACGCGAGGTCGCCGACCTTGAACTTCGCGACCTTCGCGCCCACGCGCGTCACGCGGCCGAGGATCTCGTGGCCCGGCACCACCGGGTACTGCGTGAAGCCCCACTCATTGCGCGCGAAGTGGAGGTCGCTGTGGCAGACGCCGCAGTACAGGATGTCGATCTCGACATCGGTCGCGGTCGGCTGGCGCCGCTCGATGGCGTGCGCTGCGAGCGGGGAGGCGGGCGACTGTGCGGCGTAGGCCTTGGTGGACATGGTTGGATCCGGAGCGGGTGCGGGCGGGGCGGGGATCGTACCCGTCCCATCTCTCGGCGCGCGCGAAGGGCATGCGCTGGAGCCGCCGCGCTGCGCCCGCGGCGTCATCACCGCCCGACCCGCGAAAACGCAGAAACGGAAGGCGGGAAGCCTTCCGTTCCTGTGTTCCTAATCGGGCTGGCGGGATTCGAACCCACGACCTTTTGACCCCCAGTCAAACGCGCTACCAAGCTGCGCTACAACCCGTTCGGGGTCGAGATCCTAGCACACGACGGCTCGGATCGCATCCCGTCGGCAACCCCGCCGGAGTCGGCGCCTCAAACAACGTCGGAATCGGCGCCTGAAGCACCGTCGGACACGGCCTCGAGCCCCTCCCGTCGCGATTCGCGGGGGGCGTGGCGAGTTATCTGCGCGTGGCGCAGCGATCGCGGTGGCCGAAGCGTTCGAACTCCACCACCCGCGTTCACGCGGGCGGCAGCGGCGCGACCGGCCGCCAGTTCGGGTCACGCCGCGCCGGATGACGCTCCTCGCGCTCGAGCGCGCTCACCAGCGCGCGCTGCTCGTAGGGCAGCACGCCCACGACGCCCCGCGCGATCAGGCTCGGGTTGCCGAGCGCCGGACACGCCGACCACTTGTCGGTCGCGTGGTTGCCGAAGCGGGCCATGCCGGTGTGGCCGTCGAGCCGCGTGTCGATCTCCTCGTTGGGATCGAAGAAGCCGAAGGCCCAGCGGATGTCGCGGATCACCGCCTTCGGCGCCGACAGGAAGCTCCAGCCCGCGCGGCCGTCGATGCCGCGCGCCTTCATGTACGCCTTCATGTCCGCGGGCGTGTCCTCGGCGAGCGAGAACGAGTAGAAGCGCACCGGTTTCCCCATCACCGGCGCGAGCAGCTCGTGCGCCTCGCCCATGCGGCGCGTCATGTCCTGGCAGATGCCCGTGCAGTGGACATACATGAACGTCGCCGCGAAGACCTGCCCTCGGATGAGGTCGTCCTGGAAGCGGACCGTGCGCCCATCCTGGTCGACGAGCTCGTGGTTGCGGAACGAGCGCGTGCCGTCGGGCTCCATCCGGTAGGCCCCGAGGCCGCCGGGGATCCCGCCGTCGCCCGTCGCGGTGCCGCGCGCTCCGTTGGCCGCGCGCGTTCCCGCGCAGCCGGCCAGGAGGCCGGCCGCCGGCAGCAGCAGCCCCGCCGCCGGCAGCAGCATGTCGAGCAGCGCGCTCCGCCGTTGCATGGATCGCTCCGGGTTCATGGCACGATGTCCCAGCGCACCATCATCGCGTGGTCCTCGTGGACCACGTTGTGGCAGTGCATCACGTACTTGCCGAGCCAGTCGCGGAACTTCATGTAGATCCGCATCTGGTCTCCCGGGTAGAGCGCGAACACGTCCTTGCGTCCGCCCAGCGAGGTGCCGACCACCGGCTTGTCGTTGTAGGTGAGGATGTGGTACTCCTCGAGGTGCACGTGGACCGGATGCGCCCAGCCACCCGCGGTGCTGATGTTCCAGATCTCCGCGGTGCCCTGCTTGATCTGCGCGTCGCAGCGGTTGAGGTCGACGATCTGGCCGTTCACCGTCCACATGCCGTTCGAGCGGTCGAAGTGCCAGCTGCGCTCCTGCACGACCGGGAGGTCCTGCGCGGGACGCGGCTTGAGCACCGCCGGCACCCGGCTGTTGTCCGGCACCGCGCCCGGCCGGATGACCAGCTTGAGGAGCTTCGGTGCCGACGCCATCGGCAGCAGGTTGCCCGTCGGGCCGCGGCCGTTGGTCTGCTCGGCGCGGTTGACGAGGTAGACCTCGGTGGTCGACGCCGGCAGCTGGCTGAAGTCGACCACGATGTCGGCGCGCTCCGCGACGCCGAGCCGCACGTGGTTCGCCACCAGCGGCGCCGGCAGCAGGTTGCCGTCGTTGCCGATGTGCTGGAAGGTCATGCCGTTCGAGAACCACAGGTCGTAGAAGCGCGACGGGCCCGCGTCGAGGATGCGGAAGCGGTACTTGCGGCGCTCGACCTCGAAGTACGGCTGGATCGCGCCGTTCACCAGGTACTTGTCGCCGAGGTGGCCGTCCATGTTCATGATGTCCATGACCTGGTGGCCGGTCGGGTCGTAGCGCGCGTCCATGATCGCCAGCGGGATGTCGTAGCGGCCCTTCACGCGCTTGCCGTCGGGCACGCCGCTCGGCAGGCGGAACGCGTCGGGATTCGGGTCGTTCTCGTTGCCGCTGTCGCGGTGGTCGAACAGCAGGAAGAAGCCCGCCAGCCCGCGGTACACGTTCTGGCTGGTGAAGTCCATGCAGTGGTCGTGGTACCAGAGCGTCGACTTCGCCTCGAGCGGATCGCCGCCGGCGTAGATGTTCGCGTAGTGGTGGTCGTTGTACTCGCCCGGCCCGTAGAGGAAGCCGGGGTAGCCGTCCGACTCGCTCGCGTGGTGCCCGTTGTGGACGTGCGTGCTGATGTCGCAGCTGCCGAATCCCTGGATCACGCTGGGAAGGCAGTTCTTGATGCGCACCAGCGCGGGCTGGCCGTAGCGCATCATCATCGTCGGACCCGGCGCGCAGCCGCAGTAGGTCGTGCGGGTCGAGTACGCGAGCTGCGGATGCGGGCAGATGTTCGCCTCGCACACGTTGTATTCGTAGAAGTAGCGCGGGGCGAACTCGCCGTAGCGCTGGTGGGTGTCCGGATCGACCAGCGGATCGAGCGGCTGGAACGCGGGCAGCGGCACCGCGTACGGCGCGAAGGGAAGCGGCTGCATCCACGGCGCCGTGAACGGGCTCGAGGGCTCGTCGGCGAGGCGCATGTGGTTGAACTTCGAGTTGATGAAGAAGGCCCCGGTCGCGAGGGCGGAGCCCTTGACGAACGACCGACGACCGAACCGCGCGTTGGACACGGAATCGAACACTCGACGCCTCCGCGGCATGGCCGCGTGCGCTGCACCTCTGGAGTGGGACGACGTGCCCACATGTCACCTGAAGCCGACGCCTTTGCAGCGCCGTCCCAGGAGGTCGGACCCAAGTTGGCTTACCAATCCGGGCAACCAAGTGCCGCTCGACGGGACGACCGCGGAGTGGCGCGAAGGCGCGAGGCCTTCATGGCAGACACTTGGAGGTTGACGCCTTCACGTGCCGGCGCAACCCGCATGACCCCGATTGCCCGCACTTCGATGCGTTCGCGTCAAGAAAGCCAATTCGTCGTTGATTGCGGAGACGTCGCCGGGCAACTGGTGCGATGGGAGCGTGTATTATCGCCCTCCGCGCGCAGCTTCCGAGATGCACGCAGCCGCCGCGCCCTCGCGTGATCGTGCGCGCCGCAGCGACATCGCCCGCGTGCGACCGGACCGGACTCCACCATGCCGACCCACGACACACTCCGCGCGACCGTCCTGGCCGCGACGCTCCTGACCTCGATCGCGACCTCCACCATGGCCACCACGCCCGCCGCCGGCACTCCCGCGAACGACAACCCGCCGCCTCCCGCGCCCATCGGGCCGCTTCCGCACGCGCGCCAGCTCGCGTGGAAGGACATGGAGTTCACGGGCTTCATCCACTTCGGCCCGAACACCTTCACCGACAAGGAGTGGGGCCACGGCGACGAGCCCGCGGACGTCTTCAACCCGACCGCGCTCGACGCGCGCCAGTGGGTCAAGGTCATGAAGGACGCGGGCATGAAGGGCGTCGTCATCACCGCCAAGCACCACGACGGCTACTGCAACTGGCCGACCAAGCTCTCGACGCACTCGGTCGCGCACAGCCCGTGGAAGGGCGGCAAGGGCGACGTCCTGCGCGAGCTCAGCGACGCCTGCCGCGAGGGCGGGCTCAAGTTCGGCGTCTACCTCTCGCCCTGGGACCGCAACAACCCGAAGTACGGGACGGGCGAGGAGTACAACGAGTACTTCCGCCAGCAGCTGCGCGAGGTGCTCACGCAGTACGGGCCGATCTTCGAGGTGTGGTTCGACGGCGCCTGCGGCGAGGGCCCGAACGGCAAGCGCCAGGTCTACGACTTCCCGAGCTTCCGCAAGGTCGTGCGCGAGCTGCAGCCGGACGCCGTGATGTTCAGCGACGTCGGCCCCGACATCCGCTGGGTCGGCAACGAGCAGGGCTGGGCGGGCGAGACCTGCTGGTCGATGCTCAAGGCCGAGGGCCACGGCATCGGCAACGACAACCCGCCGAGCACGAAGTCGCTCAACGAGGGCGACGAGCACGGCGAGTCGTGGATCCCCGCCGAATGCGACGTGTCGATCCGTCCGGGTTGGTTCTACCACGCGCACGAGGACGACAAGGTCAAGACGCCCGCACAGCTCTTCGACCTCTGGGAGCGCAGCGTCGGGCACAACGCGAACTTCCACCTGAACTTCCCCGTCGACCGACGCGGGCTCATCCATGAGAACGACGTGAAGGCGGTGCTCGGACTGCGCGCGCTCGTCGACGCGACCTACGGCGCAGGCACCGACCTCCCCCGTGGTCGGGCGACCGCCGCGACCGACATCCGCGGATCCGTCCCGCGCGGCGCGAACGAGCCGCTGCGCGACGAGCCGTTCGGCGGCGACAAGGCCGTCGACGGCGACCCGAAGACCTACTGGGCGACCAACGACGCCACCCGCGCCGCGAGCCTCGAGGTCGAGCTCGATCCCGCGAAGCCGTTCGACCGCGTTGTGCTCGGCGAGCCGACCTGGCTCGGGCAGCGCATCCGCGCGTTCCGCATCTCGGTGCCCGCCGAGCCGAGCAACAACCACCGCGACTGGGTGGTGCTCGCCGAGGGCACCACGGTCGGGCACACCCGGATCGTGCGGGTGCCCGAAACCAGGTCCAAGTACCTGAGGGTCGAGATCCTGGACGCCCGTGGCTGCCCCTGCCTCAACAGGTTCTCGGTACACGCGACGCGCAAGGGCGGCTGATTCGGCCGAGTTTCGAATCCGTTCTGCCCCTACAGACGGAACTCCGTGCTGAAATCGTCGGCCGATTCGGTTGTGACGGTTGCGTTGGTGAGGTCGCGATCTAGTTTGCTTGCACAGTCTGGGTGGTCGGCACCACCTGATCCGCATCCGCGGGTTGGGCCATTCACGCCGGGGGAGAGCCATCCATGTCGCTGAAGGAGTCCATCGCCCAAGTCCTGCCGCCGTCGGCGCTCATCGCAGCGCGCACGGCGCGGTGGCGTCTTGCCAAGGTGCGCAGCGAGATGCTCGCGAGCCTGCCGAGCCGTCTCGACGGCGCGCCGTCGGAGCGGCCTCCGGCGTTCGTGATCGGCTCCGGCCGCTCGGGCACGACCGCGCTGGGCGCCGCGCTCGGCACCTCTCCCTCGCTCCGCTACTTCTTCGAGCCGGTGGACCGCTGGTACGCGGTCAGCCCCGAGACCGACTACGGCGGGCTCTTCACCGCCGGCGCCGAGACCTGCTCGCTCGGCGCTGACAAGGTCGACGACCGCCTTCGCATGCGTTTCCGCCGCGTGTTCCGCAGCGCGCTCGTCGATGGCCGGCAGATGGTCGAGAAGACGCCGATCAACGCCTTCCGCATCGCGTTCCTCGACGCGATCGACCCGCGCACCAAGTACGTCGAGATCCGCCGCGACGGCGTCGACGTCGTGCGCTCGATCATCCAGCTCTCCCGCAAGAACGACTACAACCTGATCGGCCGCGGCGCCTCCAACCGCTGGTGGGGTCCGGACGACTGCAAGTGGACCTCGCTTTCGCGCGACGTCCGTGCACTCGAGATCGAGCCGGAGTACCTCGTGCCGTCGGCCGAGTTCGCCACCCGCGCCGCGATCGAGTGGATCGCCAGCCTCAAGGTGGTGGAGCGCGCCGCGCCGATGCTCGGCGACCGCCTCTACCGCGTGAGCTACGCCGACCTGGTGTCGAAGCCCGAGGAGACCCTCGAGGAGATCGCTGCGTTCCTCGGCGCGCCTCCCGGCGACTGGATCCGCCGCGCGGGCAATAGCCTCGGCACCGTCCGCCGCCGCCAGACGCTGCCGCTCGTGCTGCCCGGCGCGATCGCGCGCCGCCTCAACAACTGGAACGAGCGCCTCGGCTACTCGGGCCGCGCCCACGAGGGTCCGCACCTCGCCGGCTTCACCACCGAGTGCCAGACGACCACCGACTGACGCGGTCGTCGCCTTCCGAGTCTCGATCGCGCGGTCGCCCCAAGCGCAAACCGCCGGCGGTCTCGCATGCGAGTCCACCGGCGGTCTGGAACGGACAGGGGGAGATTCGAACTCCCGATACAGGTTACCCCGTATACAGCATTTCCAATGCTGCTCCTTCAACCGCTCGGACACCTGTCCAGGTGCTGGTTGGGGCGGTTAGTGTAGCGGCTGCCATGCCCGCCGCGAAGCGCACGAAAACACCGAGGAAACCCGCATCGCGCGTCCGCGCGTCCGGCGGGGGGGCGGGTGCGGATGCCGAGACTCGCGCGGGTACCCGAGCCGAGCCCCGCGTCGACCCCCGCGCAGAAACCGACGTGGTCACCGCCTCGTTGGTCGCCATCTCGCGCCGGCTCGCGCGCGCGACCGCGCGTCTCGACTTCGCCGATCCGGTCGCGCATGTCTACGCGCCCCTCGAGTACGCGCGCGAGCCGCATGAGCGGTTCCTCGCGCTCGCGCGGCCGGGGATCGACGCGCTGTTCGTCGGCATGAACCCGGGACCGTTCGGCATGGCGCAGACCGGCGTGCCCTTCGGCGAGAT
Source organism: Phycisphaerales bacterium (assembly GCA_049318425.1). Classification (GTDB taxonomy): domain Bacteria; phylum Planctomycetota; class Phycisphaerae; order Phycisphaerales; family SM1A02; genus QWPT01. Next base: position 4,695 of record JBMOGJ010000066.1, on the reverse strand, counting down.
CGCCGCGGTGCGCGGGTTCCTCGGGATCGACGGGCGCGTCGTGGCGCCGAAGCAACCGAAGCAACCTTCGGCCCCGCGCGGCGCGGCGGGCACCGCCGGCGGTCGTGCGTCGATCCGCAGCCTCCATCCCAAGCGGCCGATCGAGGGCTTCGCCTGCGTGCGTTCCGAGGTCAGCGGACAGCGCTTCTGGGGGCTCTTCGCCGGTGCGTTCCCCTCGCGCGAGGCGTGCTTCGCCCGCATGTTCGTGTGGAACTTCTGCCCGCTCGCGTTCCTGTCGGCGACGGGCGCCAACATCACGCCCGACAAGCTGTCGCGCACCGAGCGCGAGTCGATCGAGGCGCCGTGCAACCGCGCGCTGGCCGAGATCAGCGACCTGCTGCGCCCGCGGCTCGTGATCGGCGTGGGCGCGTTCGCGCGCGCGGCCGCCGAGCGGGCGCTCGCGGGCGCGGCGCATGCGCCGGGATTCGCGCAGATCCTCCATCCCTCGCCCGCGAGTCCGGCGGCGAACCGCGGATGGGAGCCGCAGGCGCGCGCGGAGCTCGTGCGGCTCGGCGTGCTCGGGCGCTGAGGCCGCGGCGCACGCGCAGTAGACTGCGCCCATGACCGACGCAGCTCCAGCACCGGCGCCCGGCGACGACCGTCCCATCGACCGCCGCACGATCCTCGCCATCGCGGTCGCCGCGCTCGGCTACTTCGTCGACCTCTTCGACCTGGTGCTCTTCTCGATCCTGCGCGTGCCGAGCCTCAAGGCGCTCGGCGTGACCGACCCGGCCGAGCTCACGCGCATCGGCAAGAACCTGCTCGACATCCAGCTCATCGGCATGCTGCTCGGCGGCATCGCCTTCGGCGTGCTCGGCGACCGGCTCGGCCGCCTGAAGACGCTCTTCGGCTCCATCCTGCTCTACTCGGTCGCGAACATCCTCAACGCGTTCATCACCGACATCTGGCAGTACGAGGTGCTGCGCTTCGTCGCCGGCTTCGGCCTCGCGGGCGAGCTCGGCGCGGGCATCACGCTGGTCGCAGAGCTGCTGCCCACGCGCAAGCGCGGCATCGGCACCACCATCGTCGCCACCATCGGCCTGTCGGGCGCGGTGGCGGCGGGCATCGTCGGCGCTGAACTCAAGTGGAACCACTGCTACCTGCTCGGCGGCGTGATGGGCCTCGCGCTGCTGGCGCTGCGCATCGGCGTGTCGGAGAGCGACCTCTTCCACCAGACGCGCGGGGCGCAGCACGTGCAGCGCGGGAATCCGCTGCAGCTCCTGTGGCCGCCGCGGCGCTTCGCGCGGTTCGCGCTCGTGGTGCTGAGCGCGATGCCGATCTGGTTCGTCGGCGGCGTGATGTTCATCTTCGCGCCCGAGATCGGCAAGGCGATGGGCATCGCCGAGGAGATCAGCCCGGCGAAGGTGATCTTCTGGGCGTACCTCGGCGTCGTCGTCGGCGACGTGGCGAGCGGCCTCATCTCGCAGGTGATCCGCAGCCGCACGCGCACGATCATGGGCTTCCTCGCGGGGCTCGCCGCGTCGATCGCGCTCTTCTTCGCCATCGCGCCGCAGGGCGCCACGCAGTTCTACCTGATGATGTGCCTCGTCGGCGCGGCGACCGGCTACTGGGCGATCTTCGTGACCACCGCCAGCGAGCAGTTCGGCACCAACCTGCGGGCGACCGCGGCGACCAGCGCGCCCAACTTCGTGCGCGCGATGGCGGTGCCGATCACGAGCATCTGGCTCGCGATGAAGCCGGGCATGGGGGCGGTCGAGGCGACGTGGGTCCTCGGCATCTGCTGCGTGTCGGTCGGCCTGCTCGCGGCGCTCGCGCTCGACGAGACCTTCCACCGCGACCTGGATTACCTCGAGCACTGAATGGACGCCATGACGCACACGACGCCGAACGCAGCATCGACCGCAGCCGCATCCACCGCATCGACCGCCGCCCGCGCGAGGACGCGGGGAGGACGTGCCGTCGCAGGTGCGCGCGCGTGCGCCGGCGTCGCGGTGCTCGCGTGCCTCGGTGGCGTGTTGGCGCATGGGGGCGTGGCGGCGCATGAGGGCGTGGCGGCGCAGGGGGGCGGACTCGCCGCAGCCGCCGCGCGCGAACTCGATCCCGCGATCGTCTCGCGCATGCCCGACGCCACGCGGCTCGCGCAGACGCATGAACTCCTCGCGACCGAGCCGCATGTCGCGGGCACCGCGGGCGACGCGCGCACGATCGAGCGGATCGCCGCCGAGTTCCGCCGCATGGGCGAGGGCATCGAGGGCTTCGAGGTCGTGGTGCAGGAGTTCCATCCGCTGCTCGCGCGGCCGGTGAAGGCGACGCTGGAGATCGTCGGCGTCGAGGGCGACGCCGCCGCGGGCGACGCGGCGCGCGCGCCGTCCTCGCGGCGCGGCGTCCTCGCGCTCGGCGTGCGCGAGCCGAACCTCGCGATCGACCCCGCGACCGCGCACCCCGACCTCGACATCGCGTGGAACGCGTGGAGCGGTTCGGGCAGCGTCACCGCCGGCGTGGTCTACGTGAACTACGGCCGCCGCGAGGACTTCGCGCGCCTCGCCGAGCTCGGCGTCGATCCACGCGGCAAGATCGCGCTCGCCCGCTACGGCGGGAACTTCCGCGGCTACAAGGCGAAGTTCGCCGAGGAGGCGGGCTGCGTCGGACTCGTGATCTTCACCGACCCCGCCGACGCCGGCGCGTCGAAGGGCAAGACCTGGCCCGACGGCGGCGGCTGGGCGAACCCCGAGTGCGTGCAGCGCGGGTCGCTGATCACGCTGCCGTACGTGGGCGATCCGCTCACGCCCGGCCGCATGGCGACCAAGGATGCGCCGCGCCTCGACATCGCGTCGGTCCGCCTGCCGCGCATCCCGGTGCAGCCGATCGGCTACGGCGCCGCACAGCAGATCTTCATGCGGATGAAGGGCGCGCCCTGCCCGCCCGAGTGGAAGGGCGGCATGCCGTGCGACTACCCGCTCGAGGGCGGCGCGCCCGGCCTGCAGCTGCGCATGGAGGTCGAGCAGCGCCGCGAGATCGTGCGCACCGCGAACGTGATCGCGCGCCTGCGCGGCGCGTCGCTGCCCGAGGAGCAGGTCATCGTCGGCGCCCACCACGACGCCTGGTGCTTCGGCGCCGCGGATCCGCTCGCCGGCACGATGTGCATGATGGAGAGCGCCCGCAACTTCTGCGAGCTCGCCCGCGCGGGCGCGCGCGCCGACCGCACGCTCGTCTTCTGCGCGTGGGGCGCCGAGGAGTACGGCATCTTCGGCTCGAGCGAGTTCGTCGAGGAGGACGCCGCGGCGCTCGCCACGCGCACCGTCGCCTACATCAACCTCGACATGGCCGCGATGGGGCTCCGTCCCGGCGGCGCGGTCTCGCCGTCGCTGCGTGCGGCGGTGACGCGCGCGCTCGCCGCAGCGCCCGGTCCGCGCGGCGACGGCAGCGCGCTCGACGCCTGGGGCAAGCAGCCCGACGGACGCCCGGGCTACGGCGACCTCGGCGGCGGCAGCGACCATGTCGCCTTCTGGTGCCACGCCGGCATCCCGTCGATCTCGCTCTCGGCCAGCGGCAGCGAGGGGTCGAGCTACCACTCGAACTACGACACGGTCGCGTGGTACCGCGCAACCGTCGGCGCCGACTACGCCGCCGCGCAGCTGGTGACGGGCATGGCGAGCGCGATGCTCGCGGAGCTCGCCGAGGGCTCGCGCGAGCACTGCTCCGCCGCCGAGCTGGTGCGCGACAGCCTGCAGCAGGCGCGCGCGCTCGCCAAGTTCGCCGAAGAGCGGGGGGTCGCCGCGCCCGAGCTCGCCGTGGTGATCGACGAGCTCGCCGCCGCGGCCGAGCGCGCGCCGGCCGCCGACGCGCGCATCGCCGCGGGGGCGACGCCCGAGGAGCGCGCCTCCTTCGACCGCCTGCGCACCGCGTGGGTCTCGGACCAAGGGCTGCCCGGTCGGCCGTGGTTCCGCAACCTCTACGCCGCGACCGACCGCCACTCGGGCTACGCCACCAGCCTGTGGCCGCTCCTGCGGGAGGCGATCGAGGATGCCCGCCCCGGCGACCCGGCGTCTGCGAAGGCGGTTGCGGCCGCGGTCAAGCCCTACCTGAACCTCGCGCGGGAGATGAAGTTACGGATCACCAGCCTCGCGGGCCCGGACGTCGGCCCGGATGTCGCGCCGACGCCCTGAGCCGTCGACCCGAACCCGCGCCTTCGCGCCCGCACCGGTTCTCAGCCGCGACCGCGCAAAAGCACCCTTTCCGCGAAACCCGTCGAAGTCGGTGTCGCAATGCGACCGAACGCGCGTATTTTCCGAACATTCTCGACCGGGCTGTCGGTGCGTCTCACGCGCGTCGGCTTCCCGGCCGATGCGTCATCCCCTCGCTCCCAGAGAGAACCCATGCTGAAGAAGCTCGCCCTCGCCGCCGCCGCCACCCTCGCGCTCGTCACTGCCGCCGACGCGCAGGTCGTCAACATCCGCACCGACCAGATCGTGAGCGGCCTGTCGTTCCCGACCTACGTGACGCACGCCCCGGGCGACACCTCGCGGCTCTTCATCCTGCAGAAGGGCGGCACCATCCGCATCTTCGACCTGACCACCAACACGCTGCTCCCGACGCCGTTCCTCTCGGTGACGGTCGCGGGCGGCACCAGCGAGAGCGATGAGCGCGGCCTGCTCGGCCTCGCGTTCGATCCCGGCTACGCGAAGAACGGCCAGT
>JBMOGJ010000065.1:0-16950 GCA_049318425.1 Phycisphaerales bacterium | reverse complement strand
GATCTCGGTGAGGCGCACCGAGTTCGAGCTGTTCTTGCTGCCGACGACGAGCACGAACCCGGCCTCGGGCGCGATGGCGCGCACCGCGGTCTGGCGGTTGGTGGTCGCGTAGCAGATGTCGCTCGACGGCGGCTCGTGGAGCTTGGGGAACGCCTGCTTCAGCGCGCCGATCACGATGTTCGCGTCGTCGAGCGACAGCGTGGTCTGCGTGAGGTAGATGAGCTTCTCGGGGTCGTGGATCACGAGGCCGGGGATGTCGGCCGGGCTCTCGACGACCTGGATCGCGTCGGGCGCCTCGCCGCGGGTGCCGACCACCTCCTGGTGGTTGCGGTGGCCGACGAGCAGGATCTGCCAGCCGCGCTTCGCGTAGCGGATCGCCTCGGCGTGGACCTTCATCACCAGCGGGCAGGTTGCGTCGATCGCGGTGAGGTTCTTCGCCTTCGCCTCGGCCCGCACCGCGGGGCTCACGCCGTGCGCCGAGAAGACGAGGATCGATCCGTCCGGCACCTCGGCGACCGACTCGACGAAGGTCACGCCGCGGTCGCGGAAGCGCTGCACGACGTGCCGATTGTGAACGATCTCGTGGTAGACGAACACCTTCTCGTCGCCGCAGATGTCGAGCAGCTGGTCCACCACATCGATCGCCATGTAGACGCCGGCGCAGAAGCCGCGGGGGTTGGCGAGCAGGATCTTCATCGGGACGGAGATGATACGCGCCGCCCGCCCCCTTCGCGCGCCGCGTGCGGTACCTTTCCGAGCGCATGAAGGAGCGCCGCGGCATCATCGAGATGGACCTCGCCAAGTACGGGCCGAAGCCCGGGCCGGGACAGGCGTCTGCCGTGTCGCTCGACGAGGCGCGCGCGTACTGCAGGCGCCTTGCCGGCTCCCATTACGAGAACTTCTCGGTGCTGAGCCCGCTGGTGCCCGAGCGCTGCCGCGCGGATTTCGCGGCCGTCTACGCGTTCTGCCGCTGGGCCGACGATCTCGCCGACGAGTCGGGCTCGCGGGACCGCGCGCTCGAGCTGCTCGCGTGGTGGCGCGGCGAGCTCGAGGCGCTCGGTGCGGGCGAGGCGCGGCACCCGGTGTTCGTGGCGCTGCGCGAGAGCTTCGCGCGCTGCGGGCTCGAGGCCGCGCCGTTCGGCGACCTCATCTCGGCATTCGAGCTCGACCAGACCAAGGCGCGCTACGCGACCTGGGACGAGGTGCTCGGCTACTGCCGCCTGAGCGCGAATCCCGTCGGGCGCATCGTGCTGCGCGTGCTCGGCGAGCGCTGCGACGACGCGCAGCTCGCCGCGAGCGACGCGCTCTGCACGGCGCTGCAGCTCACCAACCACTGGCAGGACATCCGCCGCGATTGGACCGAGCGCGGACGCATCTACATTCCGGCCGACATGCACGACATCGCCGACTTCGAGTCGCGCCTCGCGGGCACGATCGAGCGGGGGTACTCGGCCGACCGCGCGTTCTGGGGCGAGTCGCGGCGGCTGGTGCGGCGCCTGGTCGCGCGGACCTGGGACGTCTACGGCGCCGCCGAGCCGCTGGTCGCGGGCGCGTCGCGCGAGGTGCAGCCGCTGCTCTGGCTGTTCGCGGCCGGCGGCCGCACGGTGCTCTGGAACATCGAGCGCTGGAACTGCGAGACCGTGCTCGAGCGGCCCAAGCTGAGCGCGCCGCGCAAGGTCGCGCTCGTCCTCCGCGCGATGGCGATGCAGCGGTTCGGCTGGAGCGCGCCGGCGCTGCCGCTCCCGAGCGCGTGGATCGTCGATCCCGAGCCCGATCCGGATGCGGAGCGCTACCCGAGGCGCATCGAGGCGGCCGCGGTGCCCACGCCGGGCGCAGCCGATTCCACGCCGGGCGCCGCCGATTCCACGCCGGGCGCAGCCGAATCCACGCCGGGCGCCGCCGATTCCACGCCGGGCGCAGCCGATTCCACGCCGGAGTCGGTCGCGTGAACGACGACCGCGCGCTCGCCGCATGCGCCGAGATCACGCGCACCGAGGCGCGCAACTTCCACTACGGGCTGCGGCTCCTGCCCGAGCGCAAGCGGCTCGCGCTGTACGCGGTCTACGCGTGGATGCGCGTGCTCGACGACCTCGCCGACAACGACACCAAGGACGCCGGCGCGAAGGCCGCCGACCTCGACCGCTTCGAGGCGCGCACGCGCGAGGCGTTCGAAGGCCGCGGCGGCACGGCGCACGGCGATGCGCGCGAGGACGCGGTGATCGCCGGCCTCGCCGCGGTGCTCCGCGCGTTTCCCGCCGACCGTGCCGATTTCCTCGCCGCGATCGACGGGCAGCGCATGGACCTCGCGCCGCGCGCGTTCGCGTGCTACGCCGAGACCGAGCTCTACTGCGACCGCGTGGCGTCGACGGTCGGGCGCATCTGCCTCGATGTCTGGGGCGCGCGTCCCGGCGCCGATGCCGACCCTGAGGCCGACTCCGCGCGCGTGCTCTCGACCCGGCGGGGGATCGCGTTCCAGCTCACCAACATCCTGCGCGACATCCGCGAGGACCATGCGCGCGGGCGCTGCTACCTGCCCGCCGACGAGCTCGCCGCGAGCGGGCTCACCGTCGAGGCGCTGCTCGCCTGGAGCGATCCCGCGGCGTGCGCGCGCTTCATGCACATCCAGTGCGCGCGCGCCGAGCGCATCTTCGCCGAGAGCGCCGCGCTCGACGGGCTGGTGTCGGCCGATGCGCTGCCCACGATCCGCGCGATGAGCGCGATCTACCGCGGCATCCTGCGGAAGATCGCACGCGACCCGCGCCGCGCGCTGCGCGAGCGTGCGCGGCTCACGGCGCTCGAGAAGTCGTGGATCGCGCTGCGCGCGCGGTTCGGCCTGCTCGGGGCGCTGCCGTGAGCGCGGAGCCCGGCGCCGCGGCCGCCGCCGTGCCCCGCACCGTCGCGATCATCGGCGGTGGCGTCGCGGGCATCGCCGCCGCGGTGCGCGCGGCCGACGCGGGGTGGCGGCCGATCCTGATCGAGACGCGCACCCGCCTCGGCGGACGCGCGATGAGCTTCGACGACGTGCGCAGCGGCGTCGAGCTCGACAACTGCCAGCACGTGGTGATGGGGTGCTGCACCAACATCCTCGAGCTGTACGACCGTCTCGGCGTGCTCGGCGAGATCGACTGGCACGAGACGCTGTGGTTCGCGCGGGGCGGCGGTGCGCGCGACCGGCTCGCGATCGCGCCGCTGCTGCCCGCGCCGCTCCACTACGGGCCGAGCTTCGCGCGCATGCGGCTCTTCAGCCTCGGCGAGAAGATCGCGATCGCGCGCGCGTTCCTCGCGATCCTGCGCATGGGCCCGCAGGGGCGGATGCGCTGGCAGGGCAGGGCGTTCGCCGGCTTCCTCGCCGAGACGCGGCAGCCCGCGCGCGTGGTCGAGCTCTTCTGGGATCCGGTCGTGCTGTCGGCGTGCAACCTGCCGAGCGCGCGCTGCGAGGCGGCGCACGCGCTCAAGGTCTTCGACGAGGGCATGCTGGCGCACCGCTTCGCCGGCGCGGTCGGCGTCGCGCGCGTCCCGCTCTCGCGGCTCTACGACGCGGTGGGGGAGATCGTCGCGCGCGCGGGCGGCGAGCTGCGGCTGCGCACCAGCGCGCGCGCGCTCGCCTTCGACGGCACCCGCGTGACCGGCGTGGTCTGCGACGACGGACTGGTCGCGGCGCAGGCGGTGGTGAGCGCGGTGCCCCCCGACCGCCTCGCGAAGCTTTCGAGTGCGACGCTGCGCGCGCACGACCGGCGGCTCGCGCACCTCGGGGACTTCGCGTGGTCGCCGATCCTCGGCGTGCATCTCGCGTTGAAGCGGCGGGTGATGGACATTCCGAACCTCTCGCTTCCGGGACGCGCGGTGCACTGGCTCTTCGCGCACGAGGCGCCCGCGGGCGCCGGATTCGCCCAGCGGATCGAGGCGGTGGTGAGTGCGGCGGACGCGTGGGTCGGCCTCGGCGAGGACGAGATCGCCGCGCGCGTGCTCGCCGACCTCGCGTGGGCGATCCCCGGCGTCTCGCGCGACGACATCGCCTGGGCGCGCCCTGTGCTCGAGAAGCGCGCGACCTTCGCGAGCACGCCCGGCGTCGACGCGATCCGCCCGCGCGCGCGCGTCGAGGCGGGCGACCTGCGCGGCGGCGTCGCCAACCTCTACCTCGCCGGCGAGTGGACCGACACCGGCTGGCCGAGCACGATGGAGGGCGCCGCGCGCTCCGGCTTCGCGGCGATCGGCGCGATGGCGGGCGGAAGCGGCGTGTGTCCCGACCTTCCGCCGTCGGGCATGGTCCGATTCGCTCGTCGCATGGGCGGATAGCGCTGGGCTTTTATCGCACGGGCCTGCGACTCCCACAATTCCGTCGAGGTGCGGGTGGCGCGGGTGAGATTTCGGGCGACAGTCGGCGCGGTGCATGTCCCGTTCAACGACGGCGGCATTGTCGCCACGGTTCAGGCGCTGGAGTGCGCCGCTCGACCGCTCTCCACGCGACGCGTGGGGCCCGGTGCGACACGGCGGCTTCAGCCTGAACCCGAATCTTCATCGCGTGCAGTCGCTGCGTTCCCCCGCGGCGCCGCACGCACGGCCCTGTGATGGCGGCCGGCGGAAAAGAAACGACCCCGCGGCGCTTCGGCGCAGCGCGGGTCTCGGTCTGTCGTGTGGTGGCACCGGTCGCGTTGCGTCTTGCGCGTCCCGGTTGGTAGCAAGGAGTTCACAACGCGCCGAGTTCCCTCACTCGGCGTCACAGAGGTGACTGCGATGTTCCACCACATCCGTACGGCCATTGCACGGGCTTCGCGCCCGCATGCCCATCCCGCGACGAAGCGCGTGACGAATTCACTGTTCGGCGCCCACTTCAACGCCCACGCCGGTGCCATCGCCGGCACGCTCGTCGGCGCCGTGATGCTCGCCACCGGCTCGAGCGCCCTCGCGCAGGGTGCGCCCGCGGTCCGCTTCGCGGTGCTGATGGATCCGACCATCGTCGACGCCTGCGGATCCTGCGATTGCCACGCCGACAACCTCTTCGTCGCGCTGAACGCGCCGGCGGGTGCGGCGCAGCCGATCGCCGCGCTCGATCCCGCGCAGCTGGTGGCGCTCGTGTCGTCGGGCGTGACCGTGGTGATTCCCGCGCAGGAGCAGGGCAGCCTGCTCGGACGCCTGTCGACCGCCGAGGCGGAGGCCTTCCGCGCCGCGGTGCACGCCGGCGGCCGCGTGCTCGTGATGGGCGACCGCACCGAGCGCGACGCCGCGTTGATCGAGTTCCTCGCGCCCGGCAGCCATGGCGCGATGGCGAGTTCGAGCGCGCTCGAGTTCGCGCGCGCCGCGGCGCGTCCCGCGGCGTTCGCGTCGACCGCGCCGTCGCTCGCGATCACCGACTCCGAGTTCCCGCCGCAGATCCACATGCTCTTCCCGCTCGCGGGCTGGGGCACCGACGAGGTCGTCTACGGCGACCCGCTCTCGGCCATCGCCGCCGTGCGCCGCGCCGGCAGCGGCGTGGTCGGCTTCGTGGGCTACAACTTCCTGAATCCCGGGTGTCCCGAGGTGAATCCGCTCGTCGACCTGGTCGCGGTGACCGAGGCGATGGCCGCGCATCTCGAGTCGTACTCGGCCGGTGCGTGCGCCGTGGTTGCCGACGCGGGAGTCGCCGCGGACCCCTGCGCCGACAGCGATGGCGACGGCGTGGTCGACGGACTCGACCTCTGTCCGCGCCTCGCGGGCGACGCCGACTGCTCCGGCTGCCCGCCGGAAGTGTGCGCCGACCAGCCGCGCGACCTGAGCTCGGTGCGCGGCGACCTGCGGACCTTCCCGCAGCGGGTCGCGTTCGGCGCGCTGCCCGCCGCGCAGGCGACCGACGCCTTCGGCACGGTGACCGTCACCGCGTGGGCGCATGCGCCGCTCGACCTGCCCACGCGCTACGTCGACTTCTCGATCGAGGGCGGCGCGGCGATCCGCGTGCCCGCGTTCGACACGCCCGGACTCTGTCCGTGGCGCATGGCGGAGCTGCAGCTCGCGCCGGCGGCGTTCAACGCGCTGCTCGCCTCCGCGCGCGCCGGCGACGGCCGCATCGACTTCACCGCGACCACGAGCAGCAGCCTGTTCGCGGGCTGCAGCATGCAGTTCTTCCTGCAGGTCCAGTACCACGGCGCCGGGCAGCCCGCGCGCGGGAGCGACTCCGACGGCGACGGCATCGCGCTCGAGAACGACCTGTGCCCGACCGTGGTCGGCCAGATCGTCGGCGGCGTGATGGACAGCGATTCCGACGGCCGCGTCGACCGCAACGACGCGTACTCCTGTGACCTCACGCGGCTCGATGTCGACGTCGCGATGTCGCCGGGCGAGATCGTCGAGTTCTTCACCGCGGCCGACCTGCTCGGCGCGACCGCCGACTGCGCGGGCATGTCGCAGCCGCAGATCTGCGCGATCGGCGACTGCTCGGCCAAGATCCGCGCGGGCGGCATCGGCGGCGCGTTCACCATCACCGCGATGGTCACCGCGCCGCAGATCGATGCGATCCTCGGCAAGGTCCAGGTCGGCAACGCCTTCGTGGGCGGCGCCGAGGTCACGGTCGACGCCGACGCGATGAGCCTCGCCCAGCTCGCAGAGGTCGCCGAGTCGATCGGCTGCGTCGCGCACGTGCGGAACTTCACCGCGACCGCCGCGCACGACCCCGCGCTGATCGCGGCGCTCGTGTCGAAGGCGGCGGCCAACCAGGCCACGATCCTCGCGACCGGCATGGACGCCGCGCGCCTTCGCGCCGCGCTGTCGGGCGCGTCGGCCGTGCGCGTGCACGGCGCGGTCTCGGTCGACGCCGGTCTCTCGGCGGCGGAGATCACCGAGCTCCTCGCCTCGCTCCAGCAGGACGGCCAGACCACGCTGCGCGTCTCGATCGCGGGCATGAGCGGCGCGCAGGTCGCGGCGGTCGACGCCGGCCTCGCCGCGCTCGCGGCCGCGAACGGCGGCGTGAATCCCTACTGCGGCAACTCGGGCATCGATGCCGACGGCGACGGCTTCGTCGCCGACGCCTGCCTCGACCACCTGCGCGACTGCGACGACGGCCAGCGCCTCTACGCCGACGCCGACGGAGATGGCTTCGGCAGCAACACGCCCGTGCCCTGCGGCATCCCGCAGAAGGGCGACATCTGCCCGGCCGACCCGCTCAAGCTCACGCCGGGCTACTGCGGCTGCGGCTCGCCCGACCTCGATGCCGACGCCGACGGCGTCGCCGACTGCGCGGAGGGCTTCGTGCACCTCACGCTCGAGGAGCTCGCGCCCCCGACGCGCGGCCAGGAGTACGTCGTGCGCGTGCACGCGTCGCAGGCGCTCGCCGCGGGACAGGTCTACACCGGCCTCCAGCTCGCGATGTACTACGAGACCGACTGGCTCGAGCTCGTGCGCATCGACCCGGCGCCCGGAAGCCCGCTCGCGATGGAGATCCGCGAGCAGGTCGACCACGCCGCGGGCCGCATCCGCTACGCGACGGCGCTCGCCGAGGACGCGACGCCGACCGGCGCCGCCATCGGCCTCGTCGACCTCGTGTTCGCACTCCGGCAGGCGCCGGCGCCGCTCTGCGGCCGCGCGTCGCTGCTCGGCTTCACGCAGCTCGGGCCGTTCCGCTCGCTGCTCGCGGTGGACAACGCGGGGGTGGTCACGCCCGTCGCGGTCGATCTCGACAACCAGGACATCGATGTCCTGCCGCCGGTCCTCTCGGGAATCCCGTCAAACGTGGGGGAGATCCCGGTGGACATCGGCCGCCGCTTCGGCGCGCTGGTCGCGGCGCCGACGATCGGCGCCGACGACCTCTGCGGCGGCGTGCGCGCGGTCGACCTCGAGGTGCGCTACCCGGACGGCTCGGTCGCGTCGACCTGGCCGGCGGGCGGCGTGTTCCCGACGGGTCTGACCACGCTGCGCTGGACCGCGATCGACGACAGCGGCAACGAGGCCGTCGCCGAGCGCACCGTGCTCATCGGCGACTACCAGCTCGTCGACGCCGAGGTCGTCCTCTCGGGCGTGCTCTCCAGCCTGAGCAACCGCAACCTGTGCCTGATCGGCTCGGGCGACGGTGAGCCGTGGACGGTGAACGTGCCCGTGAGCTTCCCGAAGTCGGTGGGTGCGAACCCGTCGCGCGTCGTGCTGCCCGGCCTGCGTATCCCGCCGCGCGCGCAGCAGGAGTGCATCTCGGTCAAGGGCATCGACCACACGCTCGCCGCCGCGACGGCGCCGGTCGTCGGCGACGGTCGCTACACGATGGGCATCCAACTCGTCCAGGGCGATTGCGACAACAACAACACGGTCGACATCTACGACTTCACCATCTTCGCGTCGCTGCGCAGCACGGCGGCCGACCCGCTGCGCGGGCGCGACTCGTGCGCCAACTTCAACGCCGACACCTTCGTGAACAACACCGACTTCGGCTACATCAGCCAGGCGTTCTTCATGTCGGGCGACGCGTGCGTCGCCGGGCTCGGCGGTGCCGCGGCGCCGGCGGAGCGGGTGAGCGTCAAGGAGCTCCGCCGCCGCGGATTCGGCCACCTCGTGGGCGCCGACCTCAACCGCGACGGCTGGGTCGACCTGCGCGACGTGCAGCTGATGATGCAGGGCGGCGCGGTTCAGGCGACCGACGCGCACTGACGCGCGGCGGCGCGCACGATCGGGTCCTCGCCGGGATCGGCGGCGATCGCGTGGGCGCGCGTGCGCACGGTCGCGGCGAGCGCCGGGTCGCGGCGCGCGATCGACGCGAGCGCGAGCAGGGCGTTGCGCTTCATCATCGGGAGCGTCGCGCGCTTGAGCGCGCTCGACACCACGAGCCGGGCGCGGTCGTCCTCGCTCCAGCCGAGCACCTCGAGGAGGTCCACCGAGCTGCGCCGCGGCGCATGCAGCGGATTCGTGCCCGCGCGGCGCGACGCGCGCGTCGGCTGCGCGTGCGGGCAGACCTCCTGGCAGACGTCGCAGCCGAACCACCAGTCGCCGGTCCGCCCGAAGAACTCGGCGGGGATCTCGCTGCGGTGCTCGATGGTGAGGTAGGCGATGCAGCGGGTCGCGTCGACCGACCACGGCGTGATCGCGCGCGTGGGACAGGCATCGATGCAACGGGTGCAGCCGCCGCAGAGGTCGGTGGTGGGGGACTCGGGGGCGGTGTCGCCGCGGGGCGCCTCGTCGCTCGCCGCGATGTCGGCGTCGGTCACGATCTCGCCGAGCAGGAAGTAGCTGCCGAGGCCGGGCCGGATGAGCAGCGTGTGCTTCCCGATCGCGCCGAGCAGCGCGCGCGCCGCCTGCTCGCGCTCGAGGATCGGGTGGATGTCGCCGGTGAGCCGCGTCTGGCAGCCGGGGACGCGCTCGCGCACGAAGCGGCCGAGCCGGCGCAGCCGGTCGCGGATGAGGTCGTGGTAGTCCTTGCCGCGCGCGTAGCGGGCGATGCGGCCGTGGGCGCCCTCCACCCGGTCGTGGCCGCACTCGACGCGGTCGTGGCCGCACTCGACGCGGTCGTGGCCGCACTCGACCCGGTCGGGCTTGCCGTCGTGATAGCGGTCCGCGACGCAGATCACGCTCCGCGCGTCGCGCAGCAGCGTGCGCACATCGGCGGCCTCCGCGGCGCGCTCGGCGATCCACGACATCTCGCCGTGCTTCCCGTCGGCGATCCAGCGCTCGAGCTCGGCGCGCCGCGAACTCGCCGCTGCGCGCGCGACGCCGACGAGCGCGAAGCCGAGCCCGCGGGCGTGCGCCTCGATCTCGTTGCGCAGCGCGACCCGATCGGCGGCTGGCGTGCTCATCGCGGTTCGTGCCTCATCGTCGGTGCGTGTCGGGGTGGGGCGGAAGGGACGGGTGGCGCTGGCGGGAGCGACCGGCCGACGGCCGGTCCGCACGGCGGTCGGCTCACAGGTCGGGCGACGCGTACAGCGGACCGACCACCGCCAGGAACGCGCCGAACAGGAACGCCACCGGCAGCAGCAGCGCGAGGGTCGCGATCGTCATCCACAGCATCGGGCGGCCCGTGCCGCGCACGAGCGGGATGCACGTCGCCACCGCGGGCAGCGCGAGCAGCACGCCGATCCACGGCGCGCGCAGGTAGAGCGCGCCGAACTCGCCGACCTTGACGCCCTGGTTGCTGACGATGTTGCTGAGCAGGGGATGCAGGAACAGGCTCGCCGCCATCGCCAGGAAGCAGGTGAAGAGCAGCATCACCGCCTTCACGCGGGTGACGAGGAGCCAGCCCTTCGAGTGGGCGGCGCTGGCGTTCGTCGTCGGAGCGGAGCGTGTGCCGCGGGCGTCGGGTGCGGGGGGCGGAGCCATGCACGCAGTATCGACGCGCCCGCCCGCGCCGCGCAAGAAAGTTCAACGCGGCCGTGGAAAGAGAACCCCCCGCGCGGAGGTCCGCGCAGGGGGCGAGTGTTCTGCGTATCGATCTCGAGTCGGGGCGTGCGTGGCGCGAGGCCGTCGCGTCAGTTGTCGCCTTCGCGACCGGCACCGCCGCCGCCGCCGAAGCCGCCGCGACCGCCGCCCATGCCCTGCATCATCGCCTGCTGCAGCGCGCCCTGGACCTCGTCGGCCGAGGTGATCTCGCCGGAGCGGATCTTGGCCGCGAGGTCGGTGCAGGCCTTCTTCATCGGGCCGATCATCATGCCCATCATCGGGGCGACCTGCGCCATCATCTCGGCCTGCGCCGGATCCATCTGCGAGAGCATGTCGACCTTCCAGCCCGAGGAGGTCTTGACGAAGGTGAGTTCGTCGCCCTTCTCGGTCGAGTAGACCGCGGTGGAGCCGTCGTTCGACTTCTTGGTGAGCTTGCCCATGCTGCCGGGGGAGGCCATGCCGCCGCCCATGCCGCCACCCATGCCACCACCGAGGGTGGCGAGCGACTCTGCGCCGAACTTCTCCGCCATCGCCTCCATGAGGGGCTGCATCGCGGTCATGACGCTCGACATCATGTCCTTCATCGCCTTGGCGTTCGCGTTCGAGTCGTCGACGAGGTCGATGAACATCTTGGCGCTGGTCGCCGGGTCGGACGCCGCGTCGTTGAGCTTCGCGACGATCGCGTCGAGGTCGTCGCCACCGGCCGTCGCGGCGCCCGCGCCGGAGCGACCCGAGCTCGAGGCCGCCTTCTGCGGCGACGGCGGGTTCATCAGCATGTCGACGGTCAGCGCGTCGGCCATCTTCTTCACGCCGTCGGCGTAGGTCTTGAGGCCGGCGGTGGCGGGATCCTCGCCCATGTTGGCGAACTGATCGGCCGCGGCGGTGGCCTTCTCCTTGAGGGCGGCGATCGCGGTCTCCGCGGCGCTCTTGAGGTCGGTGAGGCCGCTGGCGCCGGCACCGGACGCGCTCGCGAGCATGCGGCCCTGCGCGCCGAGACCCGTGATGCGGGTCACGTGCATGCGGAGCTCCTCGCAGGTGAGCGTGTGGCGGAGGGCGTCGCTGTCGGCATCGGCCGCCGCGTTGGCGAGGTCGGTCGAGGCGGCCTCGTAGGCGGCGTTGAGGGCGCCGGCGCGCTCGTCGGCGATCGACTTCATGAGCGTGTCGGCCGAGCGGCGCAGCTCGGAGGCGAGCTCACGGCACTTGGTGGCCTGACCGTCGATGTCGGCCTCGAAGCCGTTCATCAGGTCGAGCGCGGCGGTGGCGGCGGCCTGAAGGCCCTGCGCCTCGCGCAGCTGCGCCGAGACGAGGCGCGACTCGGCCATCATCGACTCCGCGGCGATCTGGTTCTCCGCGGTCTTGCGGGCGAGTCCGCGGGCCTCGGTCTTGATGCCCGCGGCTTCCTCGACGAGGGCGAGACCGGCGGTCGCGCTCGACTCGCGCGCCTTGCGGAGGAGCACGGCGACCTCCTGTCCGAGCTCGGACAGGCGCGCGCTGCTCTTCGAGATCTGGTCGTTGAGCTGGCTGGCCGGGCCCTCGAGCTGGCGCACCGACTCCTGCAGGGCGCGCATCGACTTCGCGCCGTTCGACTTGGCCGCATCGGCCTTGCCGCGCGCGGAGGAGAGGTCCATGCCCTCGGCCGACGAGGCGACGGCCTCGAGGTCGGCGGCGAGGCCGGACGCGCTCAGCACGAGCCCGCGCACGATCTCCTCGCCCGACTCGAGCCACGCGGCGCGCGCGAGCTCGATCGACGCCGAGGTGCGGTAGACGCTCGCGGCGAGCGAGCGGGCCGCGGTCTGCTGGCCGGCCGAGCCGCCCGAGAGACCCTTCGCCTTGTCCGCGACCGCGCGCAGTGCGGTGATCGACTCATCCGACGGATTGGTCGACAGCAGGTCGGGGCGCCCGCCGAGGGTCTTCGCGTACTCGGCCGCGACCTCGTTGAACTGGCGCTCGAACGCCGCCTGCTTCTCGAGCTCGGGGTCGTTGCAGCCCGCGACCAGCAGGGTGGCGATGCAGCCCGCGACCAGCTTGGCGGTGACGGCTGCGAGCGGGCGCGAGGTGTCGCAGAACGAGTCGCGGAACGAGACGAGCGAGAAGCGTGACGCCATGGGGACGGTCCTGCCTGAAAGGAACGGACGGTGAACGGGCGGACGGGTGCGTCCGACCTGCGAAACAACGCGGACGGGGGAAGCCTTCCGCGGGTTCCGCAGTGTAACCAAACCACCCCCGCATGGGGGACGACCGACGTCCGCGCGCGGGGTCGCCGCGGGTCGGGACCTCCGCTCGGGGCCTCCGCTCAGGACCTCCGCTCAGGACCTCAGCGATCCGGCCCGGTCTCGGCCGGCCGATCGGGGGACTGGAGCGCCGGCGGGGTGTACTCGATCGGGTAGTCGCCGCGCGGGAGCCGCATCGAGCGGATCCAGTCGACGAAATCCTCCTGCAGCCCGCGGCGGCCGCTGGTGAGGACGGGCGACCAGCCGCGCACGTCGGGGTGCGGGCGGCGCGCCTCGGTCTTCGGCAGCGCGTACTGGAAGATCAGGCTGTCGGTGGGCTTCTCGGGGTCGATCAGCGGCAGGGTGTCGATCCGCGAGCGGAGCAGGATCAACATGTTGGTGTAGCGGACGTTGTCGTCCTTCCACTCGCGGTTGTGGAGGAAGAACCGTCCGGCGTCGGCGCCGCCGTGGCACTTGCTGGTCGCGCAGTTGCCGATCAGCCACGCGTTGTGGACGCGCAGGCGGAACAGGTTCAGCGGCTCGGGCTCGCCGAGCACGCGGATCTCGCCGTACAGGTCGCGCGCCTTCAGGGCGAACAGCGTCTTGACGATCTCGATCGGCTCCTTGGTGAAGAACGCGGTCTTCTCGGCGCTCTTCGCGGGGATCAGGTCGCTGTCGGCGTACCTCTCCAGCATGGTGCGGATCAGGCTCTGCGGCACCTGCAGGCGCGGCGGATTCGCGACGTCGAGCTCGTAGACGCGGATGAGGTTCACATCGGCGTCCGACAGCAGCGGGCTCGCCAGGATGCCCGTCGTGCGCGGCGAGACCGGGCGCTCGCGGCTGTTGCCGCCCGACTCGACGGGCCGGTCGACGCCGCCGCCGAGACCCTCCATGAGCGCGAGCTGCGCGTTGACCTCGTTCAGGAGCTTCTTCGCGTCGTAGTGGTTCGTCGCCTCGAGCAGGCTCTCGAGCTCCGTCTTCGACTCCGCGTACATCTTCTTGTTGTAGAGCCAGACCGCGAGCGTGTAGCGCGCGCCGTACTGGTCGGGCTCGAGCGTGGTGCGGAACCGCTCGTAGAGCTCGCGGTCGGTCGGGTACGGTCGCACCGCCGACACGGCCTCGCGCGGATACTTGGTCTTGATGCCGGAGATCTCGAGCTCGACGTGCTCGTAGCCGTCCTCGATCAGCGCGCCCACGATCACGCGGCCGTCGTTGAAGACGACGCGCACGCGGCGGCCGGCCGGACCCTCGAGCAGGTAGGTGACCGAGATGAGCCGGTTCTTCGAGAAGCTCTTGATGCGGCCCTTGTCGTCGCGCAGCACGATGATGGCGTCGTCGTCGCTCTCGATCATGCCCGCCGCGACCGACACCCGGTCGACCACGAGGTAGGCGCGCTTCGGCGTCTCTTCGGGCAGCGCGGCCTCGCTCGGGATGCCGGCGGGGTTGATCGGGGTGTTGACGCCCTCCTCCGCGGCGGGGGGAGTGGCGGGGGTGGTGGACGGCGCTGCGCCGGGCGTGGTGGTCGCCGGTGCATCGGGCGTCGTGGTGGGCGGGGTGTCCGGCGTCGTGCTCGGCGGGGTCGCCGGCGGCGCGACCGGCGGCTCGACCGCGGGCGGTGTGGTCGCGGGCGGTGTGGTCGCGGGCGGCTCGGTCGCCGGCGGCGCGGTCGGCTCCGACTGCGGGGCGGCAGGCGGCGGCGTCGTCGCCGGCGGAGCGGCGGGCGGCTCGGCCTGGAGCGCGAGGAGCGTTGCGATGGTCGCCAGGATCATGGGCTCGACATCGTACGGGCAGGCACGCGGAATCGACGCGGGCCTCCGCGAAGTTCGCCGAGGATTCCCCGCCCGCGAACCCGCGCGGAGCGGCGTTCGGTGGTAGTTTTCGGCCCTCACTCAGGAGGTTCCCATGAAGCTTGGCGTGATGGCGGCGCTGTTCAACGGCCGCAAGCTCGAGGATGTGGCCGCGTACTGCGCCGAGATCCGTCTCGACGCGATCGAACTCCCCGTCGGCGGGTATCCCGGCAAGACCTTCTTCGACCCCGCCAAGGTGCTGGCGTCCAAGAAGGAGCAGGACCACATCAAGGGCATCCTGAAGGACCACGGGCTCACGCTCTCGGGCCTCGCCGTCCACGGCAACCCGGTCACGCCCGACAAGAAGCAGGCCACCGCCGATCACCGCGACTTCGTGAACGCGGTCAAGCTCGCGCCGGTCCTCGGCACCGACGTCGTCATCACCTTCTCGGGCTGCCCCGGCGGCTCGAAGAGCGACAAGATGCCGAACTGGGTCACCTGCGCGTGGCCGCCGGAGTACCTCGCGATCCTCGAGTACCAGTGGAAGCAGGTGCTCATCCCGTACTGGGCGATGCAGGCGCGGCTCTGCTCGCAGCACGGCGTGAAGGTCGCGTGGGAGGCGCACCCGGGCTTCTGCGTCTACAACCCCGACACGCTCATCCGCCTCAGCGAGGCCTCGATGAAGGCGTCGGGCCTGAAGGGCAAGCCCGTGCTCGGCGCGAACCTCGACCCGTCGCACTTCTTCTGGCAGGGCATCGATCCGATCGAGAGCGCGCGCGTCCTCGGCGAGGCCGGCCTGCTCTTCTACTGCCACGCGAAGGACACCGAACTGCACACCCACCAGGGCCGCGTCAATGGCTACAACGACGCGCGTCCGTACTCGGATCTCAAGAACCGCTCGTGGAACTTCCGCACCTGCGGCTACGGCCACGGCCACGAGTTCTGGAAGCCGTTCGTGTCGATGCTGCGCCGCCAGGGCTACGACCACGTGCTCTCGATCGAGCACGAGGACGCGCTCATGTCGGTCGAGGAGGGCCTCGAGCGCGCGGCGTCGTTCCTGAGCGAGGCGATCATCGTCGAGGGTGCGGGCAAGCCGTGGTGGTGCTAATGATCCTCCGCGCCGCGGGACCGCGGTGAGATGTCGTTGCCGGTGGTGGCCGTGCCGGCCACCCGTCGCCTGAAGTACGCGATTGCCGCAGAAAGCAGTGAGAACGATGAGCATCGAGGAAC
Organism: Phycisphaerales bacterium; assembly: GCA_049318425.1. Taxonomy (GTDB): domain Bacteria; phylum Planctomycetota; class Phycisphaerae; order Phycisphaerales; family SM1A02; genus QWPT01. Next base: position 1,400 of record JBMOGJ010000065.1, on the reverse strand, counting down.
GCCGCGCCCTGCTCGGCGAAGTCCAATCCCCGCGGCGCGGCGCGCCGGTCGTCGCCATCGCCTTCGCGCTGGTCGCGGCGGGCGGCATCGCCGCGAGCGCCTGGCTGTGGACGCGCCTCGAGGGTGAGCGCGACGCGCGCATCGCCAGCGAGGCGCGGCTCGCCGCCGAGACCCTCGCCCGCGCCAACGAGGTCGCCGAGTCGACGCGCCGGCTGGGCGCGGTCGAGGGCGAGCTCGCGATCGCGCGCACCGCGGCGCGCGACGCCGACGAGGCGCGTGTCCGCAACGAGAAGGCGGCCGACGCGCTCATCGCGTCGTTCCTGCGGAGCTCGCAGATCGAGCTCGGCGGCTCGACCACGACCCTCGCGCGCGAGGTGCTGCGCGGCGGCGCGCTCGAGGACCTGTCGAAGTCGCTGCCCGAGGCGAAGTATCTCGCGGTCGCGCTCGCGGTGGTCGAGGCGCTCGCGCGCGAGCGGTCGGCGTCCAGCCCGGGCGAGCTCTACCGCGACCTCACCTTCGCCGCCGACTTCGCGGGCCGCGCGCGCGCCTCGCTCGACCCGGCGAGCGCGACGCTCGGCGATGCGCTCCACGCGGTGGCGCAGCTCATGTGGGGCTCGCGCCGGCTGCCGTTCGTCGAGCCGAAGGTCGCCGACGCGCTGCGCGCCGACGCGATCAAGTTCGCCCTCGAGGCGCGCGAGGCGCGCAAGGCCGCGGGCGGTCGTCGCCTCGCGCTCACGCTGGTGCTGCTCGCCGAGATCGAGCGCGCCGACCGGCGGCTCGCCGAGGCGGCGGTGCTCCTCTCCGACGCCGACATCGAGGTGCTCAAGGACGGCAGCCCGCTCGAGGCCGCGGCCGTGGAGCTCGAGCTCGCCGAGGTGCAGTTCGAGCTCGGACGGACGCAGCAGGCGGTCGACCTGCTCGAGGCGCGCGCGCGCTCGCTCGCGGCGGAGTCGGCGACGGCGGATCCGTCGGCGGCTTCGGCAGGGAGCGTCGCGGGTGCGGCCGCCGCGGTCGTGCGTCTCCGCGAGACGCGCATGCGCATGCTCGAGGTGATGGGCCTTCCCAAGTCGGACGAGGCGCGCTGGATGGTCGAGCGCCTCTCGCTCGCGCGCGCGAACCTCGCGGCGAAGCGCTACGCGCCGGTGGTCGAGTCGCTGCCGGCGGTGCTGCGGTTCCTCGAGAAGGACCAGTCGCGGTTCCGCGAACGGCTCGACTGCGCGCTGGTCCTCGCCCGTGCGATGGACGCGCTCGGCTCGGGCCGTGCGGCGTACGAGACCCTCGACCAGAAGCAGCTCGCCGACGACGTGCGCATCCTCGGGCCGGAGCACCCGCTCTCGAAGGACTTCGAGTCGCTGCGCGCCGAGCTCCGCGAGCGCAAGTAACCAACCGAGCCGTGCCTC
>JBMOGJ010000064.1:0-17146 GCA_049318425.1 Phycisphaerales bacterium | reverse complement strand
CAGCCGCAACTTCCCGCTCGAGTACCTGAACGCGAAGGACGCGGGCGAGTTCATCAAGCCCATCCTCTCGGAGGCCGGCGCGGTCTCGTTCGTCGGCGACGTCGAGAAGGGCTTCCAGCCCTCGGAGTCGGACGGCGGCAGCGACAGCTGGGCCTTCCAGGGCATGCTCGTCGTCAGCGACTACCCGGACAACATCAAGGCGGTCGAGACGCTCCTCAAGGACATCGACACCCCGCCGTCGCAGGTCGTGGTCGAGTCGACCGTCGTGTCGTCGAAGGTCATCCAGAAGGACGGCTTCGGCGTCGACGTGTCGATCATCGGCAACCTCGACTTCGCGAACCTGACCAACCCGCTCTCGGGCGCGTCGGACCTCTTCACCGGTGACGTGGGCAAGCAGCCCGGCCAGAGCGTCGCGAACTCGTCGAACACGGCCGTCTCCGGCTGGGAGCGCGAGTCGACCATGCGCGTCGGCGTCCTCTCGGACGACATCGCGGTGTTCCTCCGCCTGCTCGACAGCGTGACCGACACGACCGTGCTGGCGCGTCCGCGCGTCATGGCGCTCAACCGCCAGCGCGCGCAGATCCTCATCGGCCGCCGCGTCGGCTACCTGAGCTCGACCACCACGCAGACCGCGACCACCCAGAGCGTCGAGTTCCTCGACTCGGGCATCAAGCTGATCTTCCGTCCGTTCATCTCGAACGACGGCTCGATCCGCATGGAGCTCGCGCCCAGCGTCAGCGAGGCGAAGATCGAGAACCTCGTCGACTCGAACGGCAGCACGCTGCCGGTGCCGAACGAGGACACCAGCGAGATCGTCACCAACGTCCGCGTCAAGAACGGCCAGACGCTCGTGCTCGGCGGCCTCTTCAAGGAGGACACCATCATCGAGCGCCGCCAGGTGCCCGGTCTCGGCGACGTGCCGCTCCTCGGCAACGCGTTCAAGGGCTACGACGACCAGCTGACCCGCCAGGAGATCATCTTCCTCGTCACCCCGACGATCGTGAAGGACGAGATCGCCAAGGTCTGGTCGGACGAGGCGAACGAGTTCGAGCACGCCGTGCGCATCGGTACCCGCGAGGGCCTGCTGCCGTGGTCGCGCGACACGCTCACCACCTCGCAGAACCAGAAGGCCTTCGAGGCCATGGCCGCCGGCGACCGCGAGCTCGCGCTCTTCCACTGCGAGAACTCGCTCCGTCTCTCGCACAACCAGCCCGAGATGGTCCGCCTCCGCGCGGAGCTGACCGGCAAGGGCTCGGCCGCGCAGGCCGACTACGAGCACGGCATGATGCGCCGCGTGATCTCGAAGCAGGTCGGCGCCGGCAAGTCGGCCGCGGTTCCCGCGAACGGCTCGGGCAACACGACCCCCTCGGACGACGCCCAGGCGGGCGCCAACGAGGGCATGGACCTCGAGAGCAAGAACTGACGCCCGGACACGGCGGACCGAGAAGTTGGGACGGATTCCCCGCACCGACTGAACCGGCCCTCCTGAACGGCCGATCACCCTGACATCCCTGGAGCCGCGCCCGGCTGGGCGCGGCTCCGTTTCATTCCGAGGTACACACATGCGCACCAAGCTCCTCATCGCCGTTCCCGTCGCCGCTTCGATCCTGCTCGCCACCGCCTGCGCGCCCCGCGCCGCGGGCCGCGAGGCGCGTCTCGAGGCCGACGCGCGCTTCCAGCGCACCACCAGCCTCGTGAGCTTCGACCAGGCCAAGCAGGCCTTCGAGGCGGGCGAGCTGGAGAAGGCGCGCAAGGAGGTCGAGAAGGCGCTCGTGCGCAGCAACCGCGAGGCGAAGTACTGGTCGCTGCTCGGCCGCATCGAGCTCGAGTCGAAGAAGCTCGAGAAGGCGCTCGACGCCTTCGGCAAGGCGATCGAGTGCGATCCGAACCTGGCCGAGCCGTACTACTACCGCGGCATCGTGCACCAGCGCTGGAGCGAGAACGACAAGGCGATCGCCGACTACACGAAGGCCGGCGAGATCGACCCCGAGCGCATCTCGTACCAGCTGGCGGCCGCCGAACTCATGATCACCGAGCGCCGCCTCGACGAGGCGCGCATGATGCTCCTGCCCAAGCTCGCGTACTTCGAGCACAACGGCGCGATGCACGAGCTGCTCGGCGACATCGCGATGCTCTCGGGCGACGCGAAGGCGGCCGCGGTGAGCTACGAGCGCTCGTCGGTGATCGATCCCGAGGCGCCGCTCATCGGCGAGAAGCTGGTCGCCGCGCTCTTCGACGCGGGCGAGTACCAGAAGTGCCTCGAGACCGCCCGCCGACAGCGCGAGCGCGCCGCCGCGGAGCAGACCTCCGGCAAGCGGTTCGTGCCGACCCGCGAGACGATGCGCCACGAGGGCCGCTCGCTCGCGATGCTCGGCCGCACCACCGAGGCGCGCGTCGTGTTCAGCGACACCGTCCGCGAGTATCCCGAGGATGTCGACGCCTGGCGCGACCTCGCGACCGTGACCCTCGAGCTCGGCGACTTCGCCCGCGCGCAGAGCGCGTCGGAGCGCCTCATCGCGCTCGCGAGCGACGATGCCAGCGGCTACACGCTGCGGGGCATGGTCGCCGCCGAGAAGGGCGAGTACGACGAGGCCGTCCGCTGGCACCGCCTGGCGTGCGAGCGCGCGCCGAAGGATGCGCCGGCGAAGGTCGCGCTCGGCATGTCGCTCTGGTATTCCGGCCGCAAGGACGAGGGCAAGGCGATGCTGCAGGCGGCGCTGACCGCCGATCCCGGCTCGGCCCTCGCCCGCGAGGCGATCGCCGCGGTCGACGCCGACACCGGCTCGAACTGAATCTCGGCGCGGCGCCCGCGCGCGGCGCGCTCGCACCAGGTTGATCACCGATCGCAAGGATGGGAGCCTGCACGATGGAAGATCCGCGACGCGACCGACCAGCCGAACAGGCGCAGCCGCGCCGCGCGGGAGCCTCGTGGCCGGCGTTGCCGCTGCTTGCGTTCGCGGCGATTCCCGCGGCCGCCGCGGCCGGATCGGCGATGGGCGCGACGCCATCGTGGATCGTCGCGAGCGGAGCCTCGGCGCTCGGCGTCGCGGCGACGATGCTCGCGCTCGGCAGCAGGGGCGGGGCGTCGGCACGGCATGCGCACGACGGCGCGGCGTCGGGGAACGGATCGTCCACCGCGGACGGCCCGGGCCCGGCGGCGCGACGCAACATGCACGGGAACACCGCCGCCCCCGCACCGGCCGCCGATGAATCGCTGCTCCGGCGCGCCATCGAGATCCGCTGCGCGGAACGCACCGCCATCCTCGAGAACCTCGCCGACGCGCTGCTGCTCGTCGACGCGCACGGCGAGACCCGCTTCGCGAACCGCGCCGCATGCGAGCTGCTCGGCGCCGAGGCCGGCGTCGCGGGCACCCGCGCCGCGGTCGACGCGCTGCCGCCGCAGGTGCTGCGCGCCGTGCAGGGCGTGAGCGCCGCGCGCGCGGGCGAGCGCCGCCGCATCGAGTGCGAGCTGCGCAACCCGGACGCGACGCCGGTCGTGATCACCGTCTCGTCGGTCAAGGACGGCGCCGACGCGCTGGCCGCGGTCGTGGTGCGCAACGTGCGCGCCGAGCGCGAGGCCGACCGCATGAAGAGCGAGTTCGTCGCCAAGGCGAGCCACGAGCTGCGCACGCCGCTCGCGTCGCTGCGCGCCTACGCCGAGATGCTCGCCGACGGCGAGGTCGAGGACGACGCGCAGCGTGACCACTTCATCCAGGTGATCCTCGACGAATCGGGCCGCCTCGAGGCGCTCGTCGACCGGATGCTCGACATCAGCCGCATCGAGAGCGGCATCTCCCGCGCCCGCTTCGAGCAGGTCGACCTCGCGTCGCTCGCCGACGACTGCGTGCGCGCCCAGCAGGCCGACGCGCACCGCCGCCGCATCGCGCTGTCGGTCGCGCGCCGGAGCGCCGGCGCCTTCGCGGTCGCGGATCCGCACCTCCTCAAGCAGGTGCTGCTCAACCTCTTGTCGAACGCGCTCAAGTACACGCCCGACGGCGGCACCGTCGCGGTGGAGGTCGACATCGACAACCTCGCCCGCTCGGTGGTGGTCTCGGTGCGCGACAACGGCCTCGGCATCCCCGCGCACGCGATCCCGCAGCTGTTCGGGAAGTTCTTCAGGGTCGAGAACCACGAGAAGGTGGCCAAGGGAACCGGTCTCGGACTCAACCTGTGCCGAAATATTGTCGAAGCAGTGCACGGTGGACAAATCGGGGTCGATTCCCAGGTGGGCGTCGGTTCGCGCTTCTGGTTCGCCATCCCGCTCGAGCAGGCAGGTCGAAAGGCGGCATGAACATGCAGCATCAACCCGGCAACCCCGCGCGCATCCTGGTCGTCGACGACGAGGCGCACATCGTGCAGGTGGTCGCGCTCAAGTTCCGCAACGCGGGGCTCGAGGTCGAGACCGCGAGCGATGGCGACGAGGCGCTCGCGATGCTGCGCCGCGCGGCCTTCGACCTCGTCGTGACCGACCTGCAGATGCCGGCCATGTCCGGCATCGAGCTCGCCCGCGCGATGTCGGCCGACGCCGCGCTCGCGCGCATTCCCGTCCTCATGCTCACCGCGCGCGGCCACCTGCTGCGCGACGGCGAGGCCGACAGCGCCAACATCGCGCGCGTCGTGCACAAGCCGTTCTCGCCGCGCGGACTGCTCGCGGAGGTGCTCGGGCTGCTCGGCACACACGGCGCGACAGGCACCGACGACTCCGCAGGGGAGCGCGCCGCCGCATGAGCGTCGCCGCGACCACGCATCCGCTCGCCGCACTGAACCGCGCGCTCCGCGACGCGGATGTCGTCCTGCTGCCGGCCGATGCCGCCGCGACCGACCCGTTCCCGCAGTCCTGCACCGATCTCCTGCGCACGCTGTGCGCCTGCCCGCTCGCCCGAGGCTGGATCGCCCGCGCCGCCGCGCGCTGGGCGGTGTCGGCAGAGGAGCCGATCGAGCCGCGCTTCGGACTGCTCGTCCTGCCCGTGCCCGTCGCGCGCAACGTCGCCGGCGGCCGCTTCGTGGCCGTGACGCTGCTCGCCGAGGCGCTCGAGGGCGAGACCATCGACCAGCTCGCGCACGGCGCGCAGGTCGACGCGCGCCTCGCGAAGAGCATCATCGCCGCCGGATCGCCGTGGGACCGCCGCTCGGCCGCGCGCCTCGCGCGCCTGGTCGCGTCGCTCGCGCGCAGCGAGGGCGAGCGCCTCGCGGGCGCCGAATCGGGCGCGCGCCTCAGCGCCGCGTGGGAGGAACTGCACCTGCTCCACTCGCTCTCGGGCGAGATGACCGTCGGCGCTTCGCCGCGCGACTTCATCACCCGCACGCTGCGCGAGCTCCGCGAGACGCTCGGATGCCGCTGGACCGCGCTGCGCGTGAGCGGCGTCGCCGAGCAGCTCCTCGACGCGAAGCTCGACGGCATCGTCGCCGACGGCATCGAACCCGCGGCCGCGCGCCGCATGCTGGGCGCGACGCCCGCGCCCGCCCGCGCGCTCGTCGTGGGCAGCGACCTCGTGCTCGCGCCCGTGCAGCGCGACGGAAGCGCCCTCGGGCTGCTCGCCGCCGCCGACCGGCAGGCCGGCGACGGAGCCATGTCGAACTGGGAGCGCACGCTCGTCGAGACGGCGGCCGGGCACCTCGCGGTCTTCCTCGACAACGCGCGCCTCTACCGCGACCTCGACGCGATGTTCATGGGCTCGCTGTCGGCGCTGGTCTCTGCGATCGACGCGAAGGACCCGTACACCCGCGGCCACTCGCAGCGCGTCGCGCTGCTCTCGCGGCAGATCGCCGAGGCGGCCGGGCTTCCCGCGGCCGACCTGAAGAACATCCACATCGCCGGCCTCGTGCACGACGTGGGCAAGATCGGCATGCCCGAGTCGATCCTCCGCAAGCAGGACCGCCTCACCGACGAGGAGTACGCGGTCGTCAAGCAGCATCCCGAGATCGGCTGGCGCATCCTGCGCGACATCCCGCAGTTCGCGCCCGTGCTCGACGGCGTGCGCTACCACCACGAGCGCTTCGACGGCCGCGGCTATCCGCACGGCCTCAAGGGCACCGACATCCCGCTGTCCGCGCGCATCATCGCCATCGCCGACACCTTCGACGCGATGAGCTCGACCCGCACCTACCGCGCCGCGAAGCCGCGCGAGACCGTGCTCGCCGAGATGACCGCGTGCGCCGGCACCCAGCACGACCCGCGCCTGCTCGCGCACTTCCGCTCGATCGACCTGCGCGGCTACGACGCGCTCAACTCGGCGCACGCCGCCGCCATGAAGGAGGCCGCATGAAGCTCTCCTGGGAGGACCACGGTCCCGTCGCGCTGCTCATCGCGAGCGGCGACTTCTCGGCCGACTCCACCGACCACTTCCGCCGCGTGGCGGGCGAGCGCCTCGCCGGCGGCGCGCGCAGCTTCGTGCTCGACTTCGCCAACGTGACGCTCGCCGACAGCGCGGCGCTCGAGAGCATGCTCTGGCTCTCCGAGGAGACCGCCCGCGCGGGCGGCGCGCTCCGGCTCGTCCTTCCCCAGCACGCCGTGCGCGAGGCGCTGCGCCTCACGCGGCTGTCCGACCGCTTCGAATGCGCCGAGAGCGTCGAGGGCGCCGCGCGCAGCATGCGCTGAACGACCCGCACGCCGCGGGCGATCGAACCGAGATTCCGCCGAACGAACTGCACGCGAGCGACACCCGAGAGGCAACCGAGAGTCAACCGAGCGAAAATCATGGGCGCACTTCCACGACACCAGGCCATCGTCGACAAGCTTCCGAGGCTCCAGCTCGGCGAGCTGCTGGTCGCGCGCGGCCTCATCACGCCCAAGCAGCTCGGCGACGCCCTCGACCACCAGAAGGAGAAGGGTCACCGCCGCCTGCTCGGCGAGACGCTCGTCGAGCTCGGCTTCGTCACCGACCACGACGTGATGGAGGCGGTGGCCGACAGCTACGGCATCCCGTTCGCCCGCGACATCGCGCGCATCGCCGACCCGCGCTGCCTCGAGGTGCTTCCGCGCGACTACCTGCTCGAGCACCTGGTGCTGCCGCTCTTCCTCGTGCGCGACATGCTCACCGTCGCGGTCGCGGAGCCCGCGAACCTCTATCTCTTCGAGGAGATCCGCCGCCGCACCGGCCGGCAGGTGCAGATCGTCGCGACCACGCCCGCCGAGATCCGCGCCGCGCTCGACGCGTACGTGCCGGCCGCCAACGTCTTCGTGATCGACGACATCGTGGGGGATGTCGACGAGCAGGCGTTCAGCGTGGTCGAGCGCGAGGTCGCCGAGATCGAGGACCTCCGCGAGGTCGCCGGCCACTCGCCGGTGGTGAAGACCGTCAACTGGCTGCTGTGGAACGCGGTGCACGAGGGTGCGAGCGACATCCACGTCGAGCCGGGCGACCGCCGCCTGCGCGTGCGCTTCCGCATCGACGGGCGGCTGTTCGAGAAGGTCGATCCGCCGTGGCAGATGGGTGCCGCGATCTCGAGCCGCATCAAGATCATGGCGGGCCTCGACATCTCCGAGCGCCGCCTCCCGCAGGACGGCGACATCCACGTCATGCTCGAGGGCCGGCCGATCGACCTGCGCGTGTCGACCATGCCCGGGCGCCACGGCGAGAAGGTCGTCATCCGCATCATCGACAGCCGCGCGTCGCTCGTCCCGCTCGAGCGGCTCGGCATGGGCGAGCACATCCTCCCGCGCTGGCGCGAGGTGATCGCGCGCCCGAACGGCATCGCGCTCGTCACCGGTCCGACCGGCAGCGGCAAGTCGACCACGCTCTACAGCGTGCTCTCGTCGCTGAACTCCGCCGACTGCAACATCTCGACCGTCGAGGATCCCGTCGAGGCGACCCTCGCGGGCGTCAACCAGTTCCAGGTCAACGAGAAGGCGGGCTTCACCTTCGCCACCGCGCTGCGCGCGATGCTGCGGCAGGACCCCGATGTGCTCATGGTCGGCGAGATCCGCGACGCCGAGACAGCGACCACCGCGGTGCAGGCCGCGCTCACCGGACACCTCGTGTTCTCGACGCTGCACACCAACGACTCGGTCAGCGCCGCGACGCGCCTCGTGAACGTGGGCATCGAGCCCTACCTCGTGGCGGCCGTCGTGCGCGGCGTGCTCGCGCAGCGGCTGGTGCGCCGCATCTGCCCGCACTGCCGCGAGCACTTCGAGCCCGAGGCGCATGTGCGCGCCGAGGTCGAGGCGAGCGCGGGCCCGGTCGAGCACTTCGCGCGCGGCGCCGGCTGCGCGCGCTGCCGCGGCAGCGGATTCTCCGGGCGCATCGGCGTGTTCGAGCTGCTCGTACCCGACGAGGCGTTCACCGCCGCCGTCGCCCGCGACGCCGCGCCGCAGGAGCTCGCGGCGATCGCCCGCGCCTCCGGCCACCGCACCATGCGCGCCGACGGACTCGAGAAGGTCCGCGGCGGCCAGACCACCTTCGAGGAGGTCGTGCTCGCGACCGCGTCCTGACGCGCACGCCCGACCGCACGCCCGACCGCAATTCCGACATGGCCTCGCCCACCGTCCCATCCTCCCGCCCGAACGCCGCGTCGCCCGCCGACGCGCGCACCGAGGCGCGCGCGACCTTCGTCTACCGCGCCCTCGACATCGATGGGCACGAGACGACCGGCTCGCTCGCCGCCGGCAGCGCCGAGGAGGTTGCCCGCAAGCTGCGCGCCGAGGGCCGCACCGTGCTCTCGATCGGACGCGACGAGGCGATCTCGACCAACGCCGTGACCGTCCGCCGCGGTGGCCGCGCGCGTCGCAGCGACCTCGCGCTGCTCTGCCGCCACCTCGGCACCATGGCCGACGCGGGCGTGCCGCTCTCCGAGGCGCTCGAGGCCGCGGCACGCGAGGGTGCGCGCCCCGAGTTCCGCCCGTTCGTCACCCAGGTCGCGGTCGATGTCGAGACCGGCATGCCGCTCTCGCAGGCCTTCGCGCGCCGAGGCCGCGAGGTGCCGGCGATCGTGGTCGCGCTCACCCGCGCCGCCGAGTCGACCGGACAGCTCGGGCCGATGCTGCTGCGCGCCTCCGACCACCTGCAGCGCAGCGAGCGACTCACGCGCCAGCTCCGCGCCGCCAGCGCGTACCCGCTCTTCATGCTGGGGGCCGGCTCGGCCGTCGTCCTCGGCCTTCTCCTGTTCGTCCTGCCACGCTTCGCGCGCATCTATGCAGAGCGCGGAGCGGAGCTCCCCGTGCCGACGAAGATCCTCCTGGGGATCGGCACTGGCGTCCGCGAGAACGCACCGGTGCTGCTGCTCAGCGCCGCCGTGCTCGCCGGCGCCATCTTCGCATTCTCGCGCTCGGACGCCTGGCACCGCACGATCGACCGGCTGCGCTTCAACGCGCCCGTGCTCGGTCGAATCACGCGCCTCGCGTTCGTCGCCGTCGCCAGCCGCACGCTGGCGACCCTCCTGGCCAGCGGCATCCACCTGCTCGACGCGATCGCGATCTGCCGCGGTCTGACGCGCAGCCCGCGGGTCGAGGCGTTCTGGAACACCGTCGACGCGCGGCTGCGCGACGGTGGATCGCTGGTGGACGCTCTGCGCGCGGAGACCCTGCTGCCCGCGACCCTCGTCTCGATGGTCGCGGCGGGGGAGCGCACCGGTCGCCTGCCCGAGGTCCTCGGCCGCTCCGCCGACTTCGCCGAGGAGGACCTCGAGACCGCGCTGAAGCAGGCCACCTCGCTGCTCGAGCCGGTCATGATCCTCGTGTTCGGCTCGATCCTCGGCGCGGTCGCGATCGCGCTGCTGCTGCCGCTGTTCAGCGTGTCGAAGGTGGTCGCGGGCTGAGGCGGGGGGGTGGGGCGAGGGTTCCGACCCGGCAGTTTCCGACTCACGGCGTCAGACTCACGGCTTCCAGATCGGCGGCTTCCGAATCGGCGACCGTCAACCCCCGACTCAGGTATCCACCGCAGCCGCATGGCTCCGCGCCCACGGGCTCTCGGTCCGCGGTATCTTCCCGCCTCGTCGCCATGGATGGCGGCAGAAGGAAGAGTCATGACTCGCAAGGACGAAGCGACGAAGTCTCCCGCGGTTGCCCCCGTCGGCACCGCAGCCACCGCGCCCTCCCGCGCGGCCCTCATCACCGACCTCCTCAAGGAACTGACCCGGCGCGAACGCCTCGTGCTCGCGCTCCGCTACACCGAGGAGCTCACCGTCTCCGAGATCGCAGCGGTCACCGAGATCGCGACGACCGAGGTCGAGCGCATGCTCGACAGCATCGCCGAGCGCGTGCGTCGCCGCCTCGCGCCGGTGTACGGGCGGCCGATTCCCCGGCTTGCATGACGTTGGCTTGCGTGACTTCGGCATGCGCGAACGTGTGCGCGCACGCGCCCGCCGCGCGCCCGGCTCAGCTCATCCCCACGCGCCCAGCAGGATCGCGATGTCCTGCGCGCCGACGGTGCCGTCGCCGTTCAGGTCCGCGCTGCCCGCAGAGCCCCACTGGCTCAGCAGCGTCGCGAGATCGGGCGCGCTGACCACGCCGTCGCAGTTCAGGTCCGCGGGCACGCAGGTCTGCGTCGACACCACCATGTGCAGCGTCGCGGCGCCCACGCCGGTCGCGGTGACCAGCGGATTCTCGCGGCAGTAGAACACCGGGAAGTTCCCGCCTTGCTGCACCACCTTGGTCAGCGAGGTCACGCTGAGGCGCAGCCTGCCCGCATCGACCGCTGTGCGCAGGTACTCCTGCACGCCGGGCCGCGCGACATCGACGCTGAAGCGCAGCTTCGTGTTGATCGGGATGAGGCTGCCCGGCTTGAGCTTCGCGATGGTGCCGACGGCGAAGGGCTGCGGCGTCCAGCGCTCGCGCACCGAGTTCGACACGTCGACCGGCGCGCCGCCCGCGTCGAGCCCGAGCGCGAAGGCGCTGCGCACCGAGGGATTCAGCACGTTTCCGGGGGTGAACGGCGTGAACTCGGTCCAGGTCGCGAGCGAGAAGCCGTTGCGGTAGCCCACGCCGTAGAGCTCGAGCGGCTGCCCCGCGTCGGCGTCGTCGGCGTACTCGGGGTCGGTCGTCGGCAGGAAGGCGTTGAAGGGGTCGACCGTGGGGTCGTACTCGACGACGAAGTCGTTCGCGTAGGTGATCTCGAGCACGCACGACTCGACGGTGTAGGTCGAGGCGCCGAGTCCGGCCGGCACCTGCGGGGCGGTGTCGAAGCCGACCACGAACTGACCGTCGCGGTTGTCGAACAGGGTGCCGCCCGCCTCGTTGCCGAAGGTCGACGCGGTGATGCGCGTGCCCGGCGTCGGGTTGAACGGGTAGTTCCAGCGGTCGAGCGTCGGCTGGGCGAAGGTGACGACGAACGAGTCGGCGTGCGCGGCGGTCGTCGCGACGGTCGTCGCGGCCAGGCCGAGAAGCGTGGCGGCGGCGAGGCTGCGGGCGGGAGCGGCGGTGGTGGGGCGGCGCGTCGTCATGGGTGCGGCGTCATGGGTGCGTCGTGGGTTTCGTCGGCTTCGCGGTCATCCGTGCCGGGGCCGCCGGCGGTGCGCGCCGAACGAGTGCGCGCGCAGGAACGCGACCTCGCGAGTTCGCCCCCGAAGGACAAGTCGTAGAGTAGGCTTGACGGCTCGGCGGGCGAGAAAACGGGCGAGCTGAGGCCCGCTTTTCCGAAGGAAGTCACCCTGCTCCGCGGTTTTCGGTCGTCCCCCCGCGGGCGATTGCGAAGAATCGCGCGGTCGGTGCACGATCTCGCCTGTCGTCCTAGTCCGTCCGCGAAGTCCGCTCCCCGCCATGCCTGCAACTCCGACCGCGATTCCACTGGCACTTCCGCCCGCGACACCCGAGCCCGCGGGCTCGCTCGCGCGGCGCTGTCCGCTGCGCGGCATCGCGGAGTTCGCGGGCTTCACGCTCGTCGAGCTGCTGGTGGTGATCGCGATCCTCGCGGGGATCCTCGCCGCGCTGCTGCCGATCATCTCCCGCGCACGCGTCGCGAGCGAGCGCGCCCGCGAGATCGCCGCCGCGCGCACGCTGTGCGGCGCGTGGAACCAGTACGCGCTCGACGCGAACGGCACGCTGCTTCCGGGCTACAAGTCGGGCCTGCCCGCGTACGACGCGAACCGGAACCCGATCGCCCAGCAGACCATCGGCGTCGCCGCGAGCCGCTGGGTGTGGCGCCTCGCGCCGTACCTCGGCCACGATGTGCGCGCGCTCTTCGTCGGCGACCACGAGCGCGTGCTGCGCGAGCTCGAGACCACCGACCTCTCCAACTACCTCTACCAGACCAGCGTCTTCCCGAGCTTCGGGCTCAACAGCGTCTGGCTCGGCGGAGACGAGAACTTCGGCGGCTACAACAGCGCGTTCCTCTCGACCTTCGGGAAGTTCTACGCCACGCGGCTCTCGGAGATCAACCAGCCGGCGTCGATGGTCGTGTTCGGCAGTGCCCGCGGGCAGGAGAGCGCGCCGGGCAGCGGCAGCCCGATCGAAGGCGTGGCGGAGGGCTACTTCCGCATCCGCTCGCCGTGGTTCGACGTGCGCACCTGGGCGTCGGTCTACGACGACGGCGACCCCGCGTCGTGGGGCAACCTGAGCGCGCGCCACGGTGGCGAGATCGTCACCGGCTTCGCCGACGGCCACGCGGAGTCGCGCGCGCCCGAGTCGCTCGACGACATGCGCCTCTGGGCGCCGAACGCCGACAGCAAGGACTGGAAGCTCACGCCGACCGGCGGCTGACGAGCGCACGCACGCCGAACGAGCAGGGCACCGCGAGTGCAAGCAGCATCGCGATCATGCCCGCGGCGTTGAGCGCGTGCGCGGTGCCGAACACCGACGGTGCGTGCGCGGCGAGCAGGTAGCCCGCGGTCGCGAGCAGGGAGCCGGCGGCGAGCCCGAGCGCGAGCCGCGTGCCGACGCTGCGCGCGTGCGGCGCCGCGATCAGCGAGGGGCACGCGATCAGCGCGATCACGAGGATGCTGCCGACGGCCTCGAAGCTGGCGACGATCGCCATCGAGGTCACGCAGAGCATCGCGTGCTCGAGCCATCGCGGCGCCGCGCCGGTGGTGCGGGCATGCTCGCGGTCGAACGCGAGCAGCGCGAGCTCCTTCGCGAACAGGCCGTGGAACGCGAGCGCCGCGAGCGCCGCGGCGGCGAGCGTCCAGACCTCGCGCGGCAGCCCGCGCAGCCAGCCGGCGACGCCGGTCGCGTTCTCGGGACGCACCACGAACATCGTCTCGAGCGAGCCGAAGAGCACGCAGCCCGGATCGAGGTCGACCTGTCGCGCGCCGCCGGTCTCGAGCAGCGTCACGCCCAGCGCGAAGAACGCGGTGAACACCGTGCCAAGCGCGGCGCCGGGCTCGAGGTCGGTGCGACGGCGCACCCAGCCCGCGAGCAGCACCGCGGCGACACCGGCCACCGCCGCGCCACCGAGCATCGCGGGCGCCGAGTGCGTGCCCGCGACGAGATAGCCCGCGACCAGTCCGGGCAGCACCGCGTGCGCGATGGCGTCGCCCGTCATCGCCTCCTTGCGGAGGACGAGCCAGTTGCCCAGGGTTCCGCAGGCGAGGAGCGCGAGCAGCGCCGCGATCAGCGCGGGGAGATCGATGGCGACGAACTCGTTCACGCGCGCGCCTCCGGCGCCGCCGCCGTCGCACCGCGCGCGGCGCCGCGCGGCAGGGCGAGCGCGCCGAAGAAGAGCGCGGTCGCCGTGAGGGTCATCGCGCTGCCCGTCGGCATGCGCTCGATGCTGAGCGAGACGAGCACGCCCGCGGCCGCGCTCGTGGCGCCAAGCGCCGCGGCGATCGCGGTGATGCGGCCGATCGAGCCGCGGAACGCGCGCGCCGCGGCGGCGGGGGTGATGACCATTGCCACCACCATCACGATGCCGGCCACCTGCATGCCCGCGACCACGGTCGCGACGAGCAGGCCCACCAGCAGCAGGTCGAGCGCGCGCACCGGCAGGCCGAGCGCGCGGGCGTGCCCCTCGTCGAACGCGATCGCCGCGAACTCCTTGAAGGCGAGACCGAGGACGATCGCGGCCGCGGTCGCGAGCGACGCGAGCGTGGCCACATCCGCGCGCGTGGTCGCGGCGGCGCTGCCGAAGAGAAGGGCGTCGAGGCCGCCCTGCGCGCCCGAATCATGCGACTGCACCGCCGACAGCAGCACCGTGCCGAGACCGAAGAAGAACGAGAGCGCGAGCGCGACCGCGGAATCCGGGCCCACCCCACGCAGCCGCGCGAGCGCGGGCACGCACCACGCCGCGAGCAGCGCCGTTCCCGCGCCGCCCGTGAGCAGGAGCCACGGCGTGCGCCCGCCAAGGCCGAGCGCCTCGCCGACGAGGAACGCGACGCACACGCCGGGAAGGCTCGCGTGCCCCGCGACATCGGTGAGCAGCGCGCGGCGCCGCGCCAGCACGAAGGTCCCGACCGCACCCGCGACCGCGCCGAAGATGGAGCAGCCCGCGAGGGCGAGCAGGGTGTTGTGCCCGAGCGCGCCCCCGGTCAACGGACCGGCTCCGCATCGGCGGCGAGGCCGTAGGCGCGCGCGACGGCGGCATCGGCGAGCGTGTCCGCGGCCGGGCCGTGCGCGAGCACGCGGGCGTTGAAGAGAATCGCGTCGTCGAAGAGCGCGCGCACCGTGCCGAGGTCGTGGTGCACCGCGAGGATCGTCGCGCCGTGGCGGCGGCGCAGGTCCTGCAGCACCTCCGCGATGGTGCGCTCGGTGACCTCGTCGACATTCGCGAAGGGTTCGTCGAGCAGCAGGAGCTCGGCGCGCTGCACGAGCGCGCGCGCCACCAGCACGCGCTGGCGCTGTCCGCCCGAGAGCTCGCCCACCGGCGTGTCGGCGGAACCCGCGAGTCCGACGAGGCCCAGTGCCGTGCGCGCCTCATCTCGCGCCGCCCGTCCGACGCGGCGGAAGAGCCCGAGGCGGCGGTAGAGGCCCATCGCCACCACATCCAACGCCGTCGCGGGGAAGTTCCAGTCGATCTCCGATCGCTGCGGGAGATACGCGACGCGCGCGCGTGCGCGCTCGAGCGGCTCGCCGAGGAAGCGCACCGCATCGGCGTCGTGCACCGGGGTGAGGCCGAGGATGCCCTTCAGCAGCGTGCTCTTGCCCGCGCCGTTCGGGCCGACGAGGGCGGTCATCGAGCCGCGCGCAAGCGTGAACGAGGCGTCGTGCACCTTGATCTCGCCCGCCGAATAGCCGGCGCGGAACCTGCGGAGCTCGAGCGCCGGCGTCACCGCCGCGCCCCGAGGTACTCTGCGATCACGCGCGTGTTGTGGCGGAGCATGCCTTCCCAGGTTCCCTCGGGGGTTCCCGGCCGGCCGAGCGAGTCGGAGTAGAGCGGGTCGCCGATCCGCAGGTCGTGCCCGAGCGACGCGCATCCCTCGACGAGCGAGCGCACCGTGCGGTCCGACACGGTGGTCTCGATGAATGCCGCCGAGATCCGCTTCTGGCTGATCTCGGCGACCAGTTGCTCGATGTCGGCGATCGACGCCTCGCTCTCGGTCGACAGGCCCTGGATACCTCGCACCTCGAGGTCGAAGCGGCGGCCGTAGTACTCAAAGGCGTCGTGCGCCGACACCAGCGTGCGCAGCTCGCGCGGGATGGTCGCCAGCATCGCGGCGCACTCGCGCTCGAGCGCGGCGGCCTTCGCCTCGAATGCGCGCGCGTTGGCGAAGAACACGTCGGCGTGCGCGGGCACGAGCTCCGCGAGCACGCGCGCGACCGGCGCCGCGGTCTTCGCCCAGAGCAGCGGGTCCATCCACACGTGGGGGTCGAAGTACGACGAGCGCGCGGGATCCGTCAGGAGTTCGGACTTGTCGAGCGCCTGCGCGATGCGCAGCACCGGCCGGCCAGCGCTCTCGACGCGCGCGATCGAGTCGCCGACGCGGCCCTCGAGCATGAGTCCGTTCAGGAACACGGCGTCGGCATCGAGGATGCGCAGGATGTCGGTGCGCGTGGGCGTCCAGAGGTGGGGGTCGACGCCCGGGCCGATGAGCGCGACCACCTCGGCGTGCGGGCCCGCCACGTTGCGGACCACATCCGCGACCATCGGCGTGGTGGCGACGAGCAGGGGAAGCCCGGGCGTCTCGCGCGCGGGCGCACCCGGGACGGCGGGTCGGTCGCTGCCGCCGCCGCAGCCGGTCGCCGCGAAGGAGGCGATCAGCGCGAGCAGGAGGGAGACGAGCGGGTGCGCGGCGCGATGTAGCATGGGCTACATGTAGCATACGCTACGATCGCCCGCCGCCAAGCGGCTTCGGCGCGGCTGGCCGAGAATCGGGCGATCGCAGCGGGGCTCGGGCGCGGTGGCCCGGACGGGATATCCGGGCGGTGCGTTCTGGGTGGCCGCTCCCGAGGCTGGGAGCTTGGGGCGGGGAACTACCCGCGGTCCAGGAACCTCGACATCGCCCGCAGGGTCGCCGCCGAGACATGGTGCTCGATGCCCTCCGAATCGACCTGCGCCGTGCGCTCGTCGACCCCGAGCGCGCGCAGGAACCGCAGCACCAGCTCGTGCCGGCGGCGTGCCTCCGCCGCGAGCGCCTTGCCCCGCGCGGTCAGTCCGAGCGGCTGGTGCGGCTGCGCGACCACGAATCCCTCGCTCGCGAGCCGCCGCACCACGCGCGAGACGGTCACGTGCGAGAGGCCGAAGCGCTCGGCGATGCGGCCGACCCGCGCCTCGACGCCGGTCTCGAGCATCTCGGCGATGGCCTCGCAGTAGTCCTGCGCGGCCTCCGACTCGTGCTGCTGCCGCCGCACGCGGTGCTGCTCGGCGGTCACCGGGCGCCGCGGCGCGGACTTCGTCTTGGGGCTGGATTTCCTCGCGGCCACGCGGTCACTCCTCGTTGCCGCGCAGCGAGGCGAGCACGTTGAAGTCCTCGAGCGTGGTCGTGTCCTGCTTCGAGTCGCGGCCCGCGGCGATGTCGCGCAGCAGGCGCCGCATGATCTTGCCCGAGCGCGTCTTGGGCAGCGCCTGCGTGAAGCGGATCATGTCGGGCTTCGCGATCGGGCCAAGCACGCCCGAGACATGCTCGCGCAGCGCCGACTTCAGCGCGTCGCTCGGCGTCGCGCCCGGCGCGAGCGACACGAACGCCGCGATGCCCGTGCCCTTGATGTCGTGCGGCATGCCGACGACGGCGGCCTCGACGACGGCGCTGTGCGAGACGAGCGCGCTCTCGACCTCCATGGTGCCGAGGCGGTGGCCCGACACGTTGATGACGTCGTCGATGCGGCCCATGATCCAGAAGTAGC
>JBMOGJ010000063.1:0-18095 GCA_049318425.1 Phycisphaerales bacterium | reverse complement strand
GCGTCACCAGTCTCGCGGCGTGTGTCCGCACGGTCAGCCCGACTTCCGTCCCGCCGTCGGCTCGCGTTCCGCGCCGAGCAACGTCCGCAGCCGATCGGCGCGCGCGGTGTCGCCGACGGCGTCCGCCGCCTGCAGCGCGATCTCGACCGAGCGCCGCTCGAGCCGCGTGAGCGTGCGGCTCGTCGCGTTGAACGAGTCGACGTCCGACAGCACCTCGAGCGCGCGTGCCGCCTGGCCGAGCCCGATGCGCGCGCGCGCGAGCGATGTCCGCGCGGCCAGGCACTGCGGATGCGCCCGCCCCAGCTCGCGTTCGATGAGCGGCGCCGCGCGCTCGAGCACGACCGCCGCCTCGGCGAAGCGGTCGTGTTCGGCGAGGAACGCGCCGTAGTTCGCATCGTTGGCGAGCGTGATCCGGCTGCTCGGCCCAAGGGCGCGCAGCGCGACGTCCGCGGTCGCCTGGAACTCGCGTTCCGCGTCGGCGTCGCGCCCGACCAGCGCCAGGCACTGCGCCAGGTTCGAGCTGGCGAGGATCGTCCGCACATCGTCGTTGCCCGATCGCGCGCGGAAGGCGTCGCGATTCTCGGCGTACAGCTGGCTTGCCGCCTCGCTCTCGCCGAGATCGAGCATCGCCGCGGCCAGGTTGTTGCGCGCCGAGAGCGTGTCCGCGTGCAGCGGTCCGAGCACTTCCGACAGCGGCGTGATCGCGCCGGCGACGAGCGCCCGCGCCTCGGCGGATTGCCCCATCGCGAGCAGCGTCTCGGCGAGGTTGTTCGCCGCGCGCAGCACGCTCGGGTGCCGCGGTCCGAGCAACGCCAGCTTCGCGGTGTACAGGCTCCGCGCGATGGGCTCCGCGTCGCCGTACCGGCCGCGCTCGGCGAGGACGAGCGCGATTTCCTGCTCGGTCTCCAGACGGCTCAACGCGGGCACCTCGCGCAGCGCCAGCTTGCGCGCGAGCGACTCGCGCAGCAGCTCCTCGGCCAACGCAAGGTCGCCCTTGGCGCGTGCCCGCGCCGCGAGGTTGTGGCGTGCGTTCGCGGCGATCAGGTCGTTCCCGTCGCGGGCGCGCTCGAGGAACGGGAGCGCCTCGTCCAGCGCGCCGGACTCGACCAACGCGTGCCCGATGGCATTGTCAATGGAGCGAATCTGCGGTGAGTCCTCCGCCGCTCCGCCCGCGAGCCGCAGGACGCGCTCGCGTCGGAACTGCCCGAGCGCCTCGGTGAAGTCGCCGGTCGCCGCGTGCGCCAGTCCGAGCGCGGAGCGCACCTCCGACTCGACGATCGGGTCGCGATCCTCGCGCTCCAGTTCGAGTTCGGCCTCGGCCAGCACCAACCTGAGGAGGCGCGGATCAAGTCCCTGCGCCACCGCAGGATCGAGCGCCGACAGCATCGTGCGGTTGAGCCGCGCGATCTGCTCCCAGCGGCTCGCCTGCTCGCTGCTCTTCACCATGCCGTAGGTCAATCCGCTGACGGCGATGCTGAGCGCGCCGACCACCGTCCCGGCGAGCACGAGCGCGCCGCGGTGCCGCCGCGCGAGCTTGCGGAACCGGTAGAGCGCGGTCGACGGGCGGGCCTGGACGTTCGCGCCCATGAGCCAACGCTCGACGTCGTCGGCGAGCTCGTCGGGCGTCGTGTAGCGCCGCGCGGGGATGCGCTCGAGCGCCCGCAGCACGATCCAATCGAGTTCGTCCTCGAGCGCCGTGTGCAGTGCGCGCGGTGCGTTCTTCGGCAGCACGGCGCTCGGTCGCTGCGCGCGCCCCTCGGTGATCTGCCGCTGCAGGTCGAGCGCTCCCGCCATGCCGTCGCGGTCGCTGGTGAACGGTCGCGTCCCGGTCAGCGCCTCGAAGAGCATGACGCCCAGCGACCAGACGTCGATGCGACCGTCGATCTCGTTCGATCCCGTCGCGATCTCGGGCGACATGTAGGCCGGAGTCGCGGCGGTGGGTCCCTGCCGGGTCTCGGTCCGCAGCGCGTCGTGACCGACCAGCTTGGCGACCCCGAAGTCGATCACCCGCGGCTCATCGGTGCCGGTGAGGTCGCCTCCGGCGCCCGTCCCCCCTGTGCCCGCGCCACCAACCGTGCGAATCAGCACATTCGCCGGCTTCAGGTCGCGGTGGAGGATGCCCTGCCGATGTGCGTAGCTGATCGCACGGCACACGAGCGCGAACATGCGCATGCGCGCCTCGAGCGACTCGCGGTGGCGGTGGCACCAGGCGTCGAACGGGATGCCGTCGACGAACTCCATCACCAGGTAGGGCGCGCCCTCGGCGGTGTTGCCGGCATCGAGGATGTGCGCGATGTGCGGATGCTCGAGCCGCGCCAGCGCGAGCTTCTCCGCCTCGAAGCGCTTGAGCGCGTTCGATCCGAGTGCGCTCATCCGCAGGATCTTCACCGCGACCGGACGTACCACCGGCTCGAACTGCTCGCCCTTCCAGACGACGCCGAACGCGCCCTCGCCGATCATCCGGTCCAAGCGGACACCGCGGACGCGCGGCGGAGGGACCGAAGGCCCCTTGTCCACGCTTCCGAAGAGAAAGTCCGTCGCGAGGTGCTGCTCGCCTGGATCCATGGGTCTGCCTGCCGCGGCGGAATTGCCGACGGGGAACTGTACCCTCAGCCCCCCCGCTTCCAAGTCGCTGCCCGGCGGACGGGGGTATTTCCGACGCCGTCAACGCGGACCCGCCCGCACAGACCGAACCGAGCAACGCGAGGGCGAGCCCTCCGAGCAACGCGATGGCGGGACCTCGACCGACCGCTCAGGCTCCCGCGCTGACCGCGCTGTTTCCAAGCGCGAGCTTGTCGAGGCCGAACGCCTCGTGCGCGATCGCGAGCGCGCGCTCGGCGTGCTCCTTGCCCAGGATGCACGAGATCTTGATCTCGCTGGTGGTGATGTTGTGGATCGGGATGCCCGCGTCGCCGAGCGCGGTGAACATCCGGCTCGCGACGCCCACATGGGTCTTCATGCCGGTGCCGACGACGGAGATCTTGGCGAGGCCGATCTCGATCGCGAGTTCGCCGGTGCCGACCCGGTCGAGCACCTGCGACGCGGCGATCTTGACGTCGGCGAGGTCGCCGTGGTCGACGGTGAACGAGATCGACGCGATCTCGCCGAACTCCGTCTGCACGATGTCGTCGACCAGGATGCCCGCCTTCGCGACCGCGTCGAACAGCATGCCCTGGACGCCCGGGTTGTTGGGGATGCGACGCAGGCTCACCCGGCCGAGGTCGCGCTTGAGGGCCGCGCCGACCACCATCATCTGTTCCATCTCTGGATTCTCCCTGCAGATCATCGTCCCCTCGTCGGGACGCTGGCTGTGTCGAACATGGATCGGGACGCCGTAGCGCTCGCCGAAGAGCACCGCGCGCGGATGCATGACCTGTGCGCCGAGCAGCGCGAGCTCGAGCATCTCCTCGTAGCTGATCCGCGGGAGCTTCGAGGCGGTCGGCACCAGGCGCGGATCGGCGGTGTACACGCCGTCCACATCGGTGAAGATCTCGCAGCATCCGCCGCTCTCGGC
Organism: Phycisphaerales bacterium; assembly: GCA_049318425.1. Lineage (GTDB taxonomy): Bacteria > Planctomycetota > Phycisphaerae > Phycisphaerales > SM1A02 > QWPT01. The sequence continues at coordinate 14,581 of JBMOGJ010000063.1, read as the reverse complement.
GACCTTGAGCGCGCTCGCCAGCGCGACGGCCGTGGTGTCGGAGCCGCCGCGGCCGAGCGTGGTGATCTCGCCGCTGCGCGAGACGCCCTGGAAGCCGCAGACGACGGGCACGCGGCCGAAGCCGAGCTCCTCGTCGAGCCGCGCGCGCGAAACCTCGTTGATGAGCGCGCGGCCGTGGTTCCCGTCGGTCACGATGCCGGCCTGGCCGCCCGTGAGGCTCGTCGCGGCGACGCCGATCTTCTCGAGCGCCATCGCCACCAGGGCGACCGAGACCTGCTCGCCCGTGGCCATCAGCATGTCGAGCTCGCGCCGGGACGGCTTGGCGCTCACGCGGCCGGCGAGCTCGATGAGCTCATCGGTGGCGTGGCCCATCGCGCTCACGACTACGACCACCTGGTGGCCTTCATCGACGCGCTGCTTCACCCGCGCCGCGCAGCGCGCGATGCGGAGTGGGTCGCCGACCGAGGTACCGCCGAACTTCTGGACGAAAACAGCCATGGGTGCATCCTTGCACCGAGGAGCGTACACGGTTTTCGGACGACGGTGGCGCGAGGAATCGGCTCAGGAAACCGCCGCCGCGCGGTCGCGGTCGGCCCGCTCCGCACGCTTGCGCGCGCTCTCGTCGAGGATGCGCTTGCGCATGCGGATCGAGGTCGGGGTGATCTCCACCAGCTCGTCCGACTCGATGTACTCGAGGGCGGCCTCGAGCGAGTAGTCGCGCGCTCCGCGCAGCACGACCGTCTGGTCCTTGCTGGTCTCGCGGAAGTTCGTGAGCGGCTTCATGCGCGTGATGTTGATCACGAGGTCGTTGTCGCGGTTGTGCTCGCCGACGATCTGACCCGCGTAGACCTGGTCGCCCGGGCGGACGCACATGACGCCGCGGTCGGCGAGACCCTCGATGGCGTACGCGGTCACGCGGCCGGCCTCGAGCGACATCATCACGCCGTTCTTCCGCTGCTGCATCGCGCCGCGGACCGGCTTGTAGCACGAGAAGGTGTGGTGCATGACCGCCTCGCCGCCGCTGGCGTTGAGGATGCGCGTGCGCATGCCGATCAGGCCGCGCGCGGGGATCTCCGCCTCGACGTGCATGCGGCCGGCGCGCTCCTCCATCTTGAGGATCTCGGCACCGCGCGAGCCGAGCAGCTCGAGCGACGCGCCGAGGCCGTTCGCGCCGACGTCGAGCGAGAGGCGCTCGTACGGCTCGCAGGTCACGCCGTCGATCTCGCGCTCGATGACCTCGGGCTTGCCGACGGTGAGCTCGAAGCCCTCGCGCCGCATGTTCTCGAGGAGCACTCCGAGGTGGAGCAGGCCGCGTCCCGAGACGTGGAACTCATCGGCGGAGTCGCCGGGGCTCACGCGCAGCGCGACGTTGGTCTCGAGCTCGCGCTCGAGCCGCTCCGCGATCTGGCGGCTGGTGACGAACTTGCCTTCCTTGCCGCCGAACGGGCCGTCGTTGATGCGGAACACCATGTGCAGCGTCGGTTCGTCGACCTTCACGCGCGCCATGGGAATCGGATTGTCGGCGTCGCAGATGGTGTCGCCGAGGTCGATCTTGCCGAGGCCCTCCACGGCGCAGAGGTCGCCCGCGAGGATCTCGGGCACCTCGCGGCGCGCGAGTCCCTCGAAGCGGTTCACCTTCTGCACGCGCGCCTTGCGGACGCTGCCGTCGGCGCAGCACACCGAGACCTGCGATCCACCCTTGAGCACGCCGCCGTACACGCGGCCGATCGCGATGCGGCCCACGTAGTCGCTCCACGCGAGGTTGGTCACCAGCATCTGGAGCGGCGCGGTCTCGTCGGCGTTCGGCGAGGGCACGCGCTCGATGATCTCCTGGAAGAGCTCGTCGACGCCCTTGTCGCGCGTGTCGATGTGGCGTGCGGCCCAGCCGTCGCGGCCCGACGCGTAGATGATCGGGAAGTCGAGGGCGTGGTCATCGGCCCCGAGGTCGACGAGCAGGTCGAAGACCTCGTTCACGACGCCCTGGATGCGCGCCTCCGGACGGTCGCACTTGTTGATGACGACGATCGGCTTCAGGCCGAGCTCGAGCGCCTTCGACAGCACGAAGCGCGTCTGCGGCATCGGTCCCTCGAGCGCGTCGACGAGGAGCAGGCAGCCGTCCGCCATGCGGAGCACGCGCTCGACCTCGCCGCCGAAGTCGGCGTGTCCCGGCGTGTCGAGGATGTTCACGCGGAACACCTCGCCGCGGCGCGGACCGCCGCGGATCGTGTAGGTCACCGCGCAGTTCTTCGCGAGGATCGTGATGCCGCGCTCGCGCTCGAGGGGGTTCGAGTCCATGACGCACTCTCCGCCCGCGTCGAGGTTGACCACGCCGGATTGCGAGAGCATCGCATCGACGAGGGTCGTCTTGCCGTGGTCAACGTGGGCGATGATTGCGATGTTGCGGAGATTCGGATCGGCCATAGGAACACTCGGGACCTGACGACTCAAGACCTGAAAAATCAGGGGAAGAGGGAAAGTGTAGCACGATCCCCCGTCGCCACCAACGGTTCCGCGGGAACTTGCGCGGTTCCCTGCTCAGATCCCGTAAAGCGGGCGGAGCTTGCCCTCGAGATGGCGCATCAGGGGCTCCGCCGAGAGCGGCTTGCCCGTCACGCGCTGCACGAGCTCGGACGGCGAATAACGCCGTCCGTGCGCGTGGATGTTCGCGTTGAGCCACGCGCGCAGGCCGCTGAACTCGCCGCGCGCGAAGCCGTCGACGAGGCCCGGCAGCTGCTCGCACGCGGCCTCGAAGAGCTGCGAGGCGTAGAGGTTGCCCAGGGTGTAGGTCGGGAAGTAGCCCATCGCGCCCATCGACCAGTGGATGTCCTGCAGGCATCCTCGGCGGTCGTCCGGCACCTCGAGACCGAGCAGGTCCTTGTACAGGCGGTTCCACACCGAGGGAATGCCCTCGACCTCGAGGGAGCCACCGATCACCGCGCGCTCGATCTCGAAACGCACCATGACGTGGAGGTTGTAGGTCGCCTCGTCGGCCTCGACGCGGATGAAGCCCGGCTCCACGACGTTCGCAGCGCCGTAGAGGTCCTCGAGCGAGAATCGCGCGGCATCGCTCCCGATGACCCCCGGCAGCTTCGGCCAGAGCCACGACCAGAACGCGCGGCTGCGTCCGACCTGGTTCTCCCACATGCGGCTCTGGCTCTCGTGGATGCCGAGCGAGATCGCCTCGCCGAGCGGCGTGCCGATGCGGCTGAAATCGAGCCCCTGCTCGTAGATCGCGTGACCGGACTCGTGCATCGTCGAGCCGAGCGCGTCGTTCACGCAGCGCTCGTTGTAGCGCGTGGTCATGCGCACGTCGTTGCAGTGCGTGCCGCCGCAGAACGGATGCGTCGAGCGGTCGAGGCGCCCGCGGTTGAAGTCGAACCCAATGGACTCGGCGACAAGACGGGACAGCGCCTCCTGCCGCTCGATCGGCACATGGAAGTCGTTGAAGCCGTCGGCCGGCCGGCGCGGTGCGGACTTGATCTCCGCGATCAGGCTCTGGAGCCGCGGGCGCAGTGGATCGAACACCCCCGCCACGTACTTCGCGGTGCAGCCCGGCTCGTAGAGATCGGCGAGCGCGTCCCACCGCTCGCCATCCTTGGCGAAGCCGTAGCAGTCGGCCTGCGCGCGGAGCAGCGCGACGAGCTTCTCGAGCCACGGCGCGAATCGCTTGAAGTCGCTCGCGGCGCGGGCCTCGGCCCACTCGTGCTTCGCGATGCTGGAGGTCTTGGCCATCTCCTCGACGAGGCTCGCGGGGAGCTTGGTCGCCTTCCCGTAGTCACGCCGGGCCTCGCGCACGAGCGCCGCGGTCTGCGGGTCCGACATCGCGGTCCGGTCGGCCTCCACCGCCGCGATCAGGTCGCCACGCTCCATCGACGACGAGCGCTCGTGCACCATGCGGGCGATGAGCGCCTGCTGGCGCGCCCGCCAGGCGAGGCCGCCCGCCGGCATCTGCGTCTCCTGATCCCAGTCGAGCAGGTTGTTGGAGGTCGACAGCAGCGCCGTCTCCTGGAGATGCGTGACGAGGGCGTCGATCGGGCTGGTCGCGGTGGAACTGGTCATGGGGACTCCGGGTGGAACCGCAGTCTAGTGGGTGACGCGCACGCCGCCGCCGCCGCGCGCGCAGCGAGCAAAAAGCACCGGACCTCCCGGGATGGGAGGTCCGATGGTGGATGAGTTGGTGCATGCGTCGGTGGCTCGAGGCGGCGGACCGGTCGGGTCCCCGCACGCCCGTCACTTGGTCGCGGGACCGGTGACCTTCGGGGCCGGGCTGACCGGCTTGAGGATCTCGAGCAGCTTCGCCTTGTCGCCCGTGGTGCGGTTCATGGCGTGGTCGATCGCGGTCCAGCCCTTCTCGTCGGTCGCGGCCGGGTCGGCCTTCGCGTTGAGGAGGATCTGGACCTTCTCGGCCGAGCCGCTCGCGGCGGCGAGGTGGAGGGCGGTCTGGCCCGCCTTGTTCTTCGCCTTCACATCGGCGCCGGCGGCCACGAGGAGCGTGAGGCTCTCCGGCTTGCCGGTGCGGGCGCCGCGGAGGAGCGGCGTGTCGCCGGTCTGCTTGTCGGCGGCCTTGAGGTCGGCGCCGCTCTTGATGAGCAGCTCGACCGTCTGGGGCTGACCGAGGCCGGCGGCCCAGATGAGCGGGGTCCAGCCGTTGTCATCGGTCGCCTTCACATCGGCGCCCTTGGACAGCAGGAACGCGACGGTCTCGGGCTTGCCGAAGCCGGCCGCCCAGAGGAGCGGGGTCGAGTTGATCTGGTCGCGGGCGTTCACGTCGGCGCCCTTGTCGACGAGGAACTTCACGGTCTCGAGGTCGGTCTCGACCGCGCCCCACATCGGGGTGCGGCCCTGACGGTCCTTGATGTTCGGGTCGGCCTTCGCGGCCACCAGCGCCTCGAGCGCCGGGCGGTTCGCGCCCTTGGCAGCCCAGTGCATGGCGGTGCGCTGTCCGGCGCGATCGCGCTCGTTCACGTCGGCGCCGGAGGCGATCAGCGCGCTGATCTTCGCCATGTCACCGGCGCGGACGGCGTTCACGAGGTCGGTCGTGCCCGGGCCCGCGGGGGTGTTGGGAGCGACGGGCGGCGTGGCGCCGTTCGCGGTCATGGCGCGCTTCACGAGCATGGTCATGCTCGGCGCCTTCGGGTTGTCGGTCTTGATGAGGATCTTGGGCTGGCGGCCAGCCTGCTCCCACATCGCCCAGTCGACGGTCAGGACATGCTTCGTCTTCGCGTCGGCCGGCGGGTCCTTCATGACCGGAGGCGCGATCTCGGTGACCTTGAAGGCGATGCCTTCGGTCGACTCGAGCACGATCTCGGTCGGCTTCAGTCCGACCGCCGTGGCGTCGGCGGGCGACTCGATGATGTCCGGGGTCATCGTCACGTAGGCGACGACATCACCCTCGACGCTCAGCACGACCGGAGCGTGGTTCTCGATCTGGAAGGTGACCTTCTTGCTGAGCTTGATGCCCTGCTTCGGGCCGGGGCGCAGCGTGATCTCGCAGTCGCCGCTCGCGCCGGGAGCGATGGGCTCCTTCGGCCAGTTCGGCGTCGTGCAGCCGCAGCCGGGAATCGCCTTGGTGATGCGAATCGGCTTGTCGGTGACGTTCTTGATCTTGATGGTGACCGTCTTGGCGACGTCGGCGATCATCTCGCCCATGTCGGCGATCGGCGGATCGAAGGTGATCGCCGGCGGCTCGTTCGGATCGAAAACCTGCGGCGGCTCGGCGGCGCCCTTCTCGGTGGCGGCGGGCGCCTGGTTGGTGATGAGCGAGCGCACATCCTGGCCCGGGGCCTGCTTCGTGGGCGCGTTGACGGTGCTGCCCGGCGAGAGCGACGGAGGCGCCGGCTGCTTGGGCGCGCTCTGTGCGGAGGCTCCCGCGGCGAGCGTCACGGCGAGGGCGGTCGAGGCACAGGTACCAATCCAGATCCAACGGTCGCGTCGCATGTCGTTTCCTTTTGTGTTCCGCCCGCGTCCCGTGGGAGCGCTGCGGCCTTGCGTGATCCCGACGGTGGGCCCACCGTCGGTGAGGGGACTGTATCGGACGGCATACCGCCGAGGGGTGAGCCGAGTTGAGCGAAAGTCGATTGTAACCCCCAACTTGAGCGACTTGAAGTGTTGCGCGTGCCTGCGCGAGATACACTGCCGCCCCCTCCGGGCGTCCCCTGACGCTCCAAGGCCCCCTGCACGCCGATTCACGCCGATTCCCGAGTCACCATGAGCACCGCCAACCTCGCCGAGCATCTCCAGCGCCCAGCCCTCCGCCGCGTCCACCCCGTGCCGCTGCAGAAGGACAACCAGGTGTTTCTCGGACTGCAGGACCCCTGCATGCTCTACCCCCAGATGATGGTGGTGCCCCCGCAGGCGTTCCAGGTGATGCAGTTCTTCAATGGTGAGCGTTCCGTCGACGAGATCGCCGGCACGCTCAAGCTCGCCGACATCAACCCGCTCATCGAGCTCGTGAAGAAGCTCGACGAGTTCGGCCTCCTGTGGGGACCGACCTGCGAGACCCTCGAGGACAAGAAGAAGTCCGACCTTCAGACCGCCGGAGCGTTCGCCGCCGGCGCCACCCGCAGCCTCGGCGAGGATCCCGCCGCGATCCGCGCCCAGCTCGAGAAGTGGCTCGACGAGGCCGAGGACGCCGAGATCGAGGAGCCGATCTGCGGCCTGGTCGCCTGCCATCTCGACTACGGCCGCGGCCACCCGGTCTACGCCTCCAGCTACCGCGCCATCGCGAAGGCCGCCAAGCCGGATCGCGTCGTCATCCTCGGCACCAATCACTTCGGTCTCGGCGACGGCGTCGTGATGTCCGACCTCGGCTTCGAGTCGCCGCTCGGCCGAATGCCGGTCGACGGCCGCGTCGTCGAGCGCGTGCGCAGCCAGACCGGCCGCAAGCTGTTCGTCGACATCCTCGACCACGTGCCGGAGCACTCGATCCAGCTCCACATCCCGTGGGTCCAGCATCTGTTCGGCAGCATCCCCGTGGTGGCCGCGCTCGTTCCCGATCCCGTGGTCGGCCTGCTCTCCGATGACGGCGAGCGCCTGGGCGTCGACGAGTTCGTCTCTGTGCTCGGTGGCGCGCTTGCCGCGGAGGGCGGTCGCACGCTGTTCATCGCGAGCGCCGACATGTCGCACGTCGGTCCGGCGTTCGGCGAGCCGACGGCGGTGAGCGACCAGCGTCGCCGCGAGGTCGAGGCGCATGACCGCGCGATGATGAAGGAGTACATCGCGGGACCCGATCAGCTCGTCGCGCGCATGCGCGAGCTCAAGAACCCGACGCGCTGGTGCTCCGTCGGCTGCATGAGCGCCGTCGCGAAGCTCGCCAAGCCGTCGAGCGTCGAACTCATCGACTACCGTCAGGCGGTCGATGAGCAGGGCAACGCGCTGGTGTCGAGCGCGTCGATGGTCCTGCTCGCCTGAGCACCGCCATGATCGCCGTCGTGCAGCGCTGCAGCAGAGGTGAAGTGCGCGTCGATGGCGCGCGCGTCGGAGCCCTGGGCGAACGCGGCGGTCTCGTGGTGTTGCTCGGCGTCGAGGTCGGCGATGGTCCGGCGCAGGCGCGAAAGATGGCGGACAAGCTCGCCAAGCTGCGGATCTTCGAGGACGCCGACGGCAAGATGAACCTCGCCGTGAGCGAGGTCGGTGGCTCGCTGCTGGTGATCAGTCAGTTCACGCTTGCGGGCGACTGCTCGGGTGGCAATCGGCCGAGCTTCATCGGCGCGGCGCGCCCCGAAGCGGCGGAGCCGCTGTTCCACGAGACGGTGGAGGCGATCCGTGCGCACGGACTGCCGGTGGAAACCGGTCGGTTTCGCACCGAGATGAAGGTCGACATCCTGAACGACGGCCCGGTGACGCTGATCGTGCGTGTGCCGTGAGCGGGCGCGCCCAGTCCAACGGTTACGACGACTTCCGCGCCGGCGCCTCGCGGCCGAGCGCAGCCAGTACCTTCTTGAGATCCTCCCAGACCTGCGCGCGCGTCTCCGTCGTGTAGTTGCGGAGCAGGTACGCGGGGTGGAACGTCGGCATCACCGGCACGTCGAACGGCGCGCCCTCGGCGACGCCCAGCCGCACGCTGCCGAACACGCCGCGAAGGCGCGTGATCCCCAGTTCGCTCGCGAGCAGCAGCTTCGTCGCGGGACCGCCGAGCGTGACGATCACCTTGGGGCGGATCACCGAGAGCTGCGCGAGCAGGTACGGACCGCAACGCTCGATCTCGTGGGCGAGCGGCGTCCGGTTGTCGGGCGGCCGGCTCTTGAGCACGTTGGCGATGTACACGTCGGCACGCGCGAATCCCATCGCGCCGATCATGCTGTCGAGTTTCTCCCCTGCCCGGCCGACGAATGGCCGTCCCTGCTGGTCCTCGGTCTCGCCGGGCGCCTCACCGACGAACACGAGTTCGGCGTCGGGGTTGCCCTCGCCGAAGACGAGGCGCGTGTGCGCGGTGGCGGCCGTGCAATGCGGGCAGACGCGCGCATGCAGCGCGTCGAGCGCGGCCAGCCGCTCCGACTTCGAGGCCCCGCCGGGTGCGACGACGTGATCGACGATCGGCACCATCGGAGCCGCGATGCCGGCTGGCGCCGTCGCGCTCGACTGCACCGTCGGGGCGCTCGGGGGCGTGGTGGCACGGGGGGGCGCCGAGCTCTCCCTCAGGACTGAAGGCTCCGGCCGCGGAACGCCGGCGGAGCTGGGAGCGCGCGACGCCGTCGGCGCGCCGACCGGGTTGGCCGCACCCTTCGTGGGCGCGAATAGGGCCGCGTCGAAGCCGCTCCGCGCAGGGGAACTCGGTGCAGCCGCCGGAGTGCCGGCGGCCTGCAACGTGGGCGACGCGGCGCCAGGCGGAAGCGCCCCAAGGTCGAGCTTGAGCCCAGCTGGAAGCAGAACCTCCTCCGCGCCGAGGAGGAGGTCGGTCTCGACCTCAAGCCTTCCGCGTCGGAGGAGGTTCGTCATAGCAGTGGGTTCCGTGGACCGCGCGGCACGGTGTGGAGGCCGGCGCGCTTCATCGGGGACTCGATCAGCGCTTGCGCGGTGAGCTACCGCCGGTGCCGCGCGACTTGGAGTCCGACTTGGCATCGGTCTTGGCGTCCGCCTTGGCACCCTTCGAGGCCTTCGGCGCGACGACCTGGATCATCGACTGCGTGCGGAGCACGAGGCCGCAATCCGAGCGCAGGTGGTAGCCCTGCACATGCACCTCGTGGCGGAAGTGCTGCACGTCGATCAGCGAGAGGTTCGGCTTGCCGGCAGCGTCGGTCCACGCGGCGAACAGCGAGTCGTTCTCGCGGGCGTGCTGCATCATCTCCTTGTAGGTGCCGAGGTAGAGGTGGTCGGAGAGCGTCTCGGTCTGCATGGTGGTCATGTAGACGAGGTTCTCCGCGACCTTCTCCTCGAAGTCGCGCTCGCCGGCGCACGGAAGCGCGGCGATGAGACCGCGGTCCGGGATCTGGTCGATGTGCTCGACGACGATCTCCGACATGCAGAAGCCGTTGAGCGTGAAGCGCAGGCTGTGGCCGCCGCGGAAGATCCACGCCTCGGTCTCGTAGTCGCCGTGCTGGACGCGCTGGCGACCCTCGATGCCGAAGAACTCGGGGTGCAGCGCCTTGCGGAAGGCGAGCATGTGGTAGTTCTGCAGGCTGGAGGCCTTCGAGGGCGCACCCGTGCCGGACCCACTGGAGCCCGAAGACCCAGAGCCGACCGAACCGGCGCTCGAGAATGGAATCTGACCAGCTCCGCCCGAACCGTTGGGGGCGAAGTTCATGTCGTTGCCTTCGTTCTGCATGGCGTTCTGCTTTCGCTTCCTGCTTCGGCGCCCTTTCGGACGCCTGCGCCTGCCGCGATCCCCGGTGCCCGATCCAAATCGGAGCGCCTGGTCGCGTCGGGCGACTGATCGTTGCCACCGCCACCCCATGACTCGGGGAGAGGCGGTGCCCTGCCCTCGCGCCCTCCCGCTGGACGCCGCGAAGGACCGAAGGGAAAGGGTTGCAGCCGCGGCCGCTGCCTTGCGAGTGCCGCGAGTGCGCCAACCTCGGCGCACGAGTCAAGGCGACTTGCCTTGAAGGAGGCGTATCTTGGCGGCTTCCGCCCACAAGACAAGTGAAAAATCCAAACTTCTTCGGTCAGGGATTTCTCCCGACCCAAAGTGCGTTCACCCGCACCAAGTGCGGCTGAAAGCCGGGTTGTCGGCCTCGTGCGAAACCGTCGCGCGCAAAAAGGTGGGCGGTCCGCCCCGTTGGAGACGGACCGCCCATTGCTGCGCGTACCGCTAAGCCGAGTTCTGTCCCGATCCGCTCGCGCGGTCGGTAACGGCCATTTCTCTGGGCCCCCGGTTGCCCGTGGGCTCGAGCGCGCTACCTGTTCCAGACCGCGGACCGCGGCTGTCGACCCGACCGAGGTCGGATCGGCGGAACTGCTTGCACTTGCACGAGGTGGGGTTTGCCGTGCCCCGACCGTCACCGGCCGGGCGGTGCGCTCTTACCGCACCGTTTCACCCTTACCAAGGACCTTTCGGACCCTGGCGGTCTGTTTTCTGTGGCACTTTCCCTGACCCTGCAGCGGGCCGGTGGGCGTTACCCACCACCTTGTCCTGCCGTGCTCGGACTTTCCTCCCGTCCCGCCGAGGCGAGAGCGGGCGACCGTTCCGGTACGCCGACGCACTCTATCGGCCGTCAAAGGATCCATGCCAGAGGGGCTTGAGCATTCCTGCGGATTTGGTATGCTCGTCCCTTCGCCCCCGAGTGCCTCGGGGTCGCAAGGAATCAAGACATGTACGCGATCATCGAAGACAGCGGTACCCAGATCAAGCTCCAGAAGGGCGACGTCATCGACATCGACCTCCGCGACGCCGAGGACGGCTCCACCATCACCTTTGACCGCGTGCTCGCGGTCGGGGATGTCGCCGGCGGTTCGGCCGCGAAGATCGGCCTCCCCTTCCTCGCCGGTGCGACCGTCACCGCGAAGGTCCTCGGCGAGGCCGATGGTCCGAAGGTCCTCGTCGGCAAGTACAAGCGCCGCAAGGGCTATCGCAAGACGATCGGCCACAAGCAGCACTACACCCGCATCGAGGTGCTCTCCATCAACGCGTGATCGTTGGCGCTGCGTCCCACCCGAGCCATGCTCGGGAGCGCCCCGCTGACCCGCACTGTGTTCGAGGCCGCGCATTTGCGCGGCCTCACCTTTTTTTGCGCTGCGCGCTGGATTCCTGCGCGTGTGTGCGCCCATGTTCGGGTGCGCGCCACATCGCCCGCCGCGACATCACGCGGTCGTGGTGAGCTCGACGGGGTCGACGCCGAATCCGCGCAACATCGCCTCGACGCTCTCGCTGTGCGCCGTGCGCGCCGAGAGCCGGATCGTGTCGGCGAGCGCCGCGATGCGAAGCCGCCCACGCCGATGGGCGTCGTCGGTGGCGCTGGTTCCGCGCGCGGTGGGCCTCTCGGCCTCGAGGATCGTCTCGATCGTCGGCTCGTCGCCGTCCGTGGGAAGCCGCGTCTCCTCGACCCAACTGCCATCGCGACGTCGCCACGCGACCAGTGCCGAAGCGACCGTCGCCAGTCCGCCGTCGCCGATCAGCGTGAAGCTGGTCGCGTCCGCGCCACTGCCCACGGCGAGCGTGCCGAGCCCGCGCCGGCCGATCACGCTCGCGGTCATGGTGCCTTCGCGCATGCCGAACGCGGTGACCTGATCGATCGGCCCGAGCACCGCGAGCGCGGCGGCCGCGGCGACGCGCAGCCCTTCGGCGAGGTGATGCTCGTTCGGCACCGCGACCGCGGCCTGGAAGACCTCGACGCGCCCGAAGGCCTCGGCGACGCCGAGCAGCGCGCGACCGGTCTGCATGCGCCGGAAGCTCGGGGCCGTCTCGCACTGCGGGATCGCCACGAGGAACGAGAGCGAGCAGGCGCCGGCGATGACCGCGATGTCCTCGCTCGCGAGCGGTTCGCGTTCACGCTCGTCGAGCGGCGCGCTGCGGTCGATCCACAGCGCCGACGGCGTGGCGATCGCCAGTTGCCGCAGGTCGTCGAACGCCTCGGCGCCGAAACGCTCGGCGAGCTGGCGCCGCGTCCGCGCATCGTCGCTGCCGACGCGCGTGGGACGAAGCCGCGGGTCGGAGAGGATGCGCATGGCGCGGTCGACCCGCGCCGGCTCGATCCACGCGGAGATCTCGCGCGCCTCAAACGGATGCGGCATGGGTGGCTCCCGAAGTCGTCAGTTCGCCGCGCTGGAAGCGCTCCCTGTACTTCGCGAGTCGCTCGAGCGCGCCATCGATGGTGGCGTCCTTCTTGCAGAACGCGAAGCGCACGAGCGACTTCGCCTTCGACTTGTTCGCGTAGAACGCGCCCGGAGGAATCGCGGCGACGCCGCCGTGCTCGACCAGGTGGCGGCAGAACGCGTAGTCGTCGCCGAAGCCGAACGCCGAGTGGTCGGCGAGCGCGAAGTAGCTGCCTTCGGGCGCGTCGCAGGCGAAGCCGCAGGCCCGGAGCCCCTGCACCATGCGATCGCGGCGCGCGCGGTAGTCGCGGCGGAACTCCTCGAAGTACGAGTCGGGCGCCGCGAGCGCGGCCGCGGCCGCGACCTGGAGCGGCGTGGCGGCGCAGAAACTCGCGAACTGATGCGCGGACCGCACCGCCGCGGCGAGCGGCGCGGGCGCGAGCGCCCAACCGACCTTCCAGCCCGTGAGCGAGAAACTCTTGCCGAGGCTGCCGAGGACGATCGTGCGCTCCTGCATCCCGGGCTCGAGCACCAGCGTGCGGTGCGGCGTCTCGTACCAGAGCTCCTCGTAGACCTCGTCGCTGATCACGATGAGGTCGTGCTCGATCGCGACGCGCACGATGATCGCCCGCTCGGCATCGTCCATGATGCGTCCGCTCGGATTGTGCGGGCTGTTCACGAGCAGGACGCGCGTGCGCGGGCTGATCGCGGCGCGCACCGCCGCCTCATCGATGCGGAATCCGGGCGCCTCGAGGGTGACGACCTTCGACACGCCGCCCGCCATCGCGACCGCGGCCGGATAGGAGTCGTAGAACGGCTCGAACATCAGCACCTCGTCGCCGGGCTCGAGGAGCGCCAGCATGCAGTCGACGATGGCCTCGGTCGCGCCGCAGGTCACGACGACGTCGCGCTCGGGGTCGTACGCGACGCCGTGCGTGCGCTGGAACCGGTCGGTGATCGCGCGGGTGAGCTCGGGCAGGCCCGTCATGCGCGCGTACTGGCCGCGGCCGTCGCGGATCGCCTTGATCGCCGCTTCCTTGACGAACTCGGGACCGTCGAAGTCCGGCGCCCCCTGCCCGAGGTTGAAGGCGTTGTGGCGGACGGCAAGCGCCGTCATTTCCGCGAAGATCGTGGCTCCGAACGGGCGGAGACGGGAGTTGACGCCGAGTGTGCGCATGCGCGCGATCGTACCGTCGTCCGAACGGAAGGGTAGACTCGCGCCGTGGCGCAACCGAAACCCAACGAGCGGATCCGTCTCGACATCGTGCACGAGGACGCACTCGTCGTGGTGGCCAACAAGGCGCCCGGCATGGTCACCGAGCCCGGGACCTCCCATCGCGACGACAGCCTCGTGAACGGCTTGATCGCGCGATACGGCGGCAAGATGCTTCGGCTCGGCGAGCGGCGCGACTACGGCCTGCTGCACCGCCTCGACCGCCAGACCAGCGGCTGCGTCGCCTGCGCGATCGATCCCGATGCGTACGACCAGATCCGCGCGCAATTCGAGTCGCGCGCGGTGTCGAAGCGATACCTCGCGATCGTGGCCGGCCGGATGCGCGCGGGAACGCAGGTGGTCGAGCTGAACCTCGAGGAGCGCAGGGTTCCGTCCAACGAGGGCACGCGCCTGGTCAGCGTCGTGTCGCGGGCGGGACGCGCGGCGAGCACGGAGGTCGAGGTCCTCGCGACGAGCGCCAGCCACACACTGGTGTCGTGCGAGCCGCGCACGGGCCGACTGCACCAGATCCGCGTGCACCTCGCGCACCTGGGATTTCCCGTCGCAGGCGATCCGATCTACACGGTGGGAGCGCGGTTGCTTCCCTCGACAAAGACCGACGAGCGGACGCTCGGACTGCACGCGTGGCGTCTCGGGTTCTCGCACGCGGGCGGCCGGGTCGACGCCGAGGCGGGGCCGAGCCGGAAGTTCCTCGAGCTTGCCGGCGAGGTGCGGCTCTCGCACGAATCGCTTCGCTGAGCCAATTCCAGCGGTGATCGCGGCAACGCTCTCCTGCTGGGCATCGATATGGCGTGTCGCGCCGCGCCGGCGTCCTGCGCACGTGGCACGAGGACTCCACCTGCCGCAGATCGCAATGAAACGGGCCGCCCTTTCGGGCGGCCCGCATGCTTGGAACTCAGTTGCTCGACGCTCCCGCGCCGATCACTTCTTCGCGTCGGTCGGGATGCGCATGCCGTAGAAGCTGCGCCAGACGAAGAAGCACGCGATCAGCGAGCAGACCACGCCGATCCAGATCTTCGCCGGGTGGTCCTTCATCGCGATCGCGATCTCGACGGCGAGCAGGCCGAAGAGCGTCGTGAACTTGATGACGGGGTTGAGCGCGACCGACGAGGTGTCCTTGAACGGATCGCCGACGGTGTCGCCGACGACGGTCGCCGCGTG
>JBMOGJ010000062.1:0-18212 GCA_049318425.1 Phycisphaerales bacterium | reverse complement strand
CGGGCGCGGTGAAGCACTCGCCGTCGGGGATGTTGTACTCGCCGCAGCAGGGGATGACGCCGATGCCCTTGATCGAGAAGGTCAGGTCGGTCTCGCCCGGGCCCTTGATGTGGACCTTGTCGGCGCGCTGCATGCGGGCCTTGAGCGGGGCGCAGGCCGCGTCCATCTTGGCGTAGTCGATGCAGCAGACCTTGAAGTAGAAGTCCTCGAACTCCTCGGTGCTCTTGCCGGCGAGCTGCGCCATCGACGGGCTCGGCCAGCGCAGGACGCACCACTTGGTGTGGTTGACGCGCTGCTCGAAGTGGACGGGCTTCGAGTAGGTGCGCGCGGCGAGCTTCATCTGCTCGCCGGGCACGATCGACTGCTCGCTCACGTTGTGGCCGCCGCGGAGGCCGATGTAGGCGTGCATCTGCTTCATGCGGTGGAGGTCGTTGTCGGCCAGGTCTGGAGGCCCTTCTCCTCGCCGCGGTAGAGCTCGGCCATGATCCGCGCAGAGCGCTCGGCGACGTGCGGATGGGCGCCGACGGCGCGCGCGGCGCGCATGAGCGCGATCGTCATCTCGACCGGGATGTCGAAGGACTCGATCAGGACATGCTCGTCCTTCTGGAGCTTGGTCGAGTGGCGGACGAGGAGGTCGGCGAGCTTGGCGTAGCGCGGGTCCATGGGTGGTTCCGGATGCGTGCGTGAGGGCGTGCGTGCGTGCGGTCGGGCGATGTTAGTGGAGAAGCGCGCGGACCGCCGCGACCGTGACGTCGCGCACGGTGGGGACGATGAGGTCGGCGTCGCGCTGGCGCTCGGGGGTGTGGCCCTTCGAGGTGATGGCGATGCACTTCATGCCCGCGGCCTTGGCGGCGGTGATGCCGGCGGGCGCGTCCTCGAAGACCACGCAGCGCGATGGATCGACGCCGACCTTCGACGCGGCGAGGAGGAAGCACTCGGGGTCGGGCTTGGAGCGCTTGACGTCGCGGCCGGTGACGACGGCGTCGAAGGCGGCGACGAGCTCGAGGCCGTCGATGGCGCGCTGCACGTTGAGCGGCGGGCCGGACGAGCCGACGGCGGTCCGGAAGCCCGCGGCGCGCAGCGACGAGACGAGCTCGCGCGCGCCCTCCATGATGGGGAAGCGCACGGCGACGATCTCGCGGTAGGCGGCTTCCTTCTCGTGGTCGAGCGCCATGATCTCGTCGTGCGTGAGCGTGCCGCGTCCGGCGCGGTGCCAGCATTCGCGCAGGAGGTCCTCGTTGCGGCGGCCGAAGTGGGCGTAGTAGTCGTCGACGGTGACGGCGACGCCGTGGCGCGCGCTGATGAGGCGCCAGGCCTCGAAGTGGGCGTCGTAGCTGTCGACGAGGGTGCCGTCGAGGTCGAAGATGGCGGCGAGGGTGAGGGCGCTGGTCGCGTGCATGTCAGGCCTTTCCTGCGGCGAGCGCGATGGCCGCCGCGGCGCGGTCGATGTCGGCGGCGCTCACGTCGAGGTGGGTCACCATGCGGACGCGGTTCGGGCCCATGCCGATCGCGGCGACGCCGTGCTGCGCGAGACGCGCGCAGAAGTCCTGTGCGGTGCCGAGCCGGGCGTCGACGGTGAAGAAGACCATGTTGGTGGGAATCGACTCGGGCGTGCCCTCGAGGGACAGGCCGGCGGTTCCCGCGACGAGGGCGGCGAGGCGACGCGCGTTCGCGTGGTCGTCGGCGAGGCGCGCGACATGGTGGTCGAGCGCGTGGATCGCGGCCGCCGCGAGGAGTCCCGACTGGCGCATCGCACCGCCGAACATCTTGCGGAAGCGGCGTGCGCGCGCGATGAGCTTCGCGCTGCCGGCGAGCGCGCTGCCGACGGGGGCGCCGAGGCCCTTCGAGAAGCAGATCGACACGGTGTCGGCGTGCGCGGTGAACGCGGTGGGCGCGACGCCGAGGGCGACGCAGGCGTTCATGAGGCGCGCGCCGTCGATGTGGATGTGGAGGCCCGCCTCGCGGCCCGTCGCGGTGACGGCCTCGAACCGGGCGGTGGGCCAGACGGTGCCGCCGCCCTTGTTGTGGGTGTTCTCCAGGAGCAGCATGCGCGAGACGGGCGCGTGCTGGTCGCGCGGGCGGAGGGCGGCGCGGACCTGGGCGGGCTCGAACAGCCCACCGGGGCCGTCGAGGGGACAGACCATGCAGCCGGCGAGGGCGGCGGGCGCGCCGGTCTCGTAGTGGATGATGTGGCTGTCCCGGTGGGCGATGATCTCGTCGCCGGGCTCGGAGACGGAGCGGATCGCGAGCTGGTTGGCCATGGTGCCCGAGGGGACATACAGGGCGGCCTCCTTGCCGAGGAGGGCGGCGACCTTGGCCTCGAGCGCCTGGACGGTGGGTTCGTCGCCGAGGACGTCGTCGCCGAGCGGCGCGGCCATCATCGCGGCCTTCATGGCGGGGGTCGGGCGGGTGACGGTGTCGCTGCGGAGGTCGATCATGCGGGGCGCGATGGTACGGGCGGCGGGCGTGGCGAAAGGAGGTGGGGTGGGGGTGATTCTCGGGGGGTGGGTGGGCGATGCATGCCTGTCCCTTCCGTCGGGCGGGTGATGCATGCCTGTCCCGTGTGGGGCCCCGAGCGGAGCCCGATGCATGCCTGTCCCGTCTGGACTGGAGCCTGTGTCCGAGAATGCCGATGAACCGACCGTGACGAAGGTGCTCGCCCAGTCCATGATCGCGTTGGCGGTGGTCGCGTCGGCGGCCGGCGTGGTGGCGGCGCAGGTGCAGCCGCCCGCGCCGCGCGATGGGTGGAACGTGACGCCGCGGCGCCTCGTCGCACGGTTCGACTTCGAGGAGAGCGCGCAGTTCAACCCGGGTGTGCCCGTCGGATTCGATCCGCCGCCGGACCCGACGGCGATCGGCTACTCGCCATTCGGGACAGTCACGATCGCCGAGGGCGTCGGTCGCGCCGGCGACGGCAAGGGCTACGCGGTGCGGTTCGAGCTCGATGGCGGCTCGATGGTGCGCTTCCGTTCGGTGCCGCTCGAGGGCGTCTCGGCCGGCGCGGATCTGCTGCTGCGCACCTGGATCCGCACGGAGGGACTGCGCCACGCCGCCGTGCGCGTGAGCATGCGCTTCATGAAGAGCGACGAGCAGGCGGTCGCGGGGATCTACGCGTCGGAGTTGATCCGCGCGGAGACCGAGTGGCGGCAGCTCGAGGTGCAGCCGCCGCCGGTGCCCGCGGAGGCGAAGTCGCTGCAGATCTGGCTCGAGGTGGTGCAGCCTGGGCTCCAGAACGGCGTCGACGGCGACCGGTTCGCCGTCGCCCGGAACGACGTGAAGGGCCGCGCCTACTTCGATGACATCGAGGTCTGGCAGATGCCGTCGGTCAAGTTCGAGCCGGAGTCGCTCGGCATCGTCGCGCCTGCGGGCGAGGCGAGGCTGCGCGTGCGCTGCGACGACCCGATGGTGAACGCGGCGACGGTCGATGTCCGCGTGCGCGGCGCGTCGGGGGAATCCGTGTTCGAGAAGCGGCTGACGGTGCCGGCGGACCGCGAGGTCGTGCTCGCCGTGCCCGGGCTGGCGACCGGCTGGTACGAGGCCGAGGCGCGGTTTTCCCACGGGAAGAGCGAGATCGCGCGGCGACTCGCGCGCTTCGCGGTGCTGCCCAACGATCCGTTCGAGCCCGACCAGCCGCCGCGGTTCGGCGTGTCGCTCGGGGCGGTCGACATGCCGATCGAGCCGGTGATGGATCTCGCGCGCAGCGCGTTCGTCGTGCTGCCGGTGTGGAGCGAGTCCACCGAGACGCGCGATCCGACGGCGGAGATCGAGTACCTGCGCCCCCTGGTCGGACGGCTGCTCGACCGGCGCGTGGAGCCGATGTTCCGCATCGGCGCCGTTCCATCGCGGCTCGCGAACTCGGTGCGCATCGACAGTGACGACGCGCTCGGGCTGTTCGCGCTCGAGGAATCACGCTGGCGTCCGGCGCTCGAGCCGTGGCTGCTCGCGTTCGGACAGCGGGTGGACCAGTGGTTCATCGGCTCGCAGCCGGTGGACGCAGACCGCACCGATCTCGCGGCGCGTCTCGGCGGCATCGCGCGGACGATGGGCACCGCCGTCGCCGGGCCGCTGGTGACGGTGCCGTGGGCGCCCGAGGAATCGGTGCCCGCCGGGCTCGCCGCCGCCGTGGAGCGCGAGCGGCATGTGCTCGAGCTGGTGGCCGATCCCGCGTGGCGGGAGAGCGGCGCCGAGATCTACGAGGGATTCACGACCGGCGCGCGGGGCATGGTGCGGATCGTGCCGTTGCCCGCGGGATTGGTCGATGACGGCGAGCGTGCGATCGACCTCGCGCTGCGCGCGATCGATGCGTGGCGCGCGGGATTCGACGCGGTCTCGGTCGAGGTGCGCGAGGACTCGCTGCCGCCCGTCCCCGGGCCGGCGCTCGAGCTGGCGGCGTGGCGGCAGATCTCGACCCGCCTCTGCGGCCGGCGTTTCGTGGCCGACATCCCGGTTGCGGAGGGCGTCCGTGCGATCCTCGCCGATGGCGCGCGCGGACCGGTGCTGGTCCTGTGGAGCGATGCGGGTGAACGCGAGGTCGCCGTCGATGTGGATCTCGGCGCGCAGCCGGTGCTCGCGACCGACCTCTGGGGCCGCTCGCGCACGCTTCCGCCGACCACGCGCGGCCACGCGCTGCGGATCGGCCGCGAGCCGCTGTTCGTCGAGGGCGTGAGCCGCGAGATGTGCCTGCTTCGCAAGGGATTCCGCGTGGATCCCGTGTTCGCCGAGAGCCGCCGTGCACCGCAGGAAGGCGTGCTGGTGCTGGCCAATCCGTGGACGCGCACGCTTGCGGGCACGCTGACCGTGCTCGGTCCGGCCGCGCTCGAGATCTCGCCGAAGACGCACCGCTTCGATGTCGCGCCCGGCGGC
Organism: Phycisphaerales bacterium; assembly: GCA_049318425.1. Lineage (GTDB taxonomy): Bacteria > Planctomycetota > Phycisphaerae > Phycisphaerales > SM1A02 > QWPT01. Next base: position 13,349 of record JBMOGJ010000062.1, on the reverse strand, counting down.
GAGGTGCGGATTCCCGTGAGTTTCAGCGTGCCGCGCAGCACCGAGGCGGGCAGCATCCCGGTCGAGGTCGAGATCGTGGGCACGGCGGAGGAGCCGTTCCGCGTGCGCATGGCGAGTCCGCTCGAGGTGGGCTACCGCAAGGCGGTGGTCGAGCCGTCGTGGCGCCTCGCGCGCTCGATCGAGAGCGGCGCGATCGACCTCGTGCTCACGCTCAAGGTCACGAACGTGAGCGATGCCGCGATCGACGTCGAGGCCTTCGCCGGCGCCGACGGCTACGTGTCGGACCGCAAGCTGGTCTCGACCCTCGCGCCCGGCGCGACCGCGGTGCGCGCGTTCCACTTCAAGGACGGCGCGCGCCGGCTCTCGGGCCGCGAGATCCGCGCGGGCGTGCACGACCCCGAGAGCGATGCGCGACTGCTGAAGCGCGTCGCGGTGCCGGCGCTGCTGCCGCCGGTCGAGAGCGTCGCGGGCGTCGATCCGGGGCGCTGAATCCCGCGTGGCGGGCGTCACGCGACTTCGCGCGGCTCACCAGATGCGCGGCGTCGGCGCCTGTCCGAAGACGCGCTCGAAGGTGATGCGGTCGATCCTCCAGGCGCCGTCCGCGGAGGGGTCGTTGCCGATGCGGCGCACGCGGATGAGCCACTCCGTGGGAACGGCCGTCATGGAGCGCGCCGTGGTCGTCGAGCAGGAGAGCTCGACCTCGCCGGTGCGGTCGTCGATGGTGTGGAAGCGCAGGCGGGTGATGCGGTTGGACTCGATCCGGTTCGACGCGGCGAGCGAGTTGAGCGCCGAGCGGATGGCCTCGATGGAGACCCCGGCGTTCTCGCGGCGGCCGTAGTTGAGCACCGCGTTCGGCGCGAAGAGCGCTGCGGCGCGCTGCACCTCGGCCTCCTCTGCGAACGCGACGAGTTCCTCGACGACGGCGCGTGCGTGCTCGCCCGGGGTGGTGACCAGGCGGCCGGCGGCGATCGCGGAAAGCCCGAGGAGCGCCGCAACGCCGGCGGCGGTGAGCTCGCGGCGACCGCCGCCGCCCGCGAGCGCGCGCCAGGCGAGGATCGCGGCGATCGCCGCCATCAGGATCGCGATGGGGACGGGGTTCTCGAAGAGCCACGAGGTCATGCGGCGATTCTCGCAGCAAAGACGGGCACGGGACGAATGGGGTGCGGGGGAGTGCGCATTTTCTGCACGCTTCTCCAGGACTCGGCCGATGCAGGCCGTTGCGGCGGAGCCGCGTCCATGCCCAGCCGGGAGTCGGCTTCGTGCGGGCGCGCCTCGCGTTTTCGCGGTGTTTCGCACGATGGCAACGACCTCCAGCCCCAGCACCCCTTCGGCGTCCGGCGCCGCGACGCTCGAGCGCAACCTCGCGGCGCTCGGTGCGCGCAACACCGACGTGATCGAGGCGCTGCGGGCCACCGCTCCGGCGGAGCTCCAATGGACGGTCGCCGCCGATGGCTCCCCGGTCGCCATCGCGGATGGGCGCGCGCTGGCGTCGCGCCATGCGCCGCGCGACGAGGCGGTGAACCTCGCGGATTCCGTGGACATGCGGGAGAAGGCGGTGGTCGCGGTCCTCGGCTTCGGGCTCGGGTTCCACGTCGCGCAGTTCGCGGAGCGGCTCGGGCGCACCGGCCTGATCGCGGTGCTCGAGCCAGACCTCGCGCTGCTGCGCGCGGTCCTCTCGGTCGTCGACTGCAGCGCCATGTTCGAGCGCACCAACCTGCTGTTCTTCACGGGCACCGAGCCGCTGGGGCGCTACTCCGAGCGCTTCGCGGGCGCCGAGGGCGTGCTGATCCAGGGCGTGCAGCTGGTCGAGCATCCCGCGAGCCGCGCGCGCGTCGCGCCGTTCGCCAAGGAGTTCGCGCAGCATGTGACCGAGACGGTGCGCGCCGCGCGCGTGACGTCGGCGACGGCGCTCGCGCGGAGCGCGCACACGATCCGGTCGATCCTCCGCAACGCGCGGCTGTACGTGGGCGGCGAGGGACTCGCGCCGCTCGAGGGCATCGCGAAGGACCGGCTCGGGATCGTGGTGAGCGCGGGCCCGAGCCTGCGCCGCAACCTGCACCTGCTCGCGAAGCCGGGCGTGCGCGAGCAGTGCGTGATCGTCGCCACCCAGACGGTGCTCAAGCCGCTGCTCGCGGAGGGCATCCGCCCGCACTTCGTGGCTGCGCTCGACTGGCACCAGATCTCGCGGCGCTTCTACGAGGGGCTGCGCGAGCAGGATGTGGCGGAGACGACGCTGATCCTCGATCCGCAGGCGAATCCCGTGATCGCCGAGAGCTACCCGGGTCCGGTGCGCACCATCTCCGCGCCGCACCTCGACGCGCTGCTCGGTCCGCTGTCGGGCCCGGTGGTCCCGGCGAAGGGCCGCCTGCCCGCGGGCGCGACGGTGGCGCATCTCTGCTACCAGATCGCGCGCTTCCTCGGCTGCAATCCGGTCGCGCTCATCGGACAGGACCTCGGGTTCACCGACGGCGTGTACTACGCGCGCGGCACCGCGATCGACGATGTGTGGGCGCCCGAGCTGAATCCCTTCAACACCATGGAGAACCTCGAGTGGACGCGCATCGTGCGCCACCGGTCGCACCTGGTGAAGCGGCGCGATGTGCACGGAAAGTCGATCTACACCGACGCGCAGATGGAGACCTACCTCCAGCGCTTCGAGTACTTCTTCCTGCAGGACGAGCGGCGCGGTCTGGTCACGGTCGACGCGACCGAGGGCGGCGTGCGCAAGGCGGGCACCGAGGTGCGCGGACTCGCGGAGACGCTCGCGGTGTTCGGCGGGGAGCCGATGGAGCCGATCCCGCTCGCGGCACGCGGGCTCGACGAGACGCGCCTGCGCGCCGCGGCGACGCGTCTGCGCGAGGTGCTCTCGGATGTGCGCGTGATCGGCGAGGCATCGCGGCGCACGGGCGACGCGATCGCGCAGCTGATCGGCGCGGCGCCGCGCGTCGAGCGCGAGGACCGGCTCTGGAAGACCATCGAGACCGAGCGCGCCAAGGTGGGCGCGCGGCTCGAGACCCTTCGGATGCTCGATGAATTCAGCCAGCTCGGCGTGCTCAAGCGCGCCAAGGCCGACCGACGGATCGAGCAGTCGCGCGGGATCTCCGCCGAGGAGCGGCAGCGCCTGCAGTTCGAGCGCGACCTCGCGAACGTGCGCTGGCTCGCGGAGTGCGCGACCGAGTACTCCTCGGCGCTCGAGGCGGCGGTGCGGAGGCTCGAGGGCGAGGCGGTCGACGAGGGACTCGACGAGGCAGAAATCTCCGCGGGCGCCGATGGCGCGCTCGGCCGCGTGCTCGGCGAGGCGAGCGTGGCGACCGAGGTGCGCGCGGCGTTCCTCGTTCCGGTGGATCCGTGGCATGGCGGGCTCGGCACGCCGCGCAGCCTCGCGGAGCCGCTCGCGGGCAAGACCGCGATGCAGTGGACGCTCGAGCGGCTCGGGAAGTCGCGCGAGGCCGCGTCGATCGTGCTGCTCGCGCCCGAGGGATTCGATCTCGACTCGCTCATCGACCGGCGCGCGATCGGGCTGCCGATCGAGGTGCACCGCACGCAGGGAAGTCCGTTCGGCCCGGAGCGCGCGGCGATCGCGTCGGCGCGCCTGTGGAGCGACAGCTCGTGGCGCGGCGGCATCGCCGGCACGACGGTCTACGACGAGGTGCTCGCGCCGCGCGCGATGTACGAGGCGATGGTGCGGTTCGGCGTCACCGCGGGCATCGTGGTGGGGCCTGATTGGCCGCTGGTCTCGGTGTCCGGCGACGAGGCGTGCGGCGGCGGCTGCGACGGGCTCGTCCGCAGGCACCGCACGCGGCCGGAGCTGCTGCGCATCGTGTTCAACCAGTCGCCTCCGGGGCTGTGCGGCGTGCTGGTGGAGCGTTCGCTGATGGCCGAGCTCGCGCAGGGCGGCCGCCGGGCGTCGATCGGCTGGCTGCTCGGCTACGAGCCGACGCGGCCGCAGCAGGACCCGATCTCGAAGGATGTCTGCGTGCAGATCGACCATGTCGTGCGCCGCTCGCTCGTGCGCGCGGTGTTCGACACGCCGCGGAACATGATCCGCATGCGGCGCGCGATCGAGCCGGGGCTGAGCGACCGCGGCGGGGGCGTGGCGAGCATCGACGCGCGCTCGGCGATCGACCTGCTCGAGCGCCAGCTCTTCGACACCGTGCCGTACTACACGCCGCAGCACCTGATGATCGAGCTCAACACGGGTCGGCAGGGCTCGGGCGCGTCGAGCCCGCACCGCATGGGATCGGTGCAGCGCACCGTGATGACCGAGCGCCGCTTCGCGCGGCTCGTCGAGCAGGTCGCGGAGAGCCGCGACTGCGTCATGACCTTCTGCGGCGCGGGCGATCCGCTGCTGCATCCCGATGTCGCGCGCTTCGTGCGCACCGCGAAGGCGGGCGGCGTGCGCGGCGTGCACATCCGCACCGAGCTGCTCGCGCCGGCGGCGGTCATCGAGGAGGTCGTCGCGGCGGGCGTCGACGTCGTGAGCATCGAGATCGATGCCGACTGCGGCGAGACCTACCGCCGCATGCACGGCATCGACCGACACCGCGACGTGCTGCAGAACGCGGAGCGCCTGCTCGCCGCGCGGCGCCATCTCGCGGGACTCGGCGGCGGCGCGGTGCACGCGGTGCCGTGGGTGGTCCCGCGCCTGCAGCGGCGCGTCGAGAGCTACGAGGACATCGACGGGTTCTTCGACCGGTGGCAGCATCTCATCGGCACGCCGGTGATCGAGGGCGTGCCGCCGTTCGACCCGTCGCCGGAGCATCCTCCGGATCCGCTGGCGAGCGCGCGCGCGCCGAGCCGGGCGATGTGGCGCGAGATGCTGCGGCGCATGCTGGTGCTGTCGGACGGCACGGTCCCGCTCTCGGAGCTCGACCTGCGCGGCGACCGCATCTTCGGCACCGTCGACCGTGGGCCGCTGCTGCAGCTGTGGCGCGACCTGGTGGGGCGGCGCAAGCAGATCCGCCGCGAGTTCGGGGAGTCGCACCAGGACCTGAGGACGAGGATTCCATGATCGATGCCCGCGAGATGGCGGATTCCACGATGGCAGGTTCCACGCGCGCGGATCCCTCGCGCGACGTGCTCGCCGTCGTGATCGGCCGTGCGGGCAGCAAGGGCCTTCCGCGCAAGAACGCGCTGCCGGTGGCGGGCGTGCCGATGATCGCGCACACGATCCGCTTCGCGCGCAACTCGCGCCGAATCGGCCGAGTCATCGTCTCGACCGACGGCGAGGAGATCGCGGCGATCGCGCGGTCGGAGGGCGTCGAGGTCGTCCTGCGGCCGGAGGAACTCGCGAACGACACCGCGACCGTCGACAGCGCCGTGCGCCACGCCGTCGAGTCGAGCGGCGCGCGCGAGCAGTGCATCGTGATCCTGTACGGCAATGTTCCGGTGCGGCCGGCGGACCTCGCCGACCGCGCGGTGGCGCGGCTCCTCGAGAGCGGCGCCGACAGCGTGCAGAGCTACTACCGCGTGGGCAAGACGCATCCGTACTGGATGTCGCGGCTCGACGGCGAGGGACGCGTCGCGCAGTTCGTCGAGAACCGCATCTACCGGCGCCAGGAACTGCCGCCGCTGTTCATGCCCGACGGAGGCGTGATCGCGGTGCGTCGCGCGAGCCTGTTCGACGTGCGCGAGGGCGAGCCCCATGCGTTCTTCGGGCGCGACCGTCGCGGGATCGAGACGCGCGAGGGCGATGTGATCGACGTCGACACCGCCGTCGACATGGCGGTGGCGGAGGCGATCCTGCGGCAGGCGCCGCGTGCGGAGGTGCAGGCATGAACGGGCGTCGCACGATCGAGCTCGGTGGCCGCACGGTGGCGTCCGGCGGAGATCCCTTCATCATCGCCGAGATCGGCGTGAACCATGATGGCAGCGCCGCGCGGGCGCGCGAGCTCGTGCATGCGGCGAAGGCCGCGGGCGCGGATGCGGCCAAATTCCAGATGTTCGACGCCGAGATGCTGATGTCGCTCGACTCGGTGCTCGCGGTCTACCAGCGCGAGCGGGGCGCGCGCGATCCGCGCGAGCTGCTGCGCGGACTGCAGCTGTCGCCCGCCGAACTGGGCGCGCTCGCCGACGAGTGCATCGCGGCGGGCATCGTGCCGATGGTCACGGTGTTCTCGATCCCGCTCTTCGCGCACGCACGCGCGCAGCGGTGGAGCGCGTTCAAGACCGCGTCGCCCGACCTGGTGAACCGGCCGCTGCTGCGCGCCGCCGCCGCGACGGGACGGCCGCTCGTGGTGTCGACCGGCGCCGCGACGCGCGAGGAGGTCGCGCAGGGCGCCGCCTGGCTCGCCGACATCGCCGAGCTCGCGTTCCTGCAGTGCACCTCGAGCTATCCGACGCCCGACGACCGCGCCGCCATCGGCGGCATGCACGAGATCGCGGCGATCACCGGACGCGCCGTCGGCTACAGCGACCACACGGCGTGCAGCGATACCGGCGCGATCGCGGTGGCGGCGGGCGCGTGCATCCTCGAGAAGCACCTGACCTACGACCGCGCCGCCGCGGGTCCCGATCACTCGGCGAGCCTCGATCCCGCGCAGTTCGCCGAGTACGTGCGGCTCGCGCGACGCGCGGCGCGCATGGTGGGCGCGCCGCGCAAGGAGCTGCAGGATGTCGAGCGCGACGTACGCGCGGTGAGCCGCCAGTCGCTTGTTGCTGCGCGCGATCTCGCGGCCGGTGCGGTGCTGGCGCACGGGGACCTGTGCGTGAAGCGGCCGGGGACCGGACTCTCCGCGAGCCTGCTCGACGAGATCGTCGGGCGCAGGCTCGCGCGCGGCGTGTCCGCAGACCGCGTGCTCGTCGCGGAGGACCTCGCATGAGGCGGATCGCCGTCGTGACCGGCACGCGCGCCGAGTGGGGCCTGCTGCGCCCGGTGTGCGACGCGATCCGCGCGGAGCCCGCGCTCTCGCTGCACATCCTCGCCGGCGGAGCGCATCTGCTCGCGCCCGCGCGCACGATCGACGAGGTGCGCGCGTACGCGCCTGGTGTGATCGAGTTCCCGATGCAGGTGGCGGGCGAGACGGGACGCCTCGCAGACGCGCGTGCGGCCGGCCGCGGCATCGCCGTGCTCGCCGACATCCTTGCGACGCTCGCGCCCGACGTGGTGGTCGTGCTTGGCGACCGCATCGAGGCGTTCGCTGCGGCCAGCGCTGCGGCGATCGGCGGCATCCGTGTCGCGCACATCCACGGCGGGGACCGCGCCGAGGGCGTGGCCGACGAATCGATGAGGCACGCGATCACGAAGCTCGCGCATGTGCATTTCCCGGCGTCGGCGGAGAGCGCGCACCGCATCCTCGCGCTCGGCGAGCAGCCCGGAACGGTGCACCTCGTCGGCTCGCCGTCCATCGACGGTCTGGCCGACCTCGCGCCGATCGGCGACGCGCGCTACGCGGAGCTCGGCTCGCCCGAGTTCGTGTTCCTGATGCATCCGTGCGGGCGCAGCGACGAGGCGGAGCATACCGACGCGGCGGCTGCGCTCGATGCTGCGATCGCGCGCGGGCGCGTCCTCGCGCTCGCACCCAACTCGGATCCTGGCCGCGCGGGCATCACCCGCGCGATCGCCGAGCGCTGCGCGTCGCTGCGCATCGCCGAGCACCTGCCGCGCGCGGAGTTCGTCGGATTGCTGCGGCGGCCCGAGATCCGCGCGCTCGTGGGCAACTCGAGCGCGGGCATCATCGAGGCCTCGGCGCTCGGCGCGCGCGTGATCGACATCGGACGGCGGCAGCGCGGTCGCGAGCGTGCGGGCAATGTCGTGCCGTGCGCCGTGGCTGAGCCGGACGCGCTCGCTGGCGCGTTCGCGGCGCTCGGGCGCGTCGTGGCGGACGCGTCGCATCCCTACGGAGACGGGGGCGCGGGGGCGCGCATCGCGCGGGTGCTCGCGGAGTTCGATCCGGAGCGGCATCCGATCGCGAAGCTGAACAGGTTCTAGCGGGCGAAGGGGCGAAGCGCGCCGAGCCGCTGCGGGCTGCAGACTGCGGGTTGCGGACCGCGGTCGGAGGCAGCGCGGGCGCGGGTCGCTCTGTGCGGGCTGGTCCGCATATCGCGCGCTATCGGCCGTGGGAACTCGCCGCCTTCGGCGCGGGAAGCCACGGCGTTCGCGCGCTTCGCACCGCGCGCCGTCAACCGCCGCCGCAAACCGACCGATCAACGATGCGGCGTTCTCCCTTGCGGAAGGGATCGGAACGCGCCGATCCAGCCGGAGCCGAGTCCAGGCTCCACATCCCGGTGAGCTCCACGATGCAAGCCCAGAATCACGAGACGCACATGCAGGTCGCGAACGCGGCCGTGAAGCAGCTCAGCCACATCGCCACGCTTCCGGAGGTGACGCTCGGGATCATCGAGCTCGTGGAGAATCCGAATTCGAGCGCGCAGGACCTCAACGTGCTGATCGGCCGCGACCCCGCGCTGTCGGCGCGCATCCTGAAGGTCGTGAACAGCGCGTTCTACGGGCTTCCGCGGCAGATCGGATCGATCAACCGCGCGATCTCGATGCTCGGCCTGAATGCGGTGAAGAACATCGCGATCGCCGCGAGCCTCGCGAAGCTGTTCCGCGGAGGCGCGCTCTGCGACCGCTTCGACGCGAAGGAACTCTGGGATCACTCGATCGCGGTCGCGACCGCGGCGCGCCTGCTCGCGCGCGAGGCGCGCATGAGCTCGGGCGACGAGGCGTTCCTCGGCGGACTCATGCACGACATCGGCATCATGGTCGCGCTGCAGTCGGACCGGGCGAAGCTGGTGAAGGTCTTCGGCGACATGCAGTGGGACGCCGACGGCAATCCGCTGATCGACTTCCGCATGGTCGAGCGTGCCGTCTTCGGCGCCGACCACTGCCATTTCGGCGAGGCGCTGTGCGAGCAGTGGAAGTTCCCGCGCTCGCTGGCGGTCGCGTGCGGACACCACCACGACCCGATGTGCGCCCCCGCCGAGTCGCGGCAGGTGCCGTGGCTGATCTACATCGCCGAGCGCCTGGCCACCGAGAACGGCGGATTCCACGCCGACATCCTCGACCGGTCGATCCCGCGCGAGGCGTTCGACTCGCTGGGCATCGGTCCCGCGCAGCTCGACGCGGTGCGTTCGCAGCTGGCCGAGAAGCTGGCCGAGGCGCAGGCGACGCTCGCGGCGTGAGGTGGTCGGTGGATCTGGGGGGCGAGCGATGCATGCCTGTCCCGTCTGGCGTCCGGCGTGAGGTCGCCGGCGAGGCGGAGGGCGTGCGATGCATGCCTGTCCCGTCCAGCGTCGCTGTCCGATCGAGCGTGCATGCCTGTCCCATCCGGCGCCCGTCCAGGCTGGCGATGCATGCCTGTCCCATCCGCGGATTCGTGGCGGGGCGTGCGGCGTGCGCGTAGCATCGCGGCATGGCCGTGAAGTTCCACATCGACTTCTCCAGACCGATCGCGCTGTTCCCGCTCGCGGGTGTCGCGATCTATCCGCACACGGCGGACTGGATCCGCGTCTTCGAGCCGCGCTACCGGCAGATGGTCGAGGACTGCCTGCGCGCGCGGGGCGACGGACCGCTGCTCGATGCGGCGCCGATCGCGATGGCGTCGTACGCGGGACGCGACTGGAAGGGCGAGCGCGTCGGCGAACCGCCGCTTCGCAAGGCCGTGTGCGTCGCGAAGATCGTCGACCACCGGCCGCAGCCGGACGGAACGCACCACATCCTCGTGCATGGATTCAGCCGGGCGGTCATCGAGACCGTCGCCGAACCCGAGGGACGCCGGCTCTACCGCCTCGCGCGCCTCTCGCCGATCGACCAGCGGCTCGGCGCGCCGCGGCGCATGCCGTCGCTCGAGGGTGAGATCGCGGCGCTGATCACGCAGGGCGAGCTCGCGCGGATGGAGCGGCTGGATCCCGTCCGCGACTGGATCCGCCGCGGCAACATCCCGACCGAGTTCATCCTCGAGCAGCTGCTCATCCTGCTGGCGCGTGGCGACGACACGCGCTACCGGCTGCTCGCCGAGCCGAGCGGACGCAACCGCGCGCGCTTCGCGCTGAGCGAGCTGGCGCATCTGCGGCGCCTGCTCGACCGCGCGAAGGAGTCGGGTGCGCGCGGCGGACGCGGGTTCTCCGTGAACTGACGCCGCGCGCGGGCATGGCGCGGCTCGATCCGGTCAACGCGCGGGCGCGACGCGCGTCGGCGCCGCATCGATCGCGGCGTTCCACTCGACGAGTTCCTTGGCGAAGCGCGCGCGGAGGGCCGACGCGTCGCCCTCGATGCGCACCGCGTCGATGACCTCGCCGTCGCGCATCGTCCGCGCGTACTCGAGGCCGTCGGTGATGGTGCCGAAGACGCAGTACACGAGGTTCCAGCGGTCCTGCTCCTTCACCGTGAGGAAGATGCGGTTCGCCTTGGCGCGCGCGGTGTGGTCGTCGCTGGTGTTGGACACGCAGAGCCGGCCGCCGACATCGAGCAGGAGCTTCGGCGAGAACTCGCGCGGCAGCGTGTAGAGCGGCGCGGGGTCGCCGGTCTGGCGGACGACGGGCGAGAAGTCCGACCAGGTCCGGCCGTTGAAGTACCCGCGCTCGGCGAGGTTGATGAAGCTCATCGTGAGGCGCGGAGCCTCCTTGCTCGCGAGGCGCACGCGGATCGTCCCTGTGGAGTGGACGAAGGTGGCGTGGATCTCGGGCGCGGTCGCAGGCGGAGTGGACGGCGCAGTCGTCGGGGGAGTCGTCGGCGGCGTCGCAGATGGCGACGACGCCGCGCCCTTCGTCGCGTCGACGGGCGGCGTCGCGCTCGTCCCCGCGGCGGGTGCGCCCGAGGGGCGGTCGCAGCCACCGCAGGCGAGGGTTGCCGCGACGGTCGCGGCGAGCGCCGTCGCGACGATCGACGAGCGGATGGCGCGGGGGTTGAGCGCGGATCGGACGGACGCGGACAGCAGGCGCGGGAGTGCGTGGAGCATGGGATTCAACGCGGATTCAGGAGGGACGCGCGCGGCGACCGCCTCGGCCGCCGCGGGGTGTCTGCGTGTCGTCGGTGGCGGGAGGCGTGGCGGTGCCGTCGGCGGGCGTCGACGGAGCGGTGCGTCCGCCCGGCGCGTTGGTCGTGGTTCCCGACGGCGCTGGTGCGGGTGTCGTTTCCTTGCCGGGGGCGGCGCCGCCCGAAGCGGCCGCGGGAGTCGCCGGACCGTCGGCGAGCACCTCGCGTCGCGCGGAGAGCGCGCGTCGTTCGAAGGCATCGGCGCGCGCGAGCGAGTCGGCGCTGAAGATCGCGTCGTCGACGCGGGCGGAGAGCGCCGGATCCGCGTCGCCGAGCATCGCGCGCACGCGCTGGAGCGCGTCCTTCACGACGGCTCGGCGCTTCTCCTGCGCGTCGAGGGTCGCGATGCGGGCGTCGATCTCCGCGGCCATCGATGCCTGCGAACGGTTGGGCAGGCGCGGTAGCACGAGGTCGGCAGCCTCGCATGCCGCGCGCGACAGCGGTTCGAGGCGCTGGTACGAGGTCTCGAGCGCATCGAGCAGCGCCGTGTCGTGGTCGGCGGAGAAGCTCGGGTGCGCGAGCGTGTCCTCGACGATGCGCGAGAGCAGGCGCTCGTCGTCGAAGAGCTCGGGGTGCACGGTGCGCTGCCAGAGCTCGACCAGGCGACGCCCGTCGCGTGGCTGGATGCGCGCGCGGATGCGCGCGAGCGCGTCGAAGTGCAGCGTGCGGATCGCGATCTCGCTCGCGAAGTCGCGCGCGTCGAGCTCGTCGAGTTCGGCGGCGGTGGCGGCGGCGATCTCGTCGGGGGCGTAGCGCCAGAGCGTGCCCGCGGCGGTCTCGATGATCGCGCGCGCGGAATCGTGGTCGCGCAGCAGCTGCGCGCGCTCGGCGAGCGCGGTGGCGAGCGCGCCCGCGTACTCGCCGAGGATCTGCTCGATCGCGGCGACCGAGTCCGGACCGAGCCGCGCGAGCGCGACGAGTTCGACGATCGTGACGCGCGTCGAGGGCAGGAGCGCCGCGCGCGGAAGCAGCTCGTGCCGCCACGCCAGCAACGCGCGGTCGTACCGGTGTCGCTTGTCGGCGGGCACCGCGTTCTCGACGGCCTGGAGCAGGCGGCGCTCGGCGGTGACGGCGTTGCGGACGGCCTTGTCGCGCAGGCCGAGGAGGGCGATGAGCTCGGGCGTCGATCGCGGCACGAACGCCTCGGTGCCCGCATCCCAGCTGTACGCGGCCGGCAGCAGGCGGAGGAGCTGGCGGATCGAGTTCTCGTTCAGCTTCTCGACCGAGGCGAGGTAGTTCGCGTGCGCCTCGAGGAGCGTCGCGTCGGCCGCGAGCGCGGCATCGGTCGCGCCCAGGAGGGCGACGAAGCGCGCCTGAGGCATCGGCTGCGGGAGCAGCGCCTTGCGGAGGGTCTCCTCGGCGTCGATCCGGGTGCGCTCGCGCCGCGCCGCCGCGGAATCGGCGGGAGTGCCGGCGGAGCCGCCGCCGGGCGCGGTCGGCGTGGTGCTGGTGCTTGGCGGGGTTGCCGGGGTGGTCGATGGAGTCGCCGCGGGAGGGACCACGGGTGTGGAGGCAGGCGCGGTGGGGGTCGCGGATCCGGGGGCAGGCGCGGGCGCGGGCACCTCTTCCGCAGGCGGCGTGGTCGAGGCCGGCGCTTCGGGCGTCGCCTGCGTTCCCGCGGTCGCGTCATCGACGCGGAGAGGCTCGGTCGCCGGCGCCGACATCGCGACCGACGCGCCCAGCGCGCCCGCGAGGACAAGCGACGCAACGGTGCGCGGACCGGGACCAGGTCGACGCGCGCCGCTCGCCCGCGGCTCCATCGGCAGGCAACCGAGTCCGCACAACCCTTGTGAGCCACCTCGCATCATGGGAGTGTAAATCGGCGAATCCGCCGCTACCCTTCGGAAATGCCCAATTTCTGGCTCCTCAAGTGCGAACCCGAGGTCTACTCGATCGCCGACCTCGCCCGCGATGGCAAGACCGGATGGGATGGCGTCCGCAACTACCAGGTGCGCAACTTCATGCGCGACACCATGAAGCCGGGCGACCTCGGCGTGTTCTACCACTCCAACGCAGACCCCTCGGGCGCCGCGGGAATCCTCGAGATCCGCCGCACGGCGCTCGCAGATCCCACGCAGTTCGACCCGGGGAGCGACGGCCACGATCCGAAGTCGGACCCGAGGGCGCCGACCTGGCTGATGTGCGAGGTCGGCTTCGTCGAGGCATTCCGCGGGGTGATCCCGCTCGAGCAGCTCCGCGCCGAGAAGGCGCTCGCGGGCATGCAGATCCTCCAGCGCGGCAACCGGCTGTCGATCACGCCGCTGACCGAGGCGGAATTCACGCACATCCGGCGGCTCGGTGCGGGTGGATCGGCGCCGGCACCCGTGTCGGCACCCGTGTCGGCACCCGTGTCGGCACCCGTGTCGGCACC